>NZ_WTVE01000010.1:0-118629 GCF_022496685.1 Pseudomonas sp. B707 | reverse complement strand
GGCTCCCTCTCCCTCCGGGAGAGGGCTGGGGTGGGTAAAGACCGGGTACATCCTTTACGTTTGAGACCGGGGACATGGTTTACAGGTATCAATCATGGTCAGGAGGTGCTGACCATGCCCTGGAATCAAGAGTCCCCGATGGATCAACGAGTGAAATTAGTCAGTGACTGGCTCAGTGGCAGCTACACCAAGAGCCAATTGAGCCGGCGTTATGGGGTCAGCCGGCCAACCGTCGATAAGTGGCTGGATCGGTATGCAGCGCTCGGTGTGGATGGCTTGAAAGAGCAATCCCGCAAGCCTTTGAACTGCCCTCATCAAACCCCGGATGAAATCATCGCCACATTGCTGGCCAAGAAAAACGAGCATCCGGATCGAGGTCCCAAACAGATCATTGATCGCCTGCGAAAGTCCGATCCACAGATCCCATGGCCGGCCGCGAGCACTGCTGGTGAGTGGTTGAAGAAGGCTGGCTTGGTCATTGCGCGGCGCCCTTATCCTTTGCGCCCGCGTGCTCCGACGCATTTACGCCCGGCCGATGAACCCAACCAGACCTGGTGTGCCGACTTCAAAGGGCAGTTCAGGATGCAGGACGGCAATTGGTGCTATCCGCTGACCATTACCGATCAGATGAGCCGCTATCTGCTGCTCTGCCGGGCGCTGCCCGGCACGCACAGCGAGCCGACGCGACAGGGATTCGAATGGGCTTTCCGGGAGTTTGGATTGCCGGACGTAATCCGCACAGATAACGGGGCGCCTTTCGCATCGACCGGTTTGGCGCGGCTGTCGAAGCTGTCCGTCTGGTTCATCAGGCATGGCATCCATATCGAGACAATCACACCAGGGCGTCCTGACCAGAACGGTCGACACGAACGGATGCACCGCACCCTCAAAGCAGCGGTACTGCGAACACCTGCGGAAAATCTCGTACGCCAGCAGCTGGCCTTTGAAGAGTTCGTTCAGGACTTCAACCATGATCGACCACACACCGCACTGGGCATGAAACCGCCGGCTTCCGTATACAGACCTTCGTTGCGCCCGTATCCGGGCTACTTGCCCGCGGTCGAATATGGCCCTGAGGTTGAGGTACGCAAGGTTCGTTCGAACGGCGAGTTCAAGTGGAAGGGGCAACGAATGTTTTTGGGCGAGGCGCTGATCGGCGAGGACATCGCGCTGAAGGAAGTGGCTGATGACGTGTGGGAGCTGTACCTTTGCAACTTCTGTTTAGGCAGGCTTGAGCGCGGTGCCAACCGCGTATCAAGCCTGTAAAAGGTGTAAACGATGTCCCCGGTCTAATGTGTAAAGGATGTACCGGTCTCTACAGTGAGGGGTTGCTCTGCATCCTCACCGCCGACCTGTCAGGCAATCAGCCCTGCCACTTCCCACCCTCAACAATCACGCTCTCGGGCTTGGTGTCATCACTCAGCTCTTTACGCACATATTGGTCATACAGCTTGAGCAGATATTTCTCCTCACCAAGCTTGGCCAGTTCAGTATTCACCCAGTCGCGCAATTCGATATTGCCCTTCTTCACCGCCGGGGCAATCGGCGCTTCGGCGCCAAGTTTTTCGTCCAGCACGCGGTAGCCCGGGTTCTGCTTGGCCCAGCTGAACAGCACCAGATTGTCCTGCGCGTAGGCATCGCCACGGCCGTTGGCCAGGGCTTGCAGGGACTCGGAGTTTTTCTCGAACTTCAGCAGTTTCCAGTCCGGGTGGTTCTTGGTCAGCCAGATATCGGCGGTGGTGCCGGTGGTGACGATGGTGGTGCGGGTCGCCAGGTCATCCAGCTTTTTCACCTCGCTGCCTTGGGGCACCAGCGCCTGCACCGCGACCTTGAGGTTCGGGTTGGTGAATTCCACCGCTTCCTTGCGCTCCGGGGTCACGGTCATGTTGGCGAGGATCAGGTCGACCTTGTCGCTTTGCAGGAACGGAATGCGGCTCGCCGGTTCCACGGCCACGAACTCGACCTTGTTTTCATCGCCCAGCAGATCCTTGGCGAATTGACGACCGATGTCGGTATCGAAGCCGACATAGCGTCCCGCTTCGTTGACGAAACCGAACGGCGGCTTGTCGGTGAACACGCCGACGATCAGTTTGTCGCGGGCCTTGATCTTGTCCAGGTAACCGGCCGGCGCGGTGCTTTCGCTGGCGACTTTCGGCTTGGCCGGTTCTTCGGTCTTGTTGCAGCCGGCCAGCAGCGCGAGGCTGATCAGCGGTAAAGCAAATAAGGCTTTGGCAGTTTTCATGGCAGTTCCAGTTCCTTGGTTTGAGACGTTGTGGGCGAAGTCGTTGAAGTCAGCGCTTCGACGTAGGAGAACTTCTCCAGGAACTGCTGCGCGCGTGCGGTTTGCGGGTTCGTAAAGAAAAGCTCGGGCGGGTTCTGCTCAAGGATGCGCCCGCCATCCATGAACACGATGCGATCGGCCACCGCGCGGGCGAAGGCCATTTCGTGGGTGACGATCAACAGGGTCATGCCTTCGCGGGCCAGGCCCTGAATCACTTCCAGCACTTCCTTGACCATCTCCGGATCAAGGGCGGCGGTGACTTCGTCGAAGAGCATGACCCGCGGGTTCATGCACAACGAGCGGACGATGGCGATGCGTTGCTGCTGGCCGCCGGAGAGCTGGCGCGGGAAGGAGTCGCGCTTGTCCGCCAGGCCGACGCGCGCGAGCAACGCTTCGGCTTGTTGCTGTGCTTCGCGGCGTTCGCGTTTCTGCACTTTGAGCGGGCCGAGCAGCAAATTGTCGAGCACGCTCATGTGCGGGAACAGGTGATAACTCTGGAACACCATGCCGATCTGCTGACGCACTTCGCGCCAGTCGGTGGCCTTGTCCAGCAATTCACGGCCGGCGAACTTCAGGTGACCGCTGTGGGCGGTTTCCAGACCGTTGAGGCAGCGCAGCAAGGTGCTTTTGCCGCAGCCGCTGGGGCCGAGGATGACGATGACTTCGCCGGACTTCACTTGCAGGTCGATGCCCTTGAGCACCTGCTGTTCGCCGAAGAATTTGTTGAAACCCTGAAACTCGATCAATGCGCTCATGCTTGCGTCCAGCGCCGCTCCAGCACGCGCGAGGCGGCCGACAGCGGGTAGCAGATGAAAAAGAAAAACAGAAACAGCGCGCCGTAGATCAGCACCGATTCGTAGGTGCGCTCGATGATCTGCTGGCCGACCTTGATCACATCCACCACACCGATCAGCACCGCCAGCGAACTGGTCTTGATGATCCGCGTGTAGACGTTGATGG
Source organism: Pseudomonas sp. B707 (assembly GCF_022496685.1). Classification (NCBI taxonomy): domain Bacteria; kingdom Pseudomonadati; phylum Pseudomonadota; class Gammaproteobacteria; order Pseudomonadales; family Pseudomonadaceae; genus Pseudomonas; species Pseudomonas sp. B707. The sequence continues at coordinate 115,388 of NZ_WTVE01000010.1, read as the reverse complement.
TCGGTGGCGTCATGCGTTTCAGCGCCTGGGGCAGCAGCACGTAACCGTAGAGTTGCGCCGCGTTCAGACCGATCGACAGCCCCGCTTCACGCTGCCCGCGCGGCAACGAATGCAACGCACCGCGCGCCACTTCGCCAACCTCGCTGGCGCCCCACAGCGACAGCACCAGCACCGCACACCAGAAGCTCGGCAGGCTCAGCCCGAAGAAAATCGGCAGGCCGAAAAACAGCAGGTACAACCAGACCAGCACCGGGATCGCCCGGAACAGCTCCAGATAGATCCGCAGCAGCGCGTTCAGCCACGTCACGTTGAGCGTGCGCAGCACGCCGTAGAGCACGCCGCCGACGGTGCTGATGGCGATACTGAGGAACGAGATCGACAGGGTTTGCCCGGCGCCTTTGGCCAGTTGCGGCAACGACACCCAGAGCAGTTCAAGACCCGAACTGGCCATGCTGGAGCCTCCTTTCCAGACGGCTCAACAGCAGCGACAGCGGCAGGAACAGCAGCACGCAGATCAGCGTCAGCACGGCGAGCATTTCGTAGGTCTTGTAGTAGAGCGCGATGTAGCTTTTGGTGGTGTAGAGAATTTCCGGCACCGCCACTGCCGAGACCACGGTGGTCTCCTTGAGCAGGAAAATGAAATTGGCGAACAGCGACGGCAGGCTGAGGATCCCCGCTTGCGGCAGGATCACGTAACGCAGCAACTGACCGTGGGACAGGCCGATTGAGCGGCCCGATTCAAGCTGCGCCTGAGGCACCGCATCGACACCGGCGCGCAGCACTTCGGTGAGGTAGGCCCCGCCGAGAAACGTCATGGTGATGATCGCGGCGCTGAAGCCGGAAACCTTGATCCCCAGGGCCGGCAACGCGAAGTAGACGAAGAACAGCTGGATCAGCAGCGGCGTGTTGCGCGCCAGTTCCACATACAGCCCGACCAGTTTTTGCAGGTAGGGCGTGCGGAACACCAGAATCGTTGCATTGAGCAGCGCCACCAGCAGCGAGGTGCCAATGGCGATCAAACCGACCTGCAGCGTCACGCCCACGGCCTTGAGAAACGCCGGCAGGGTGCTGAGGATAAATGCGTAATCGAAGGTCATGAAACATCCTGACGCCGCTCGGTAAGCGACGGTGGTGCAGTCCATGGACAGCGGGTAACTGTCCGGCAGGCACCGACTTTAAAGGTATAAGAAAAAGAATTTAAATACCGTTAAAGCATATTGATATCACGCAAAAAACTATCCTGCGGGTTTGCCCCGACAGAATAAGAAGGCTATTTTTCCTTTCGCTGTAGGACGGATCTTTTTTTCGTAAAAGCCCTCCAAGGACGAACAGCTTTTGGCCAGACTCCCCCGGCCAACCCCATAACAAGGAAGAGAACATGGACGTAAAAGTGCCGCAGCGACCGGACCCGCAGGATTTCGTGAAATGGCTGGTGGCTTTGCGCAGGGCGCTGAAAACCAGCGCTGCCTGAGTTATCCACACGCAAAAAAAACGCCGATGACCATCGCTAATCATCGGCGTTTTTTTTCAACCTTGAAGGGGGTTGCTGTTGCGTCGGATCAGAACGCCGGCAGTACCGCGCCGTTGTACTTCTTCTCGATGAACGCTTTGACTTCAGGGCTGGTCAGGGCAGCGGCCAGTTTCTTGATGGCGTCGCTGTTCTTGTTGTCTTCACGGGCAACCAGGAAGTTCACGTAAGGCGAATCAGCACCTTCGATCACCAGGGCGTCCTTGGTCGGGTTCAGCTTGGCTTCCAGCGCGTAGTTGGTGTTGATCATGTCCAGATCGACTTCTTTCAGAACGCGCGGCAGCAGGGCCGACTCCAGTTCCTTGAACTTGAAGTTGTGCGGGTTCTTGGCGATGTCTTTTGGCGTGGCCAAGGCATTCTTCGGATCTTTCAGCTCGATCAGGCCAGCCTTCTGCAGCAGGATCAGTGCACGACCGCTGTTGCTGCCTTCGTTCGGAATGGCGATGGTGGCGCCGTCCGGCAGTTCGGCCAGGGTCTTGTGCTTGCTCGAGTAGCCACCGAACGGTTCAACGTGAACGCCTTGCACGGTCACCAGGTACTTGGCCTTGTCGTCCTTGTATTTGCCGGCGTTGAAGCTGTCCAGGTAAGGCTTGGTCTGGAAGTAGTTGGCGTCCAGACGCTTCTCGCCAACCTGTACGTTCGGCTGTACGTAGTCGGTGAAGACCTTGATTTCCAGATCCACGCCTTCTTTGGCGAGGGTCGGCTTGATCAGTTCGAGGATCTCGGCGTGCGGTACGGGCGTCGCAGCAACCACCAGTTTCTCGCCGGCCTGGGCCAGGGAAGCAGTCAGAGCAGCCGCCAATGCGGTAAACAACAGAACCTTTTTCATGCAGTGTCCTTATCGAAAATCACGGTCGTCATCGACGACGGCATTAATACGTGTGCCAGCGATGTGCTACTGCTGGCGTGAAGCGGACAATACCGGGATTTTTTATTCCCGGACAATAACGTTTATTCAGCTTCATATTCCATTTTGTTCATGTTGAACAAAATGGTTACAACGCCTCGCTCAGGCTCAACAGCAATTCTTTCAATGCCTTACGTTCGTCGACGGTGCCGTTGAGGCTGACGCTCGCCACCTGACGCTCGATCTGAACCTGCGGCCCAGACACCTCGGGCAGGTTCAGGTGCTCCGGCAGGATTTCGTCGCCGGTGCTCACCAGCAGCGCAAAATGAATGACGTTTTCCAGCTCCCGGGTGTTGCCCGGCCAACTGTGCTGTTCCAGCACCTGCTGCGCCGCTTCGCTGATTAAAGGCACCGGCAGATCCAGACGCTGGCTGTAAATGCCGAGGAAGTACTCGGCCAACGACAGAATGTCGCCGACCCGCGCGCGCAATGCCGGAAGTTCCAGATGTCCTTCGCTGAGATAGTGATAAAGCCGCTCGTGGAATTTCCCCGCCGCCACCGCTTGCGCCAGATCGATGCTGGTCGCAGCGACCAGCCGCACGTCCACCGGACTCGGTTGATGCGCACCGACGCGGGTGACTTCGTGATTTTCCAGTGCGGATAGCAACTTGATCTGGATCGGCAGCGGCAGGTCGCCGATCTCGTCCAGGTACAAGGTGCCGCCGTTGGCCGAACCGAACCAGCCGGCGCGACTGCTGGCCGATCCGCTGTAGCTGCCGGCGGCGTAGCCGAACAATTCGGCATCGGCGTAGGTCGGGCTGATCGCCCCGCAATTGACCGAGACAAACAAGCCGCTGCGATCACTGGCGCGGTGGATGTGGCGGGCGAGCAATTCCTTGCCGGTGCCGGTCTCGCCGCGAATCAACACCGAGATCGAGCGCGGTGCGAGCTGCGCCATTTCCTCGCGCAACTGGCGCGAGCGTGGATCGACGAACACCAGCGCCTTGGCGCGAATACTCAGGGGACTTTTTTCCGCATCGGGAAAGGTCAGCAACGGCTGGCCGAAGGTTTCAAAACTCATGGCAGACTCCCGCCCCAAATCGCCGGGAGACGGGGGCGTTGAAAAAATAAAAGTGGTCAGGCACGGCGCCGGGCGTGGTGTTCCATGCGGTTTTGCAGGCGATACAGATAAGCGAATCCCTGCTCCCAGCGTTGATGCCCGGACTTCACGTTGATATGGCCGGCACCTGCGAGAATCCCCGCCTCGGCGCCCCAGTTGCGCGCCAGTTCCAGCGCACGCGGCGCACTGACGGCGGCGTCGTTGTCGGAGCTGACGACCTGGCTCGGGAACGGCAGCAGATCGGTCGGGATCGGTGCGAAATTGCGCAGTGCCGGCACGCACGCCGGACGCTCGACATCTGCCGGCGCAACCAGCAGCGCCCCCCGCACCTGACGCAAATGATGCAGTGGCGCGGTGGCCGCCCAGTGCGCCACGGTGATGCAGCCCAGGCTGTGAGCAATGAGAATCACCGGCGAGCTGTCGGCGGCAATCGCCTCGGCCAGCGCCGCGACCCAGTCTTCACGACGCGGCGTCAGCCAGTCGGCCTGCTCCACCCGCGCGCTGTTGGGCAGGCTGTTCTGCCAGTGGGTTTGCCAATGATCTTCTGGCGATCCTTGCCAGCCCGGCACAATCAGATAACGGATTGATTCGTTGCGCATGGGGGAGCTCTCCTGCGTCGTGTCTGTTCCTGAACGAGTATAGGGACGGGATATATATTCGTTAAGGAATAAGAAGCTATTTATTAAGACCTGAAAAGCATATTAAGCATTCGGCAAAAAAAGGGGCCGCACCCTGCCAAGGAGACGGCCCCGGAAAAACGTGAAACCCTTATCGTGCAGTGATCACCGACAGCTTGGTGATGCCCGCCCGCTCAATCGAAGCCATGGCTCGCGCCACTTCGCCGTAATTCACCCCGTCGTCGGCCTGCAATTGCACGCGCACTTCCGGGTCCTTGGCCTTGGCCGACTTGAGGTTGAACTCCAGCAGGTCCGGCTGGATTTCGTCCTTGTTGATAAACAGTTTTCCAGCACCGTCGATGCTCACCACCAACGGGTCTTTCTGCTCGACCGGCGCCACCGCTTCGGTTTTCGGCAGGTTGATCGGTATCGCGTTGGTCAAAAGCGGCGCGGTGACGATGAACACCACCAACAGCACCAGCATCACGTCCACCAGCGGCGTCACGTTGATCTCGCTCAGCACCTCGTCGCTGTCTTGCGTGGAGAAGGCCATATCAGGACGCCTCCTTCACTTTTGTTGCGTTGCCCTGGGCCGCAGCCTTGTGCGCGGTCGGGTGGATCAGTACGCGGAACGAGCTCTTTTGCGCCAGGCTGTAGAAGTCGTGGGCAAAGTCGTCCAGGTCCGCCGCCGTCAGTTTCAGACGACGCAAAAAGTAGTTGTAAACCAGCACCGCCGGCACCGCGACCGCGATCCCCACCCCGGTGGCGACCAGCGCTGCACCGATGGGCCCTGCGACCGTTTCCAGGCTCGCCGAACCTGCCGCGCTGATGCCTTTCAACGCTTCCATGATTCCCCACACCGTGCCGAACAGACCAATGAACGGCGAGGTGCTGCCAATACTCGCGACCACCGCCAGACCGGTTTCCAGCGAACGGCGCTCGCGGACGATCTGCTGGCGCAAGGCACGTTCGAGGCGATCCTGATGATTGATCGCCTGGCTCAGGTCATTGGCCTGCGGCGCCTCGCCCACTTGTATCGCCGCATAACCGGCCTGTGCCACCCGCGCTGCCGCGCCGGGCTGGGTTTCGCTCAACTCGGCGGCGGAGTCCAGACTCGACGCCGCCCAGAAGCGTTTGTGAAATTTTCGGTCCTGCGCCTTCAACCGGCCGAACTGCAAAGCCTTGAGCAATGCCAGGCCCCAAGTGGCGACAGAGAAGACCACCAGCAGCCAGATCACCGCGCTTTCGATGGATTCCAGTGGAGATGCCAGTAACGTCATGATGTGTTCCCTCGTGTGTGGGAGCCGAGCTTGCTCGCGATGACGGTTACAGACACACCGCGAGAATAAAGCCGGCTGATTACCAATTAATGAATCTTGAAATCGATGGGTACGCTGACCCAGCCGTCCTGGGCGACATCACCCTGCTTCGCCGGCACGAAGCTCCAGCGCTTCACGGCGTCCAGCGCCGCGTCGTCGAGCTGTTGCCGGCCACTGCTTTTCTGAATCTGGATCTCGCCCGGTTTGCCGCTGGCCAACACGTGCACCCGCAACAACACCGTGCCTTCCCAACCGCGACGCTGGGCCAGCGACGGATACTCCGGCGCCGGGTTCTTCAGGTACGCGGCGTTGGCCGAGGCCGGCGTCACCGGAGCAGGCGCCGGTGGTGCAGGTGGCGCGGGCGCGGCGACCGGGGCTGCCGGTTGTGGCGGAGCCGGTGGTTGCTCGACGGCTTTTGGCGCCGGTTTCGGTACGGGTTTGGCGACCGGTTTCGGTTTGGGAATCGGCTTCGGTTTTGGTGGCGGCTTGGTTGCCAGTTCGTCTTCCACTGGCGGCGGTGGCTCGACCACAGGTGCCGGTGGCGGCGGTACAACCACAGGTGGTGCCGGGGGTGCCGGGCGCGAAAACTCGATGGTCATCGGTGGAATTTCCGGCGGCACGATCGGCAGCGCCGGTGTCGGATGCTGGTTGATCCAGTAGATCACCGCGCCATGCACCACCAGCGCCAGAACGCCGAGCAGAATCGTTTCGCGGCGGCTCAGAATGCCCTTGGGCGCGCGCTGCAAACGCAGCTGCCCCAACGGCACGCGATGGGGCCGGCCGAGATCGACCAACTCGCCGCTCGGCGCCTGGCGCCACAGCACCTCCTGTGCACTGGCGGCGGTCTGGACATTGCCCATTGATTTACTCCCTGCGGTCTCTTTGCGTTTTTTCGCGTAGCCGATTCGCCGCTTGTTGAATCCCCCACGGCGTGATCGATGGGTCAATCATTGGGCTAGACGCTTATCTCCGAAAGTAATCTTTCATGTTATGAATAGATGTTTATGGAATATACGAAACAGTCATTTCCGCCAAGGCCACGGCCTGCAAGGCTTTCAGCGATTCGCCGGAATCGACATGCTTTCCCGGCATAAAAAGTATTCATCCAAGGCATCGGGTTATCGGTGACCCGGGATTCAGTGACAACTAATACCAAGTTGATAGTTGACGAACTTTTTAAAAGGCAAACAAAAAGGCCGATGCATGTTTAATGCATCGGCCTTCGATTTACGGAATTTCTTATTGCTTCAGAAACTCACCACCCAAGTTCACAACTTCACCATCGAAGTTCACGCGGGAGCCGGTAGCCCGGAGTTTCGCGTAGTTGTGATCAGGCGAAAACAGCGTCCAGGTCTGATAACCACTATTTCCGTTCTGAGCCAGCACCGCGATTGTGGTCGGGTTGCCGGTGCTGTTCTGGAAGTGGTAGTTCCCGTAACGGATGTCGTAATTCACGCCACCCTGGCTGAGGGTGCCGCTGAAGCTGCCATTGGAATCATTACCGTCGGTGATAACCAGCTTGGCGCCAGAGTTGGCATTCACATAAGTGCCATTAATGCTCGACATAACGAGATTTCCTTTATCGTTGGATAAGTGTCTTCCGATGAGAGCAAGTTTCCTCCTGGAAACTCACGACACTCAGGATGGTTGGACATTCATTTATTGTCCACGCGACTTTTCAACGAAATTGCTATATGTACTATTCATGTCGCTCATAACTTATTTCGATTCGGAAGACTCTTAATAACTAACGACTGGCGTTAGTTTGTTGCACACCAATGGCCGGCGCAATCACTGCCGTCTCCGAACGCGGCGTTCCTGCCGGCACCCAGTCATAACTCACAGGAAGGGCTCGATAGACCCAGTTGCTGATCGCGTCACTGCCCGGTGCCTTGCCCAGATAAGGGCTGACGTATTCCCAGACGTTTTCACCACTGGCGGTCACCTGGAAAAACCGCCCGTTCATGCCTTCGTCGATCAGCGTGTTGCTGTTGGGCAAGCGCCTCGCGCTGCTGATGAACGAGCTGTAGAACGCCCACCCCGGCTGCTTCGAATTCGCCGCGCTGTACTGCCAGACGATTTCATTTTTCACCGGGTCGATCTCCAGCACCCGCGAACCGGAAATCAGCCCCAGCGTGACGTTCGGGTAACCCGCCGAACCCTGGTTGTCGAACACCAGCAGATTGCCCGCGCCGGGCAGTCCGGCCGGGATGATGTGCGCGTCATGCTGGCCGACGAACTGGTCCACCGGGCGCGGGATTTTCTGCGCGGTTTTCGGATTGGCCAGCGGCAGATTCGGCCCCAGGCGCCAGACCACCTTGCCGCTGTGTTTGTCGATGATCGCGATGAAGTTGGCGTTGCGCGAATCGATCAGCAGGTTGTCCGGGTTGAAGCGCTTGTCGCCGGCATCGAACCACTTGTTCGGCCCGACCAGGCTGAGGTTGTTGATGTGCAGATAATCCGGATTTTCACTGGCGCGAACCAGCTTCAACTGCTCGGTGGTGAAGCCGAATTCGTTCAAGTGATCCGACGCCAGCCACTGCCATTTCACCTCGCCGGCGGGGCTGACTTCATAGATCGCATCGTCAATCACCTCGGGCACTTTGAAGCCTTTGACCTTGTGCACCTTGTTCGCCAGCACCACGGTGTTGCCGTTGCTCAGGCGACGCTGATCGTGATGCTGTTGCGCCGCACCACCGGGGGCCTTGTCGCCCCATTGCCAGACGACTTTGCCATTCCAGTCCAGCTCGCCGACGCTCTGATTGCCGAGGCCGTTGCCGGCGGAACCGAGCTTGCCCGGATCCTTTTCGCTCAGTTGCAGCAACACATGGCCACGCTCGCCACCCACCAGTTGCGGGTCGATGATCGCCGACGGGAAACCGGCCTGAGGCCAGTTCTTGACCTCGTTGCCGTTCATGTCGATCAGGTGCGTCTGCTTGTCGGCACCGCTGAAGATCACATATTGATTGAAGGCCTTGGCCGGGTCGTAACGGGTGACGCCGGTGGGGTAGACGCTGGGTGCGGCGAGCGCCCCGACACTGAGCACTGCGCCGGACAACAACGCCGGTAAAGCGATTTTGATGCGCAACATGATGCAGCTCCTTGAAGGATCGATCAGAAGTCGTAGCGACCGGTGACGCCGAGGGTGCGCGGCGTTCCGAGCAAACCTTCATAGCCGCCGTTGCCGCCGGTCCACAGGGTCGTGTAGTAGGTTTTGTCGAAGGCGTTTTTCAGCCACAGCGAGATGTCCCACTGACCCTGGTTGAAATCGCCGCGCAGGCCGGTGGAGAGATTGACCACCGCATAGCTCGGGATCTGGCCATAGTCGGAATCTTCGACCGTGCCCACCGCTTTGGAGCGGAACGCGTAGCTGCCGGTGACGTAAGGCTGCAGGCCGTTATCCAGATTCCATTCGTACTTGCCGTTGGCGTTGCCGATCCACTTCGAGGCGCCGACCACCTGATGGCCGCTGAGGTCGCAAGAGGCCGGAGCACCCGGTGCCTGGCTGACTTCCGGCGGGCACGGCGCGTCCTTGTACGAGAGGTAACTGACGTCGTTGTACGAGCCGTTGAAGTTCAGCGTCAGGCCGCGCAACGGGATCACGGTGCTCTCGAACTCCACGCCGCGCGAGCGCACCGAACCGGCGTTGGTCAGGTATTGCACACGGTTGACGTCGTCGTAGGCGTTGGTCTGGTAAGCGTTGACCTGAGTCCAGAACACGTTGGCGTTGAGCTGCAAACGGCGATCCCACAGCGTGCTCTTGAAACCGAGTTCGGCGTTGTTGGCGCGCTCGGTACCGATAAGCAACGAGTCGGCACCAGCGGTCGGGGCCGAGCCGACCACAAGGTTGACCCCACCGGATTTTTCACCGTGAGACAAGGTGGCGTAGCCGAGCAGATCATCGGTGAAGCGATAGCTGAGGTTGAGCAATCCGGATGGGCTGGAGCTGTACTGGTTCAGGTCGCCGGAATCGTAGGCGCCAGTCCGGCCGCGTCGCGCGGTGGCGGCGGCACCCGTGACAGCAGCACCACCAACCGGCGCGTCGCGATTGACCCAGGCGTTCTTCTCTTCATAGGTGCCACGCACCCCGGCGGTGAAATCCAGACGCGGGGTCAGATGCCAGGTGCCTTGGGCGAACAGAGCGAAGCTGTCGGTCTTGATATGGCCACGGCCGACGCTGTTGACGTTGGCCAGCGCGCCCCGTGGCGTGCCGTTCCAGATGTCTGCCTGCGGGCCGTAATAGGCGAAGGATTTGTTGTCCAGGTCCGAGCCGAAATAGTAGGCACCGAGGACGTAATCGAAGAACTCGCCCTTGGGCGAGGCGAGACGAAATTCCTGGGAATACTGTTTGTCCTCCACCGACACCCCGGCGTTGTAGGTTGCCGGCACGTTGAGGCCATCATCGTTGCGCGGGGTGAAATTCCAGAAGCGGTAGGAGCTGACCGAGGTCAGGGTGAAGTCGCTCGGCAGGGTCCAGTTGGCCTCCACCGACGTGCCGCCCTGATGCACGGTGACGTGCTGGTCATTGTCCAGATTGACCTTGCGGTGCGAGCCGTTGACCAGCGTCGCGCCGGCAGCGGCGGCGCGGGCCGAGTAGAGATTGACGCCATTGATGGTCGGCCCGGTGTTGTACAGCACGCGGGTGCCGGCGCTGGAATCCTCTTCGTTGTAATCACCGATCCAGCGCAGGTTGAAGTTTTCGTTGGGCTTGAACAGCAACTGCGCACGGAAGCCGTCGCGGGAACCGCCGTTCAGATCATGGCCGTTGAATTCGTTCTTGATGTCGCCGTCGCTACGAGTGCGATAGGCCGACAAACGCCCGGCCAGCACATCGTTGAGCGGCCCGGAAATCGTGCCCTTGGTCTGGAAATAACCGTCCTCGCCGACCGAGGTTTCGATGCTGCGCTCCGGGGTGAAACTCGGCGCGCGGGTGCTGATGTTGATCACGCCGGCGGTGGTGTTCTTGCCGAACAACGTCCCCTGCGGCCCGCGCAGGACTTCGAGCTGCTCGATGTCCATCAGATCGAACACCGCCATCCCCGGACGGCCCAGATAAACGTTGTCGATGTACAGCCCGACGCTGCCTTCCAGACCATCGCTGGCCGGGTTGTTGCCCAGGCCCCGGATCGACACGCTGGACTGGCGCGCATGCATGTAGGCGACGTTGACGCTGGGCACCAGTTGCTGCAGATCCTGAATCCGGTAGACCCTTTGCGTCTCCAGAGTCTGGCCGCTGACCACGCTCATGGGCGTCGGCACGTCCTGAGAACTTTCTTCTCGACGGCGGGTGGTGACGGTCACGGTTTCCAGTTGCGAAGTGGCGGTCGCGGTCTTGCCGGCCGGTGCCGGCACAGGGGTTTGCGTTTCAGCGGCGTAGCCGTGGGTCCAGCTGGCACTCCCCGCCAGCAACAGGGCCAGAGGCAGACGTTTGAGCCGTCGTGGCGGCGGCGGTGAAGCGAGGTTCAACGGACTCATGGGGCTGCTCCTGGTCAAAAAACACGCAGACATCTTCCATGTCGCATATTCTTTTAAGTTATTTATTTATGTTTTTACAAAGATTTACTGCATAAGAGATTGCCTTTATAAGGAGTCGACCTAATGCATATCCAATGCATTTCCCGGATATTTTTTATGTGAAAAATGCATATCGACTTGCGCCAACTCAGACACTTCATCGCCCTCGCCGAACAACGCAGCTTCGTCGCCGGCGCGCAGGCGGTGAACCTGTCGCAGTCAGCGTTCAGCCGCAGCATTCAGGCGCTGGAGCACAGCGTCGGTTGCCAATTGGTGGATCGCGGGCGCAAGGAATTGCCGCCGACCAAACAGGGCCAGGTGCTGCTTGAACATGCGCGGCGACTGGTCAGCGGTGCGCAGCAGATGGCCAACGAGATCAGCCAGTTCAACGGGCTGGAGGCGGGGGAATTGCGCTTCGGTTGCGGCCCGGCGCCGGCGGCAGGATTGATCCCGCGAGCGATCGGCAGCTTCATCGGCCGCTACCCGAAAGCACGGGTGCATTACCAGGTCGATGACTGGCAAAGCCTGAGCAAAAGGCTGCTGAGCGAAGAGTTCGAATTCTTCGTTGCCGACACTCGGCACTTCGAGGCAGATCCGGATTATCTGACCCACCGGTTGCGACCGCGCAAATGGCATTTCTGCTGTCGCGCCGGGCATCCGCTGGCCGCATCGGATCGGGTCACCGCCGAGCAATTGATGAGTTATCCGCTGGCCGTGAGCATTCGCCCGCCGAATCTGCGCAAGGTCATCGTCGACCTCAGTGGTCGCCCGGATTTCGTTCCGAACGTGGAGTGCGAGAACAGCGCCAGCCTGCTCGGCGTGGTGCTGCGCTCCGATGCGATCGGCATCGTCGGTGCCTATTCGGATGCACTGCATCAAGCGCGGGGTGAACTGGTGTGCTTGAAGGTCGAAGGGTTGGCGGATGATCTGGAGGAGCTTTACACCCGTTACGGAATTGTCAGCCGCGCCGGGTATCGGCTGTCGCCGTTGGCCGAGGCGATGATCGAGCAGATCAAGGCGATCGATGCGGTGGATGAGGAGGTGTGCTCACTGGCGAACCTCGCCGTCTGAGCCCATGCGTTTCATGCATGGCAAGCATTCCCCGAATGCACTTGCCGAACACCCTCGCCGAAAGCGAAAAACCTCGCCTGTCTTTCTGACTGGTGAACCCCATGTCCAACCCGCAAAACCCCGTGCGCAACGTGCTGTACATCATGTGCGATCAGCTGCGCCGCGATTACCTGTCGTGCTACGGCCACCCGCACCTGCACACCCCGAACATTGATCGCCTGGCCGCCGCCGGCGTGCGCTTCAGCCGCGCCTATACACAGGGCACGATCTGCGGACCGTCGCGGATGTCGGCCTACACCGGGCGCTATGTCAGCAGCCATCAGGTGGCGTGGAACGCCGTGCCGCTGCCGCTGGAAGAACTGACCATCGGCGATTACCTGAGACCCCACGGCATTCGTACTGCGCTGGTCGGCAAGACCCACGCCACGGCCAACGTGGATGCCTTGCAGCGGTTGGCGATCAACCCTGAAAGCGCCCAGGCCGAAGTGCTGAACGAAGTCGGCTTCGAGCCGTACTTTCGTCACGACGGCATCTTCCCCGACGACCCGCTGTTCGATGACAAACGCGAATCCGCGCCATACACCCATTACTTGCGCGAGCAGGGTTTCGAAGGGCGTAACCCCTGGCACGACTGGGCCAACGCGGCCGAAGGCGACAACGGCGAAATCCTCAGCGGCTGGAAAATGCGCAATGCCCATTTGCCGGCGCGAATTCCCGAGCAACATTCAGAGACTGTCTACACTACAAATCGAGCCATCGACTTCATCGGTGAGCAAGGTGAAAAACCATGGTTTTTACACCTGTCCTTTATCAAACCCCACTGGCCCTACATCGTACCGGCGCCGTACCACACTTTGTACAGTACGAAATCGATTCTCGAACCGGTACGTAATGCCTCTACCAGCGACCACCCCGTCTATCAGGCCTTTCGCCAGCATGAGGAAAGCCTGAATTTCTCCAAAGATCCGGTACGACTGAACGTGGTCCCGACGTACATGGGCCTGGTCAAACAGGTCGATGATCAGTTGGGGCGGCTCTTCGATTTCCTGCAAAGCAACGGCCGCTGGGAGGACACGCTGATCGTGTTCACCAGCGATCACGGCGACTTCCTGGGCGATCACTGGCTGGGCGAGAAGGAGTTTTTGCTGGAGCAGGCGGTGGGTGTGCCATTGATCGTGCGCGACCCGCGCGCAGCGGCGGATGTCACCCGGGGCACGGTGGATGAACGCCTGGCGGAAACCATCGACGGCGTGCCGACCTTTCTCGAAGCGCTGGGCGTGACGGGCGCCGAGCATCGCCTGGAAGGTCGCTCGCTGATTCCGCTGCTGCACGGTGAAAACCCGGACTGGCGCCGCTATGCGATCAGCGAATACGACTACGCCTTCCAGGCCCCGGCGCGGGAGCGACTGGGCCAGCCGATCGACCGTTGCCGCATGACCATGGTGCGCAGCGAGCGCTGGAAATACCTGGCGTATGACGGCTTCCGGCCGCAGCTTTTCGATCTGTTGAATGATCCGCAGGAGCTGCAGGATCTGGGCGCGGACCCGGCGTATGCGGCGGTGCGCGAGGAGCATGCGGGGTATCTGTTCGAGTGGGTGCGCGGGCTGAAGCGGCGCACGACGATCAGTCATCAGGAGATTGATTTGCGCGGGCAGCGGTTTCGTTATGGGGAGCCGGAGACCGAGAAGATGGTGCAGATCGGCGTTTGGTGACAGTGATCGCTCCCCCCGCCGAGGTGCTGATCGTTCCCACGCTCCGCGTGGGAACGATCATCTTCTGCTCTTACTCGCGCCCTTTGATGGTCTGGCTACGCTGCCCATTCGCCCCGACCGGCACTTCCCCTTTGAGCGTCACCCGACGCACCACCCGATCCTGAGTGCCGTAATCATCAATCGCATAATGCTGCGTCGAACGGTTATCCCAGATCGCCACATCACCGGCCTTCCAGCGCCAGCGCACGACGTTCTCCTGGCGGATCACATGACTTTGCAGCAAGCCGAACAGGTGCGCCGAATCGGCCTGGGAATAACCCTTGATGCGCTTGACGAAATGCCCCAGCAGCAGGCTCTTTTCGCCGCTGATCGGGTGCACACGCACCACCGGGTGCTCGGTCTCGTAGACGGTCGAGGTGAAGATCTTGCGATAGCGCTCAAGCTTTTCCGCCGACACGTCCGGCTTCACGGCGGCGTAGTCATATTCGTTGCTGTGCACGGCCACCAGTTTGTCTGCCAGCTCACGCAATTCAGTCGGCAGTTCGTTGTACGCGGTCGCGGTGTTCGCCCACAGCGTGTCGCCACCGAACGCCGGGGCCACCACCGAGCGCAGGATCGAGGCTTTCGGGTAGGCATCGACGAAGGTCACGTCGGTGTGCCACGAGTTGGCGCGCTGCCCTTCGGCGCCGTCCAGTTCCAGCAGATAGCGGGTGCCCTCGCGGGATGGCACGGTCGGGTGCGCTACGGGCTCGCCGAGCAGATGCGCGAAGGCTTCCTGACGTTGATCGTCGAGCTGGGTCTGCTCGCGAAAGAACACCACCTTGTACTGGATCAGCGCCTGTTGAATGGCTTCAACCGTCGCGGCATCCAGCTCACCGGACAGCTGCACGCCACGGATTTCGGCGCCGATACGGCCGGCCACCGGATGAATGTCCAGCGTGTGGACAGCGGGTTTTACAGCGAGTGCGGCATTGCTCATAGGTAGACCCTCATCGACTGCTTGCGGTTGGACGGCAGCGAAACAACGCTCTATCTATATTCCATTTACATCTAATAGATATTCACATGCTTCGTTGACGGAATAAGAGCTTGCATTTAAAACCTCAAGCAACCTCGTCGCAAATGCCTTCGAGCTATTTTTAGGATGCCGGAAAAGCATATGGATCTTCGCCAGTTGCGCTACTTCATCGCCCTCAACGAACACCGCAGTTTTGTCCGCGCAGCCGACGCCATGGGCATCACTCAACCGGCATTCAGCCGCAGCATCCAAGGGCTGGAGCAGGAGTTCGGCTGCGTGCTGGTGGATCGCGGCAACAAGGATCTGCGCCCGACACCCGAAGGCCAAGTGGTGCTGCAACACGCCCTGACCCTGGTGCAGGGCGCGGCGTTGCTCAGCGCCGAAGTGACGCAGATGACCAAGCTCGACGCCGGCGAACTGCATTTCGGTTGCGGCCCGGCGCCGGCGGTGAAACTGGTGCCGGACGCGGTGGCGCAATTCATCAATGCGCACCCGAAAGTGCGCACCTGTTTTCAGGTGGATAACTGGGAAAAACTCAGCCGCGCCCTGAGCCGCGAGGAGATCGAATTCTTCATTGCCGACATCCGCCATTTCGAGTCCGACCCGAACTTCCAGACCCAGCCGCTGACGCCCAAGCGCGGGGTGTTTTTCTGCCGGCCGGGGCATCCGCTGCTGGCCAAGGAAAGCCTGTCGACCAACGACATGTTCGACTACCCGCTGGCGACCACGCTGATCCCGCCGGGCATTCGCAAACTGCTGGCGAATCTCAGCGGCCGGATCGACTTTTCGCCGACCATCGAGACCGAGCACTTTCCGGCGCTGGTGAAAGTGGTGCTGCAATCCAACGCGATTGGTGTCGGCACTGAAGAGGCGTTTGTCGAGGACATCGCCCAAGGCTCGCTGGCGCTGCTGCACTGGCGCAATCTGCCGCAGAACCTGGAGAGCATGAATGCACGGTGCGGGATCGTCAGCCGCACGGGATTCCGGCTGTCACCGGCGGCGCGGGCGATGATCGAGACGCTGGTGGCAGTGGATAAACAGGCGATCAGCGTCGCGGTTTGAGGGTCATTCCCACGCTCTGCGCGGGAATGACCGCAAGATTCAGAGCTTCGCAGCCGCCAGCTCAGGCGCCACCCACTCGTTCACCTTGAACGGCTTGCGGATCAGCTTCTGCTGCGCCGCCAGATCCACCTTGCCCTGCAGGTTTTCGAGGAACAGCGGATCCAGTGTCGACGGGAACACTTCGCTCAGATTCTGATCCTTCAGATCCTGGGTGAGGATCACTGGCGGATAACTAGCCAGTCCCGACACAAGCTGCACGTAAGCGTCCTTGTTGCTGTCCTGAGTCAACCACTCCACCGCCTGCTGCTGCGCCTTGAGCAGCTTCGCCACGGCTTCCGGATGCCCGTCGACAAACTTGCCGGTGCCCACCAGCACCGACTGCACACTGCCGGCGCCACCGAGATCCTTGGTGTTAAGCGGCAACTCGGCCAAGCCTTTGGCCTGCAATGCAGTCAACCCGGAACTGCCCCACGACGCATCGATCTGCTTCGCCGCCAGCGCCGCAACCGCTGCGTTGAAATCGAGGTTGATCACCTTCACGTCCTTCTCGCTCAGGCCCACGCTGGCCAGCGCCGCATCGAACGACAACTGGGTCGCGGTGCCGCGAAAGATCGCCACGCGCTTGCCTTTGAGATCCTGCAGCGTCTTGATCCCCGAACCCGGCACCACGCCGAGGTATTGCTTCACACCCCGGGCGCTGGCGCTGAGCAGGCGCGTATCGAGACCGTTGGACTTGCCGATGATGGCCGCCAGATCTCCGAGATAGGCCAGATCCACCTGACCGTTGGCGAACGCCTCGTTGATCACAGGTCCGGCGCCCTTGAAGAAGCTCCACTGAATCTTGATGCCCTGATCGGCGAAAGCCTTTTCGAAAATCTGCTGATCACGCAGCACGTCCACGATGCCCCCGCCGCTGTGTTGAGTACCCGCGCTCAGATCAGGCACGGCAATCCTGATTTCCTTGAGCTCGTCGGCCTGGGCAGAGAACGCCAGCAGACCCGCCAGCGCCGGCGCGGCAAACAGACTGATGACACGTTTGAAGGGAAGGTTCATGGGTGCGGCTCCTGATCACGGCGGGCATTGAGGAGCCGAAAGTAGGCGCAATCCGTATCAGCGCTTAAATACTTAAAAAGCACATTTTTATAGCTTTTCAAGCTAAGCCAGCAAAGTCGGGACATGCAGAGCCGTATGCATGGAGAGCATCGAAAATATTCTTCGAATGCATTGGATGCGCGCAGGGCTGGAGGCCTTAAATGGCGCTGCTTATCTCCAAAATGATTATTTTCTAACTCACTTATAACAATTGGTTTTTAGCTAATTCCGCTGACTCGATCCAACCCGACAACGGAGGTCACCCATGGCCCGTGAATCCCTGCTCAGCCTGCCACTGGCCGCACCGCCGTTGAAAAGCCGGCGCACCTGGCCAAGCCTGAGCCACCGCGTTTTACCCTGGATATTACCGCTCGGACTGTTCGCCCTGTGGTGGCTGGCGGCGCGCAATCAATGGATGAGCGAACAGATCCTGCCCGCGCCGTCACTGGTGTGGAGCAGCGCGATCGAACTGTCCCAGGGCGAGTTGTGGAGTCATTTGTGGATCAGCCTGCAACGGTTGTTCTGGGGACTGCTGGCGGGTGTTAGCGCCGGCGCAGTGCTCGGTGCGGCGCTGGGCTTCAGCCGCCGCCTCGAGCGCCTGATCTTCCCGACATTCGCCGGCCTGGCCCAGGTGCCGACGCTGGCGTGGATTCCGTTGTTCATGGTGTTTTTCGGCATCGGCGAAACGCTGAAACTGGTGGTGCTGGTCAAGGCCATCGTGGTGCCGGTAACCCTGCACACGCTGGTCGGCGTGCGTGATGCGCAACCCAAATTGCGTGAAGCCGCCGCTGTTTTACGTTTGCCGCCACGACTGTTGATCCGTCGTCTGGTGCTGCCCGCCGCCCTCCCCGCATTCATGGCCGGCGTACGCTTGGCGCTCGCCGCTGGCTGGACTTCATTGCTTGCCGTCGAGCTGCTGGCCTCCAGCGAAGGCATCGGTTACCTGATGGTCTGGGCGCGACAGCTGTTCATGCTCGACATCGTCTTCGTGTGCATCGTCGTAATCGGCCTGATCGGCGTGGCGATGGATCGCGGCATCGGTCTGCTGGACAAAAAACTGGTGCACTGGCCGCACCCGGCCACGGCAGAAATCCGTCGCGGCCCACGCTACGAAGGCTGGCAACGCGTACAGCCGTGGCTGCTGCCGCTGGCGCTGTTTGCGCTGTGGCAACTGGCGGTCGATCAGCAATGGATCGATGCCAACATTCTGGTCAGTCCGTGGGTGGTGCTTGAGGCGACGAAAAACGGATTGCTCGACGGCACGTTGATCTCGGGCATGGCCCTGAGCCTGGGCCGCACACTAGGTGGTCTGTTGATTGGCGGCGGCCTCGGCCTCGTGCTGGGTTTGCTGCTGGGTCTGTCGCGCACCAGCGAACGCGTGCTCGGCCCGACCCTCGCCGCCCTGCGCCAGATCGCGATTTTCGCCTGGGTGCCGCTGCTCACCGCCTGGTTCGGTCTAGGCGAACTGGCGAAGTGGGTGTTCGTCGCCCTCGCCGCTTTCTTTCCATTGTTTGTCGCGACTCAACGCAGCGTCGCCAACCTCTCGCCACAACTCAACGAAGCCGCGCAGGTCCTGCGCCTGAGCCTCGGCCAGCGCCTGCGTCGACTGGTATTGCCGGGCGCCGCGCCGGGGATTTTCGCCGGCTTGCGCCTGAGCCTGATCTACGCCTGGCTCGGCACCATCGGCGCCGAATACTTCATGCCGTCCAACGGCGGCATCGGCAGCCAGATGATCGGCGCCCAACAACTGCTGCGCATGGACCTGATCATGGCCGGGATGCTCCTGGTCGGCCTCACCGGCGCCCTGCTCAACCTCATTGGCCAACGCCTGGAAATCCGCGCCACCCGCTGGAGACACGCATGAACGCACCGATTGTCAGCTTCAACCATGTAGGCAAATCCTTTGACGTCGACGGTTTCGAACTGGAGGCGATTCGCGAATTCAACCTCGACATCGCCGAGGGCGAATTCGTCGCCATCGTCGGCTCCAGCGGCTGCGGCAAATCCACCCTGCTGCGTTTGCTGGTGGGCCTCGACACGCAGTTTCGCGGGCAGATCACGGTCGATGGCAAAGCCGTCAGCGGCATCGGCGGCGAGCGCGGCATCGTGTTTCAGGAGCACCGTTTGTTCCCGTGGCTGACCGTAGCCGACAACATCGGCCTGGGCCTGGTCAACGAGCCGCTGAGCGCCGCTGAAAAGCAGCAACGCGTCAACGATTTCATCGAACTGGTGGGCCTGCGCGACTTCACCCGCGCCTACCCGCATCAACTCTCCGGCGGCATGGCCCAGCGCGTGGCGATTGCTCGCGGTCTGGTGGCGAGCCCACGGATCCTGTTGCTCGACGAACCCTTCGGCGCCCTCGATGCGCTGACCCGCCAGCAGATGCAGGACGAACTGCTGGCGATTCGCGAGCGGGCAAAGATCACCACGATTCTGGTCACCCACGATGTCGAGGAAGCGATTTTCCTCGCCGACCGCGTGGTGGTGATGGAACCGCGCCCCGGCCGGATCAAACAAGTGGTGGACATCGCCCTGCCCCATCCGCGCCAACGCAGCAGTTTCGACTTCCATCAGTTGCGCGAAGAACTGCTGCACGAGCTGACCAGTGACGACCATTACCAACCGAGCGTGCCGGTACAGATCCGTGATCTGCCGTTGTCGTTCATTGCCTGCTGAACAGGAGCCTGTTGATGCCGCAACGTCCCAACTTTCTGGTGATTCTGGCCGATGACCTCGGCTTCTCCGACATCGGCGCGTTCGGCGGCGAAATCACCACGCCGAACCTCGATGCCCTGGCCAACAATGGCCTGCGCCTGACCGATTTTCACACTGCACCAACCTGCTCGCCGACCCGCTCGATGCTGCTCACCGGCACCGATCACCACATCGCCGGCATCGGCACCATGGCCGAAGCGCTGACCCCGGAGCTTATCGGCAAACCGGGTTACGAAGGCTATCTCAACGATCGTGTCGTCGCGTTGCCGGAGTTGCTGCGCGAGGCCGGTTACCAGACCTTGATGAGCGGCAAATGGCACTTGGGCCTGACTGCCGAACTGGCGCCCCACGCCCGTGGTTTCGAGCGCTCGTTCTCGCTGCTGCCCGGCGCGGCCAACCACTACGGATTCGAACCGACCTACGATGAACACACGCCCGGCCTGCTGAAATCCACCCCGGCGCTGTACATCGAGGACGACACGTTCATCGACGAATTGCCCAAGGATTTCTATTCCTCCGACGCCTTCGGCGACAAGCTGTTGCAGTACCTCAAGGAGCGTGACCAGAGCCGGCCGTTCTTCGCCTATCTGCCGTTTTCCGCGCCGCACTGGCCGTTGCAGGCGCCCGCCGACATCGTCGAAAAATATCGCGGCCGCTACGACGCGGGGCCGGAAGTGCTGCGCCTCGAGCGTCTGGAAAAACTCAAATCGCTGGGGCTGATCGAGCCGGATGTCGAGCCGCATCCGCTGATCCAGCTGACCGCGCAATGGGACGCGCTGAGCGATGAACAAAAACGCATTTCCGCCCGGGCGATGGAGGTCTACGCGGCGATGGTCGAGCGCATGGACTGGAACATCGGCCGCGTCGTCGACTATCTGCGCCAGCAGGGCCAGCTCGACAACACCTTCATCCTGTTCATGTCCGACAACGGTGCCGAAGGCGCGCTGCTGGAGGCCTTCCCGAAATTCGGCCCGGAGCTGGTGACCTATCTGAGCCAGCATTACGACAACAGCCTCGACAACATCGGACGCGCCAACTCCTACGTCTGGTACGGGCCGAACTGGGCGCAGGTGGCCACCGCGCCGTCGCGCCTGTTCAAGGCGTTCACCACCGAGGGCGGGATTCGCGTTCCGGCACTGTTGCACTATCCGCAACTGCCGCTGAAGGGGCAGATCAGCCATGGTTTCGGCACGGTGATGGACATCACGCCGACCATCCTCGATCTGGCTGGCGTGCGCCATCCCGGCAAGCAATGGCACGGCAAACCGGTGGCACAGTTGCGTGGTAAATCGTGGCTGGGCTTTTTGTCTGGCGAGACGGCGCAGGTGCATGACGAACACACCGTTACCGGTTGGGAATTGTTCGGGCGCCGGGCGATTCGGCAGGGGCAGTGGAAGGCGGTGTGGATCCCCGGTCCAGTCGGGCCGGCGACCTGGCAGCTTTACGACCTGGGGAGTGATCCGGGGGAGATTCATGACCTGGCGTCGAGTCAGCCGCAGAAGCTTGAGGCGCTGATCGAGCATTGGCAGCGGTATGTGGAGGAGACCGGGGTGATTTTGAGTGAGTCGCCGTTTCAGCCGGATTGAGGTGGCAAGATCAAGAGCTGCCCTCACCCCAGCCCTCTCCCGGAGGGAGAGGGAGCCTACCGAGGTGTCTTTCGCTATACATCGACCTGAAAAAACCAGTCGACTATGGATTCAGAACAGTTCGTTCACGTCGGCGTACTTCCCCAATATCCCCCAATCAGTCCCCTCTCCCCCCGGGAGAGGGTTAGGGTGAGGGCTGGATCTCCAGCCGAAAACACAAAGTCAGTTCACCTCGATCGCCTTACCCGCCAACCCTTCATTTTCCTTGCGAACAAACCTGTTCGCCCGCCCAAACGTCCCGAAATCGTTGAACCGAACCCCCATCTCCCGCATCACCTTATGCGCCACCGGCACCGTCAACTGGCGAATGTAAAACGGCTCCCTCACCACGAAATGATGAATCCCGTGACTGCTGCCGAAATTGAAGCAGAACGCCTGCAAAGGCCACAGCCACCAAGGATTCAGCACCTGACATTGCTGAAGCACATTACCCGGCTCCACATCCCCGTAGTAATGCATGTTCGAACTGATGAAGTGCAGGCAGAAAGTGCGCAATACGTTCGGGCCAATGATCACCACGGCGGCGATGTCGATCACCTGCATCACCGACAACGTGGTCGCCGACCATTCGATCGGCGAGCCCATCAGGTAGGCGATGCCATTGGCCCCATGGAACCCGAGAAACACATACCACGCCCCCCAATGCACCAGCGCCAGCGGCGCGTAGACCTTCAAAGTGCGTTTGATGATGCTGAACTTGTGCGCCCAGGTCTTGGCCCGCAGCATGCGGATGAACGCCGACATCACGTTGTCGCCGACCATCAGCAACCGCGCGAAACCCCAAGGCTCGCCATTGGTGATCGCCCGTTCTTCCATGTCGGTTTCGGTACCGGACACCTTGTGATGATTGAGGTGCAGATGGCGGCGGATCCACGGGTTGATCGTGCTCGGCCGCGCCAGCCATACCAGGCCCATCATCAGGTTGTGCGGCACGCGCTGTTTGCGGAAATACATGCTGTGGATCAGGTCGTGTTCGAGTTCGTGGGTCAGCGAAGCGAAAAACGCGTTGAGCAACAGGCATACCCACCACGCCAGGTGCCCGCTGATATACAGCGCCGCCGAACCGATCATTCCGGCCAGAGCAAAGGCGAGAATCCCGGCGCCGAGTGCATCCTGATGCTTGAGAATCGGGTAGCGCTCGCGCAGTTCCACGCCCTTGGCCAGCACCACTTCGCGAATATGCGCTGATCGCTGGGCAGCATTGTGTCGCTGGGGACTTGCAGAAGTACGGTCCATGCTTCCATCCTCTGGTTATTGATGTTCGCATCCTGCCCCGCGCGGACTCCAAACGCGGTAGCCGAGAACGCCAACCTGTTGACCGGAAGCGCCAATCAGCATGAAGGAACCGACTTCTCTCGCTAGCTGGACCCGTGCCCTGCGCAAGCAACTCGACGCGCTGGGGCTGGACAGCACTGCCCTGTGTCAGCAGGCCGGGCTCGATCCGCAACTGATGGACGACCCGAACGCCCGCTATCCGTTGTCCGCCACCACGCGTCTGTGGGAAATCGCGGTGCAGGTCAGCGGCGATCCGGCAATCGGCTTGCGGGTGTCGCGGTTCGTCAGCCCCACCACCTTTCACGCACTGGGCTATGCGTTAGTGGCCAGCGGCAGCCTGCGGGAAGTGTTCGAGCGGATCGTGCGTTATCACCAGGTGGTCAGCGACGCGCTGGAACTGGAGCTGACCCGCACCGAAGACCGCTATCGGTTTCGCCTGAAAATTCCGGCCGACAACCCGGCGCCCGCCTTCGAGGCCATCGACGCGTTTGCCGCGATCTACGTGCGCACCTGCCGCAATCGCCTGGGTCGCGACTACGCACCACTGGCGGTGTACCTGCGCCGCCCGGAGCCGGCCGATGCGCATCAGTGGCACAAGGTGTTCCGCTCGCCGGTGCATTTTTCCGCCGAAGAAGACCGCATCGAATTCGCCCTCGCCGACTTCGACAGTCACCTCGACGACGCCAACCCTGAACTGGCCGAGCACAACGAAGCAGTGCTCAAACGCACCCTCGCCCAACTCAAGCCGCTGACCTGGGAGCGCAAGGTGCGCGACGCCATCGAAGAACAACTGCCCGAAGGCGAACCCAGCGCTGAACGCATCGCCCAGGCCCTGCACCTGAGCCTGCGCAGCCTGCAACGGCACCTGGCGGACGAGGGTTGTCGCTTCGACACCCTGCTGAATGAAAGCCGCGAGAACCTCGCGCTGCTGCACCTGCGCGATCCGCAATGCTCGCTGAGCGAGGTCAGTTATCTGTTGGGATTTGCCGATACCAGCAGCTTCAGCCGCGCGTTCAAACGCTGGACCGGGATGACGCCGGGGCAGTTTCGGGATCAGTTGCGCTGAAGGGGTTGGAATTTGTTCTGAATCGACCAGCCTCTTCGCGGGCAAGCCCGCTCCCACAAGGATTGGGGCGTACAAAAATCCGCGTCACACCTCGACTACTGTGGGAGCGGGCTTGCCCGCGAAGAAGCCATTCAGATCGCTGCAAATCCAAGCTCAAAAACCGTACCCGTTGCATCACTGCTGACCCGCACCCGGCCCCCATGCAACTGCATGATCGACTGCACGATCGCCAGTCCCAATCCGCCGGAATCTCCCGGCTCCGCGCGGGACGGGTCGACGCGGTAGAAGCGGTCGAACAGTTTGCCCAGATGCTCACCCGCGATGACCGGGCCGAGGTTGTGCACTTGCAGCCAGCACAGGCCTGGCTCATCGCGTCGGCGCAGGCTGATGACCGAGCCGGCATCGGCATGGCGTACGGCGTTGGCCAACAGATTGCCCAAGGCGCGTTGCAGCAGTTGCTGATCCGCCAGCAACTCTCCGCTGAACGTGTTTTCGAGGCGGATTTCCCGGTCATCGGCCAGGGCTTCGAAGTAGTCGCACAACTCATCGCCGATTTCGTGCAGTTCCAGCGTGCGCAGATCGAGCGCCCGCTCAGCCTGCTCTGCGCGGGCGAGAAACATCAGGTTTTCGGCCATGCGCTTGAGCCGTTCGAACTCTTCCATGTTCGACGCCAGCACTTCCTGATACTCGGTGCTGCTGCGCGGATAATTCAGTGCCTGGCCGTTGCTTGCGAGCAAGGTGTGCAGCGGCGTGCGGATTTCATGGGCGAGGTCGGCGGAAAACTGTGAGAGGCGCTGGAAGCCGTCGTCCAGCCGCACCAGCATGCCGTTCAGCGCGTGCACCGGCTCCAGCAATTCCGCTGGCGTGCCGGCGGTGGGGACGCGTTGGTCGAGGCTGCGCAGGTCGATGCCGCGCAGCGCTTCACTCAGCTTGCGCAGAGGCCGCAAACCACGGCGCAACAGCACCAGGCCCAGCGTGAAGGCGAGCACGGCACCCAGGCCGACGGCCAGATACAAGCGCAGGCGATAGCTGCCGAGCATCTGCTCGCGCTCGCTCAGAACCTTGCCGGCGATCACGGTCAGCGCTTCGCCGTTCGGGCCTTGGGCCTGACCTGACAACAAGGCCAGCTCGACACCGTCCGTTGCCTGCCAGGTCAGCACATCGCGGCGTTGCGGCGGTTGATCCCGGGGGATGGCCTGCACGGACGGCAGTGCGCGTTGGCGAGGGTTGATCGTGATCACATTCGAGCCGTCCGCGCGTTGCACCAGCAGCAGACTGTCGAGATTGCCGAGCATGTTCTGGTACAGCCGTGGCCGCGCCTGCAAGGCGTCGAGGCTGTCGCTGTCGGCGAGCAGCGCGCGCACCTGTTCCAAACGACCGAGCAACGCCATGTCGTCGCGCCAGGCGATTTCCGAGGCCAGCGAGCGATACAGGAACACGCCAATCGCGCTGAGCACCAACGCACAGACGGCGGCGAACGCCAGGGCCAGGCGCCAAGCGATGGATCTAGCGCGCATCGTCGGGCGCTTCGAGTTGATAGCCGACCCCGCGCACGGTGTGGATCAGTTTGGGCATGTACGGATCATCGACTTTCGAACGCAGCCGGCGCACCGCGACTTCGACCATGTTGGTGTCGCTGTCGAAATTCAGGTTCCACACCTGCGAAGCAATCAGCGTGCGCGACAGCACTTCACCCTGTCGGCTGGCGAGCAAATGCAGGAGGGCGAATTCCTTGTTGGTCAGGGCGATGCGCTGGCCGCCACGGCTGACCCGGCGGCGCAGCACGTCGATTTCCAGGTCGGCGATGCTGTACGACTCGGCCTCGCGCATCGGCCCGCGCCGCAACAACGTGCGCACCCGCGCCAGCAGTTCGGCGAAGGCGAATGGCTTGAGCAAATAGTCATCCGCCCCCAGTTCGAGGCCACGCACGCGGTCTTCGATAGCGTCCTTCGCCGTCAGGAACAGCACCGGCGTGGCGCCGCGCTGGCGGATCAACTGCAGCAATTGCCAGCCGTTGAGGCCCGGCAACATCACGTCGAGGATGATCAGGTCATATTCCTGCTGCTCGATGAAGTAGCGCCCGTCGAGACCATTGAGCGCCACATCCACGGCAAAACCCGACTCGCCCAGCCCTTTGGCGAGGAAATTCGCAGTTTTGGCTTCATCTTCTACGACCAGCAAACGCATGGCACACCTCGATTGATCAGAGGCACAGGCTAGGCCCCTTCGCCGCCGTTGCCCATTACAAACTTGTAATCCGGCTGACGAGGTTTCGACGGGGACCGGCGGATAAGGTGGCGGCCTTCGCTTCTGGAGCCTGCCCATGTCCGCTAAATACTTGGTTGCCAGCCTGGCAATCGGCCTCGGCACTGCCGCAATCGCCGCGCCTGAGCTACCCCGTCACGCCGATCTCGATCTGAAAACCGCACGGCTGCTGGCCGACACAGCGCTGGAAAGCTGCACCGGCACGGTATCGGTGCTCGACCGTGGCGGCAACCTGTTGGTGACCTTGCGCGGCGACGGTATCGGCCCGCACAACACCGTCGCCAGCCAACGCAAGGCCTACACCGCGCTGTCGACGAAAACTCCGACCCGGTTGTTCGCCGAGCGCGCCCGCAGCAACCCGGAAACCGCCAACCTCAACACCCTCGACGAGCTGCTTTTGCTCGGCGGCGGCATCCCTCTGTTCGCTGGCAAGGAACTGGTCGGCGCCATGGGCGTGGCCGGTTCCGGCGGCGGCGAGCAAGACGAGAACTGCGCGATCAAGGCTGCCGACATCGTCGGCCTTTCCATCAACCGTATTTGAACCCAGGAGCATCACCATGACCCCACTGCGCATGACTTTTGCCGCGCTCGGCCTGAGCGCTTTTTCGAGCCTGGCGCTGGCCGCCGGCAATCCGCTGAGCGTGCATGTACTCAATCTGGAAAACGGCCTGCCATCGCCGGGCATCAACGTGACGCTGGAGCGCCATGTCGGCCAGGACTGGCAGCCGCTGGCGCAGGGCACCACCAATGAACAGGGGCGGATCGCCGAACTGTTCCCGGCGAACAAAACGTTCGAGGCGGGTGAATATCGGGTGGTATTCAAGACAGGCGAGTACTTCGAGAAGACGAAGCACGAGACGTTTTTTCCGGAGATTCCGGTGATCTTTCAAGTGAAGCAGACGGATCAGCACTATCACATTCCGTTGCTGCTGAGCCCGTATGGTTTCTCCACTTATCGCGGTTCGTAACTCAAACAGACTCCTCAAAAAAGCCCCTGCCCATCGACAGCAATGTTGAATGTTCAGGGGCTTTCTACTTCACTAACCGTCCCAGTGCGGCAGGGTTGGAAATCAGCTTGCGGCTGGTGCGTCCTTATTCGACCTTGAACTTGAAAAACGGGCTCCAATCAGACCTTTCACGATTATCCGTCTGCACAGCGAAAGCCTCATATTCAGCTGCAAGCAGTTTCTCTTTCACAGACCAAATACCATCCGGGCCGACTTGAGTTGAAGCAAACGAGTCACCATCAATCGGAACTTTCATGATCCATACCCACCACCCAGCCAGACCAGTACCCGAAAATTCAACCGGGTTGTTGACGTCACCTTGGGGTTTGACAACGACTGGTGCCGGGACGCTTTTATTGATAGGGAGGTTAGAGTAATCAGCGGTGCCGGTAGCTTTACTGTTCATCGGTTCCAACTCCTTGGGCGGTCGTATTTGACACACTTGTTGTACACCGCCCAATAGGAGCCCACCACTGTCAGATCTGACAGGTGGCACGCAGTTTTTCCATGTCCAGAATCTCGATTTCCCCATAGCCGAGACCAATAATTCCCTGATCTTTCAGGTCCTTGAGGATCTGGTTGGTGGTCTGCCGCGACAGCGACAGCATCGACGCCAACTGCTCCTGGGGCAGTTGCAGCACCCGGCGTGGCGGATCCAGTTCGCCGTAGCCTTCGGCGATCATCAGCAGGCGATGAGCCAGACGCGCCGGGGCCGGCAGCAGGCTCAGCTGTTCGAGGTTGATGAAGGTCAGGCGCAATTTGTGGCTCATCAGCAAGGCCAGATGGCGCCAGTAGACGGGCTGTTCGTCGAGCAGTTTAAGCAGCGTGGCCTGGGGAATGTTCAGCAGGGTGCAAGGCCCGACCGCGTAGGCATCGTGGGTGCGGGGCTGGCCGTCGAACAGGCAGATTTCACCGAACCAGTGCGGCGCCTCCACCAGGCTCAGCAACGCCTCCTTGCCCTGCTCGCTGACCGCGCTGATGCGCACCGCACCATCGAGCACCGCGTACAGCCCGCACGGCGCATCGCCGCGCTGGAACAAGCGCTGCCCCGCCGCCAGCCGCCGCTCCCGGGCCGCTGCCAGCAGACTATCCTGAAAGGACGAAGGCAGATGACTGAACCATTGCCCGGTCAGCAGGCGCTCGCGCCAGACCTTATCCATGCGTTCTCCTAAAGATTGTCGCCTGCCTGACAGAGCGAGCCGTGAACCCGGGGCATGATTCGATCACCCTACAGGAGGAACAACAATGAAAAGCCTCGTCGATCATTTGAGTCAATACGCCGCTTACCACCGTGACCCGCGCAACATCGCCAGCCACTTTATCGGGATTCCGCTGATTGTGGTGGCGGTAGCCGTGCTGTTGTCGCGGCCGGAATGGTCGGTGGGCGGATTGTGGATTTCCCCGGCGGTGATCGCTGCCCTTGCTTCGGCGTGGTTTTACCTGCGTCTGGAGCTGAAGCTCGGGGTTCTGATGACCGTACTGATGGGGCTGTCGGTCTGGGCCGGGCATGCCCTCGCGCAGCAGAGCACCATGGTCTGGCTCAGCAGCGGTCTGGCGATGTTCGTGATTGGTTGGGTGATCCAGTTTGTCGGGCACCACTATGAAGGGCGCAAACCGGCGTTTGTGGATGACTTGAGCGGGTTGATTGTCGGGCCGCTGTTTGTGGTGGCCGAGCTGGCGTTCATGCTCGGGATGCGGCATGAGCTGAAAGAGCAGATCGAGGCGCGGGCGGGTGTGGTGCGGGTCAATCCGAATCGTGCGGCTGTCTGAACCACTGCCCGGCTCGCTCGTTGCCACGCTCTGCGTGGGAATGAATCCCGTGACGCTCCGCGTCACAGTGGACGCGGAGCGTCCATAGCGGCGTTCCCACGCAGAGCGTGGGAACGAGCGAGATCAAAGGCTGGCGATTTTCTGCCAGACCTTCGGCTTGAAGAACAACGTCTCACCTTTCGCCAAACCGGTCAGGCTGTCGTGGTCCTTCACCACCTCCGCCTCGATCAGATCGCTCTGCCCCTCAACCTTCAACGTCACCCGCGTGGTCGCGCCCAGCGGCCGGATATCGCGGACTTCAGCGGCGTGGTGATCCTCCAGCTCATGCCGCGACAGCGATACTTCGTGCGGACGGAACAGCACGTGATTGTCATCGCCCAGATGCAGGCGGTTCGAATCGCCGAGGAAGTGATAGACGAAATCGCTGGCCGGGTTTTCGTAGACATCGCCCGGTGAACCGATCTGCTCGATCACACCCTTGTTCATCACCACGATGCGGTCGGCCACTTCCATCGCCTCTTCCTGGTCGTGGGTCACGAACACCGAGGTCAGGTTGATGTCTTCGTGCAGGCGCGCCAGCCAGCGGCGCAGCTCTTTACGCACCTTGGCGTCGAGGGCGCCGAACGGCTCATCGAGCAGCAGCACTTTCGGCTCCACCGCCAAGGCGCGGGCCAGGGCGATACGCTGACGCTGGCCGCCGGACAGTTGCTCCGGATAACGATCCGACAGCCAGTCCAGTTGCACCATGTTCAGCAGCTCGTGAACCTTGGTTGCGATCTGGCTTTCGCTCGGGCGCTGGTTCTTCGGCTTCATGCGCAGGCCGAACGCGACGTTGTCGAACACCGTCATGTGGCGGAACAAAGCGTAGTGCTGGAACACGAAACCGACATTGCGATCCCGCACGTCGTGGCCGGACACGTCTTCGCCGTGGAACACGATGTTGCCGTTATCCGGAGTTTCCAGACCGGCAATAATGCGCAGCAACGTGGTCTTGCCGCAGCCCGACGGGCCGAGCAGCGCTACCAGTTCACCGCTGTGGATGTCCAGGCTGATGTTGTCCAGCGCCTTGAACGCATTGAAATTCTTGCTGACGTTACGCACTTCGATCGACATGAATTATTCCTCCGCGGCGCTGGCGCGCAGGCGGTTGATACGGTTTTCGCTCCACTGCTTGAGCAGCAGGATGAAGAGCGCCAGGATCAGCAACAGGCTCGCCACGGCGAACGCGGCCACGTGGTTGTATTCGTTGTAGAGGATCTCGACGTGCAGCGGCAAGGTGTTGGTCACCCCGCGAATGTGCCCGGAGACCACCGACACCGCACCGAACTCACCCATGGCCCGCGCAGTACACAGCACCACGCCATAGATCAGGCCCCATTTGATGTTGGGGACGGTCACGTGCCAGAACATCTGCCAGCCATTGGCGCCGAGCAGACGCGCGGCTTCCTCCTCCTGAGTGCCTTGTTCCTGCATCAGCGGGATCAGCTCACGGGCCACGAACGGCACAGTGACGAAGATCGTCGCCAGCACGATGCCCGGCAGGGCGAAGACGATCTGGATGTCGTGATCCTGCAGCCACGGCCCGAACAGGCCCTGGGCGCCGAACATCAACACGTAGACCAGACCGGCGATCACCGGCGATACCGAAAACGGCAGGTCGATCAGCGTTACCAGCATGCTCTTGCCGCGGAACGAGTACTTGCTCACGCACCACGCGGCGCTGACACCGAACACCAGGTTCAGCGGCACCGACACCAGCACCGCGATCACGGTGAGTTTCAACGCCGACAAGGCATCCGGTTCAAAGATCGCAGTGAAGAACGCGCCGAGGCCGTTCTTCAATCCCTGGGACACCACGATGAACAGCGGCAGCAGCAGAAACAGGAAGAAAATCAGCCAGCCGAGGCCGATCAGGATCCGCCGCGAAGTGGCACTGCCACGGCGGGCGGCGTTGGCCGAGGAAGCGGCCGCAATAGACGATTGGGACATGGTTCGCGCCTCCTTATGGGGTTTCGATGCGCCGCTGCAGCAAGTTGATCAGCAGCAACAGGACGAAGGAAACCACCAGCATCAACACGCCGATGGAGGTAGCGCCGGTGTAATCGTACTGGTCGAGCTTGACCATGATCAGCAGCGGCAGGATCTCGGTTTTCATCGGCATGTTGCCGGCGATGAAAATCACCGAACCGTACTCGCCGACGCCACGGGCAAACGCCAGTGCAAAACCGGTCAGCCAGGCCGGCAACAGCGCCGGCAGCAGGATGTGACGGAACACCTGCAATGGTTTGGCACCGAGGCACGCCGCGGCTTCTTCGACTTCACGCGGGATGTCGGCCAGCACCGGCTGCACCGTGCGCACCACGAACGGCAGGGTCACGAAGGTTAGCGCCAACGTGATCCCAAGCGGGGTGTAGGCGATCTTGAAACCGAGGTCAGCGGCGAACTGCCCGACCAGCCCGGTCGGCGTGTACAGCGCCGTCAGCGCAATACCGGCCACGGCGGTCGGCAGGGCGAACGGCAGATCGATCATCGCGTCGATCACCTTGCGTCCCGGGAACGTGTAGCGCACCAGCACCCAGGCCAGCAACGTGCCGATGATGCCGTTGATGATCGCGGCGCACAGCGCGGTGCCGAAGCTCAGCTTCAATGCGGCGAGAACGCGGGGCGCGGAGATGATCGTCCAGAACTGATCCCAGGTGAGTTGGGCGGCGTGGACGAACATCGCCGCCAGCGGGATAAGCACAATCAGGCTGAGGTACACCAAGGTGTAGCCCAGCGTCAGCCCGAAGCCGGGTATGACGGGGGAGATACGACGCGACATAAAAGTCCTTGGTTTGAGAACGCGCAAAGCCCCGAACATAAATCCGGGGCTCGTTTTAGGCTATTGAAACTTACTGCGCCTGATAGATCTGGTCGAACACGCCTCCGTCGTTGAAGAATTTCGGCTGTGCGGTTTTCCAGCCGCCGAAGTCCTTGTCGATGGTCACCAGCTCCAGTTTCGGGAACTGCTGGGCGTACTTGGCGGCCACGTCCTTGTCACGCGGACGGTAGAAGTTCTTCGCCGCGATTTCCTGGCCGGCCGGGCTGTACAGGTGCTTGAGGTAGGCTTCGGCGATCTGCTCGTTGCCCTTCTTCTCGGCGTTCTTGTCGACCACCGCCACCGGTGGTTCGGCGAGGATCGACAGCGAAGGCACGACGATGTCGAACTTGTCCTTGCCGCCGTCTTCTTTCAGCGCCAGGAAGGCTTCGTTTTCCCAGGCCAGCAACACGTCACCCTGACCGTTGTTGACGAAGGTGATGGTCGAGCCACGGGCACCGGTGTCCAGAACCGGAACGTGCTTGAACAGGGTCTGTACGTATTCCTTGGCTTTGGCTTCGTTGCCGCCGTTGGCTTTCAGGCCGTAGGCCCACGCCGCGAGGAAGTTCCAGCGCGCACCGCCGGAGGTTTTCGGGTTCGGGGTAATCACCGAGACGTCGTTCTTGATCAGATCGCCCCAGTCCTTGATGCCTTTCGGGTTGCCCTTGCGCACCAGGAATACGATGGTCGAGGTGTACGGGGTGCTGGCTTCCGGCAGACGCTTCTGCCAGTCAGCCGGCAGGGTCTTGCCGAGTTTGGCGATTTCGTCGATGTCGCCGGCCAGGGCCAGGGTCACGACATCGGCGCGCAGACCATCGATCACCGCACGGCCCTGCTTGCCCGAACCGCCGTGGGATTGCTGGATTTTCACGGTGTCGCCGGCGTGCTCCGACTGCCAGTACTTCACGAACTCGGCGTTGTAGTCCTGATACAGCTCGCGCGTCGGGTCATACGACACGTTGAGCAGTTCGTAATCCTTGGCAACCGCGGAACCGGCAAACACAGCACTGGCCAGGGCGGCCAAAGCGTAACGGCGAATCGACGACATGGTGAAAGCTCCTGGAATTCTTGGTGGTGGCTTTTTCTTATGGATTGCTGGAATCGGGTTGCTCATTCAACGACCGCAGCCTGTGGCAGCTTCTGCCAACAGCTCCCCGCAGGAGCTGCCGCAGACTACGAATCAGGCCGGTTTGTTACCCGGTTGCTGCAGACGGAATTTCTCTTTGCGTTCGATCTGGACCACCTGGGCGTTATGCACAGTGATTTCCACCGCGCCGAAACGCAGGTCGCGCAAGGCGCTCTGGATTTCGCGCAAAATGGTGCTTTCGTCCTGACCGTCAACGCTACGCAGGGATGCGCTCATGGTGCTGCTCCTTTGTATGGGATATGCCTGGCAGTGGGCGGCACTGCGTTCGGCGTGGAAGCAATATAAGAGAGCTTTGGATATTCTTAAAAAGACTATTTAAGAATGTTTATATAACTGGAAAACATTATGTGATGCAGCAAGGGTTTGCGGCGGATTTGCCCGCCTACAAACCCGCCGCAGGCCGCCCTTAACCGATCAAGGGCGCCCGATTCCAGTCGATTTGCGCTTCCGGAACCGGCCGCCCGAACCAGTAGCCCTGCCCCAGATCACAGGCCTGGCCCAGCAGGAACGCCGCCTGTTCCGCCTGCTCGATGCCCTCGGCGTGCACCTGCATGCCCATGCTGCGGGCCAGGGCGATGATCACCCGGACGATCGCCGCGTCGTCCTCGTCCCACGGCAGGCCGGCGACGAATCCCTGATCGATCTTGAGCTTTTGCACCGGCAGGCGCTTGAGCCGCAGCAACGACGAATAACCGGTGCCGAAGTCGTCGATGGCCAGACGAATGCCCAGCTCGCGCAGACGATGCATCTGCTCCAGCGCGACCTCCGGATCGTCCATCACCGCGCTTTCGGTGACCTCCAGTTCCAGATAGGCCGGATCCAGACCGGTTTCGTGCAGCACCTGTGCAACCTGCTCGTACAACTCGCGGCGGGCGAACAAGCGTGACGACACGTTCACCGCGACAAACGACAGCACCACCCCGGCCTGCTGCCATTGGCACATCTGCCGGCAGGCCTGCTGCATGACCCATGCGTCGATTTCCGAGATCAGCCCGGTGCGCTCGGCAATCGGGATGAACTCCGCCGGCGATACCAACCCCCGCTGCGGATGCTCCCAGCGCACCAACGCTTCGACGCCGATCAGGCGACTGGTTTTCAGGTCGTGTACCGGTTGGTAGTAGACCCGCAGCTCCTGCTGTTCCAGCGCGCGGCGTAATTCGAAGGCGATTTCGACCCGCTGCTGGGCGTGGGCCGTGAGTTCTTCGGTGTACAGCGCGTAACCGTTACGGCCACTGCTCTTGGCCTTGAACAGCGCCGCATCGGCGTTGCGCAACAGCTGTTCGGCGCTTAGTGCATCGCTGGGAAACAGGCTGATACCGAGACTGGCGTTGATGAACAGCTCATGTCCGTCGAGGCAGAACGGCTCCTTGAGCGCATCGAGAATGCGCTGAGCCAGCGCCGCCGCCTGCGCCGGCTGTGGACAACTTTCCAGCAGGACCGCGAACTCGTCGCCGCCCAGCCGCGCCAGGGTGATGCCCGGCCCGAACAATGCCTGCAAACGTGCGGCGACCGCTTTGAGCAGACGGTCACCGATATTGTGGCCGAGGCTGTCGTTGATCAGTTTGAAATGGTCCAGATCGATCATCAGCAGCGCGCAACCGCGCTTGTGGGTCTGCGCCGATGCCAGCGCCTGTTCGGCGCGATCGCTGAACAGCAGGCGGTTGGGCAGGTCGGTCAGCGGATCGTGGTGGGCCAGGTGCTTGAGTTCATGCTCGGAATCTTTGATCGCGCTGATGTCTGAGAACACCGCGACGTAGTGGCTGAGCCGACCGTCTTCATCGCGGATCACCCGGATCGTCTGCCATTGCGGGTAGATTTCACCACTCTTGCGCCGGTTCCAGATCTCGCCGCTCCATTCGTCCCGCGCCTGTAAAGAAGCGAACATCGCCTGATAGAACCCCGGCGGATGGTGCCCGGACTTGAACAGGCTGGGCTGCTGGCCAATGACTTCCTCGCGCTGATAACCGGTGATTTCCATGAAGGCGCGATTGACGTGCACGATCAGCCCCTGCCGGTCCGTGACCAGCACGCCTTCGCGGGTGCAATCGAATACCGCAGCGGCCTGACGCAGGCGTTCGCGATCCGCCTGGCGTTCACGCAATCGGGCGCCGATGCCCAGGCATTCGAACAGCCGCGCCCGGGCCAGGAAGATCAACCCGGCGCTGAGCGCCACGAACAGGTAGCCGTTGATCAGTTGCCAGCGCAGCAACTCGTCAGAGCTATCGAAGAAACTGTTCAATAAATAACCAGTACCTTGCAGCCAGACCACGGCAAGGACCAGGTAAAGCAGCGCTGCACGCAAGGCATCGCGGTAAGTGGCAGACATTCGGCCGTCCATGTCCCTACAAAAATGTCGGGATTATAGGTCAAGAAACATCCAGCCATCTCTTATCTGAAAGGGCGACTGGTTTTATCTGTGTGCTTGGTGATAATGCAACGGCTGTTTTTTCTTTATCGAGGGCCCTATAGCCTATGTGGTACGAAGGTTTTCTTGGCTTGTCGGCCTGGTCGCTGGTCGCCGTCACCCTGGTGATGACCCACGTGACGATCGTTGCCGTCACGGTCTACTTGCACCGCTACTCGGCCCATCGCTCCCTGGAGCTGAATGCCGGGCTGAAGCATTTCTTCCGTTTCTGGCTGTGGCTGACCACGGCGCAGAACACCCGCGAGTGGACCGCCATCCACCGCAAACACCACGCCAAATGCGAAACCGAAGATGACCCGCACAGTCCGGTCGTCAAGGGTCTGTCCACGGTCCTGCGCAAAGGTGCCGAGCTGTACCGCGAAGAAGCGCAGAACCCGGAAACCCTGCGCATCTACGGCAAGAACTGCCCCGAAGACTGGATCGAGCGCAACCTCTACAGCCGCTACCGGCTGCTGGGCGTGGCGATCATGGCCGTCGTCGACCTGTTGCTGTTCGGCACCATCGGCATCACCATCTGGGCGATCCAGATGATGTGGATTCCGGTCTGGGCGGCCGGCGTGGTCAACGGTCTCGGCCATGCCGTCGGCTACCGCAACTTCGAATGCCGCGACGCGGCGACCAATCTGGTGCCATGGGGCATCCTGATCGGCGGCGAAGAACTGCACAACAACCATCACACCTACCCCAACTCGGCCAAGCTGTCGGTCAAGAAGTGGGAGTTCGACCTCGGCTGGGCG
Source organism: Pseudomonas sp. B707 (assembly GCF_022496685.1). Classification (NCBI taxonomy): domain Bacteria; kingdom Pseudomonadati; phylum Pseudomonadota; class Gammaproteobacteria; order Pseudomonadales; family Pseudomonadaceae; genus Pseudomonas; species Pseudomonas sp. B707. The sequence continues at coordinate 79,578 of NZ_WTVE01000010.1, read as the reverse complement.
TGGATCCAGGTCTTCAGCTTCCTGCGTCTGGCCAAGGTGCAACGGGTCGCCCCGATCGCCCACCGCGTCGAAGGCAAGGGCAGCCTGGACATGGACACCGCCATGGCGATCCTCAACAACCGCTTCCAGATCATGGCCCAGTACCGCAAGCTGGTGATCGGCCCGCTGGTCAAACAGGAACTGGCCAAGGTCGATCATTCCGTACGCCACCAGTTCCACCGGGCCAAACGCCTGCTGTCGCGAGAAACCAGCCTGCTGGAAGATCGCCACCACGCGCGCATCCAGAACATGCTCGAGCACAGCCAGGCGCTGAAGGTAATCTACGAGAAACGTCTGGCCCTGCAGCAGATCTGGGTCAAGACCAGCGCAAATGGCCACGACATGCTCGCCGCCATCAAGGAATGGGTACACGAGGCCGAGGCCAGTGGCATCCAGTCCTTGCGTGAATTCGCCGACCAGTTGAAAACCTACTCGCTGCGCCCAACAGCCGTCTGATGCCGTTGATCGGTGCGCCCCATTCCCGGGCGCACCCTTCGGAACTTCACCCCCGTTCCCCTATCTCAAAGACACTTCGCCACCCCCGGCGGGCTTTCCCGTGGCCGTTGTCGACTTCCCGGCACGCCCTTTGAGATTCGTGTCGATGGTCAACAACAATCAAAAAGACTCATCCCCTCCCCAGTGGCCCGAGGCCGCGCAAACCCTGATGGCATTGATGCACGCCCAGGGCGAAGTCGCCCGGCTTAGCGAACGCGAGCAGCTGTTCAGTTCGCTGCTGGTTAGCGTCAACGCCGTGCTTTGGGCCTTCAACTGGGAAACCCGTCAGGTGCTGTACGTCAGCCCCGCCTACGAACGGATTTTCGGCCGCTCCGCCGCCCTGCTGCTGGCCGACTACAACCAGTGGCGCGACAGCATCTACCCGGACGATCTGGAATACGCCGAACGCAGCCTCGCCGAAGTGCTGCACAAAGGCGCCGTGGAAGACCGCGAATACCGGATCATCGCCGCCGACGGCCAGGTGCGCTGGATCAGCGACAAGTGCTTCATAAACCGTCAGGAGGAACCAGGGCAACCGGTGATCATCGTCGGCATCGCCGAAGACATCACCGACAAGAAGCAGATGGAAACCGAGCTCCAGCGACTGGCCACCACCGACGTGCTGACCCAGAGCAGCAATCGCCGGCACTTCTTCGAATGCGCCCACCGGGAATTTGAACAAGCCCGCCTGCAAGGTGCGCAAATGGCGTTCCTGCTGCTGGACATCGATGACTTCAAAGTGATCAACGACACCTACGGCCACCCGGAAGGCGACAACGTGCTGCAACGAATCGCCGAATGCGGTCGTGCGTCGTTACGCCGGGGAGACCTGTTCGGGCGGATTGGCGGTGAAGAGTTTGCTGCGGTTTTCCCTGGCTGTGCGCCGGACATGGCGATGCAGGTGGCCGAGCGGCTGCAACGGGAAATTCAGCGCTTGAACTTCAACCACGGTGATCAGACGTTCGGCATCACCGTCAGCCAGGGCCTGACCAGCCTTACCCCGGAAGATGAAAGCCTCGACACCCTGTTCGCCCGCGCAGACGCGGCGATGTACGAGGCCAAACGGCAGGGCAAGAACCGGATCATTTCCGCCTGATTCAAGAGCGGATGCGCAATCAAGCCGCTATTTGCGCATCCGCATCAGCTCCGGCAAGCCGATTTTGAGCAAGCGCGCCGTGCGGCTCTTCGCCAGCTCCTCAACGCCCTCATGCTCGGTCAGCCGCGCCATCTGCGCCGCCATGTTCATCACCAGTGCCTCGCGGGAATACACCCCGCCACCGAGCTGGTAGACCGAGGCAATCAGCTCGCGCAGTTCCAGCGGCAGGCGCCAGCGAGTGCGCAACGCCGAACCGTACGCCGCACCGAATTCCGCCAGCGCATCGCCGACTTCTTCCAGTTCATCCAGCTCGCCGCCGGCCTGCTTCCACTCTTGAAGACAACGCAGCAACGCCAGATCGCCGAGGCGATGGAGCATCCCGGCGCAGTAGCAGCGTTCCTGATCCAGATCGAGCAGACGCGCCAAGGTGCGGGCGTACTCGGCGGTGTGCAGCGACAAGCCCCAATAGCGCTCGGCGTAATCCGCCAGGCACGGGTCGCTAAGTCGGGCGCTGCGTTTGAGTGCAAGGCCAAGAATCAGATTCATGCTTTGCCCGGTGCCCAGGCGATGCAGCGCCTGCGCCAGGGTCTGCACCGGCGCGCCATGATGCTGAGCGGCGCTGTTCGACGCTGCAATCAACACGGCGGTGATCTGCGGATCGGTGCGGATTTCCTCTTCCAGCAGCTTCAGGTCCAGGCCGTTGGGGTTGAGGCTGCGTTTGACCGCCACCTGCACGTCAGTCATCAGCGGTGCGCCGTCGGCCTGCTCGCGGCGACGTTCGAGGAAAACCGAGAGGGTCATGCCCGGCGCCAGCGCCGGTACTTCACAGAACACTTCTTCGCCGGCATTCAGCAGCAATCCCTGCAAACGCTCGGTCAGGCTTTCCATGTTCAGGGGTTTGGCCAGGTAGGCGGTCGGCGCCAGCGGCAGGGCTTCGCGCACGCTGGCGCTGTCGTTGCGACTGCTCATCAGAATGAACGGCAGCGGCGGATTGCGTTTGCGCTGGCGGACACTGCGCAACACGCTCAAGCCATCGACGCCGGGCAACTCCCAGTCGACGATCGCCAGGTCATAGGGGACTTCGCTGAGCAGCGTCATCGCCTCCTGGCCATCAGCGCACAGGTCCAGCCGCGCATCGCAGCGCACATTCAGCAACACTTGTTTGAGCAGGTCACGAGACCACGGGTCGGCCTCGGCAATCAGGACTCTTGGTACAGCGGGTAAATCGACGGCCGTCATGCTCGCCCTCCCTTGCAATGCTTGAACCTTAGCCAATGCTGGCGATTCGGTACAACCTGAAAACCGCGCCCGTGATTCTCCAGGCATGAAAAAACCCGCCGAAGCGGGTTTTTTGTCGATCCGATCACGCGGTGCTACGGATTACAGCTCCGAGAAGCACTCTTCGATGATCGCCAGACCTTTGTCCAGTTGCTCGTCCGGCGAGGTCAGCGGTACCAGGACGCGCAGCACGTTGCCGTAGGTGCCGCAGGACAGCAGGATCAGGCCCTTGTCACGCGCCTTGGCCACGACGGCAGCGACTGCGGTCGGGTTTGGCTTGTGGCTGTCGCCGTTTTCGAACAGCTCGACCGCGATCATGGCGCCCAGGGCACGGACTTCGCCGATCACCGGGTACTTGGCCTGGATGGCTTTCAGGCCGGTGACCAGACGCTCGCCGACAGCCTTGCAGCGGTCCAGCAGTTTTTCTTCTTCGAACACTTCCATCACGGCCAGGGCCGCGGCGCAAGCGATCGGGCTACCGGCGTAGGTGCCGCCCAGGCCGCCTGGAGCGATGGCGTCCATGTACTCGGCCTTGCCGCACACACCGGCCAGCGGGAAGCCGCCAGCGATGGATTTGGCGAAGGTGGTCAGGTCGGCAGCAACACCCATCTGTTCCATGGCGAAGAACGTGCCGGTACGGCCAGCGCCGGTCTGCACTTCGTCAGCGATCAGCAGGATGCCGTGCTGGTCGCACAGGGCACGCAGACGCTTCATGAATTCTTTCGGTGCGACGTAGAAACCACCTTCACCCTGTACAGGCTCGATGATGATCGCGGCGATGTCTTTCGGCTCGGCGTCGTTCTTGAAGATGCGTTCGATGGAAGCGATCGAGTCGTCGATGCTCACGCCGTGCAGTTCGTTCGGGTACAGCGCGCGGAAGATGCCGCCTGGCATCAGGCCCATGCCGGCCGAGTAAGGCACGACTTTACCGGTCAGGCCCAGGGTCATCATGGTGCGACCGTGGTAAGCGCCGGTGAAGGCGATCACGCCAGCGCGGCCAGTGGCGGCACGAGCGATCTTCACGGCGTTTTCAACGGCTTCGGAACCGGTGGTCACCAGCAGGGTTTTCTTGGCGAAGTCGCCCGGTACGCGAGCGTTGATTTTCTCGCACAGCTCAACGTACGGCTCATAAGCCAGAACCTGGAAGCAGGTGTGAGTCAGCTTGTTCAGCTGCTCGGTCACGGCGGCGATGATTTTCGGGTGCACGTGGCCGGTGTTCAGTACAGCGATACCGCCAGCGAAGTCGATGAATTCACGACCTTCAACGTCGGTCACGGTCGCGTTTTTCGCGGACTCGGCGAAGATCGGGTGAATCTGGCCAACACCACGTGGAACAGCTGCGGTACGACGGGCCATCAGTTCAGCGTTAGTCTTGCTCATTACAGTCCTCATTCGCCGCTCATCGGGCGGCGTGGTTCAAGGATAAAGCGGGAGGAATCGGCGGTGGCAGCATGCGATGATCGACTGCCACGGCGTTCCCGGCCGCAGAGAAAATTCCGGTTTGAAACGACGCAAAGGGACAGCGCTCTCGTGCCCTTTGCGTTTACAGCGATCTTCTACCGAGGCTTAGATGCCCAGGCAGAGGTATTTGATTTCCAGGTAATCTTCGATGCCGTACTTGGAGCCTTCACGGCCCAGGCCCGAGGCCTTGATGCCGCCGAACGGCGCGACTTCGTTGGAGATCAGCCCGGTGTTGACGCCGACCATGCCGTATTCCAGGGCTTCAGCCACACGGAACACACGGCCCAGGTCGCGAGCGTAGAAGTACGAAGCCAGACCGAACTCGGTGTCGTTCGACATTGCGATCACGTCGGCTTCGTCTTTGAAGCGGAACAGCGGCGCCAGCGGACCGAAGGTTTCTTCCTTGGCCACGGCAGCGTCTTTCGGCACGTTGGTCAGGATGGTCGGCTCGAAGAAGTTGCCTTCCATCGGCTTGCCACCGGCCAGAACGGTTGCGCCTTTGCTCACCGCGTCAGCGATGTGCTCTTGCACCTTGGCCACGGCTTTCTCGTCGATCAGCGGGCCAGTGGTGGTGCCCTCTTCCAGACCGTTGCCGATTTTCAGCTTGGCGACTGCCACTTTCAGCTTCTCGGCGAACGCATCGTAGACCGAATCTTGAATGTACAGACGGTTGGCGCAGACGCAGGTCTGGCCGTTGTTGCGGTACTTGGAAATGATCGCGCCTTCGACGGCCTTATCCAGGTCCGCGTCGTCGAACACGATGAATGGCGCGTTGCCGCCCAGTTCCAGGGAGACTTTCTTGATGTCCTTGGCGCATTCCGACATCAGCTGACGACCGATTTCGGTCGAGCCGGTGAAGGACAGTTTGCGCACGATCGGGTTGCTGGTCAGCTCGCTGCCGATGTCGCCGGCGCTGCCGGACACCACGCTGAACACACCTTTAGGGATGCCGGCGCGCTGGGCCAGTTCGGCCAGAGCGAATGCGGAGAACGGAGTTTGCGAAGCAGGCTTGAGCACCATGGTGCAACCGGCGGCCAGCGCCGGACCTGCTTTACGAGTGATCATCGCCGCCGGGAAGTTCCACGGGGTGATGGCAGCGGTAACGCCGATCGGTTGTTTGATCACGATCAGGCGCTTGTCCGGCTGGTGGCCCGGAATCACGTCACCGTAGATGCGCTTGGCTTCTTCGGCGAACCACTCGATGAACGAAGCGGCGTAAACGATTTCGCCCTTGGCTTCGGCCAGTGGTTTGCCCTGCTCGAGGGTCATCAGGCGAGCGAGGTCGTCCTGGTGCTCGATCATCAGTTCGAACCAGCGACGCAGCTTGCCTGCACGCTCCTTGGCGGTCAGTGCACGCCAGGCCGGCAACGCCTTGTCGGCGGCTTCGATGGCGCGGCGGGTTTCGGCAGCGCCCATCTTCGGCACGGTGCCCAGAATCTCGCCGGTGGCCGGGTTGTTGACCTTGATCGTCTGACCGCTGTCCGCGTCGACCCATGCGCCATCGATGAAGGCTTGCTGGCGGAACAACTGGGTGTCTTTAAGCTGCATGTCGGCTTTCCTTAACAGCACCGCGCAAGGCGCGGAGCAAAATTATGATTGTAGAAAGGCGCCTCGCAAGGCTGCCGTCAGGGAAATCATTCACCGGGCTGGCACATCAATAGCGCACGACTCAAAACGCGTGCGGCTCAGCACCTGGATAAGGAGCGTTTGAAATCTCAAACGAATCCTAGGTTCAAAGGGGTTGAAGGACAATAGGGCGTTCGAAAAAAAGAACAAAAACGCCGCAATTGCTGAACATTTCAGATCAACGTACCAACAGCTCGGGTCGCAGGGAAACCATAGAACAGCCTCTCAAAAGCGCCAAGCGAGCCTTTTGCAGGACGTTACAGCTTTATGGAATGCAGTGCTTTTCAACCGACATGCGCACTGACAATACGCACCAAAACCCGGCATGGACGCCCCGAGCCGACCTAGGTATGATGTCGCCCGCTGCACCAGTAGCTCAGCTGGATAGAGTACTGCCCTCCGAAGGCAGGGGTCGTGGGTTCGAATCCCGCCTGGTGCGCCATGAACAAAACGAAAAAGCCCCGGACTGCAAGGTCCGGGGCTTTTTTGTGCCTGCTGGCTGGCGACTCACTCCGTCGTCCAGTCAAACTCGTCGTATTCATCATCGTCTTCTTCGTCCTCGATCAAGTCATCATCGAGAACGTCTTCCTCCAGATCCTCTTCGGCCTGCTTGGCCAGAAGAAACTCCTTGCGACTCTCCGTCACTGCCCGCCGCAGTTCCTCACCCTTCACCGGGCAGTTGAGCATTTGGGCGATGCGGTCGATTTTTTGGGCCACGGCATCCTCCAGCGCATCGGCAATGACCCGATAGTGCGCGTTTTTGCGGGTCAATGCCAAATGGCGGATGGCTGATACGGTCAGTTCTTGCGGATTTTTTCCAGTCGCAGGTCGAGATTCACGTTCGGGTAGCGCATGTGCAGGTTGTTGAACAGGCTGTCGGCCGCTTGCGACTGGCCGGACTCGCGCAGGCGCAGGACTTCACGCAGTTGCGCGTCAAGACCGTTGACCGGGGCGGCGGCGCGCTTGCTGACCTTGGCTTCGTCCGCCGTGTCGGCGCTGATCGATTCGCTCTGCATCGGTGCGGCCATTTCCGCCATTGGCGCGGGAGCCATTGCGGGTGCAGGCGCAGAAAGCGCGCCGGCGGGCGCCGACAATGATCGGGCCTCCTGGCGGGCCACTGGCGCAGCCGGTTTCGCGGCGGGGGCGAAATCGTATTGAGCCACGGGTTCCGGCGCGCGTTGCACCAGCGACAGCATCAGCGCGATGCCGACCAGACTGGCAAAAACCACCTGATAGCGCGGTTGCTGGCAGGCCTTGAGCCAGCGTTGCCACAGGTTTTGCCGTGGTGCCGGGGTTTCACGGTGGGCGGCGTTGAGGATCAGCGCATCGAGATGCGCCGGCGGCTCGGCGTTGTGCTGTTCGCGCACGTGCTTGAGCACTTGCTCTTCGGGTGTCGGGCGGGCGTCCGTCATGTCAGTACCTCCTCGGCCAGCAGCCGACGCAGTTTTTGCTGGGCGTAGCGCAAGCGGCTCTTGACGGTTTCCAGCGGTGTTTCGGTGAGGCTGGCGATTTGCGCCAGATCGAGGTCGCCGTGGGCGCGCAGCATGAACACTTCGCGCTGGTCGGCGGGCAAGGATTGCAGAGCGCTCTCCAAGCGCTGGCTGTCGCGGCTGAGGTTGAGCAGTTGTTCGGGATCGGAGGCGTCGTCGCTGACGGCGTGGGTCTGTTCGTCGTAGCTGTCATGCAACGGTTGCCGGGCGCCGTGTTTGCGCCAGTGGTCGATCAGGCGATTGCGGGCAATCTGGAACAACCACGTACGAAAGGTCGCCCGGCCTTGTGGCTGACTGGCACTGCGGATCAGGCTCAGCCAGGTCTCCTGGAAAACCTCGTCGGCCAGTTCAGGTTTGCCGCTCAAACCGAGCAGAAACCGATAAAGACTTTGCCGATGACGGGCGTACAGGATCTCGAACGCCTTGCCGTCACCCTCGCGATAACGGGCCAGCAGCGATTCGTCGCTGCTGGCCTCAAGGCTGTCGGCGGAGGCAAACAGCTGTGTGATGAAGCCTTTGAGGCGGCTCACTATTCAATCCGTCGCTCAGTGGACATCGCGCTGGAGGCAGTAGAAGTACGCAGGCTCTGCGCCAGTTCAACCAGCTGCACGAATTCGTTGCGCAGGCCGAAGCGGTCATCACCACGGGCACCTCGCGCCAGGGCTTCGGTGTCCTTCAAGCTGAATTCGCCAGTGTAGCGGCCGTCCTTGAGTTGCTGGGAAAACGCGGCGACGGCGGCAGCAAAGCGCAGGTCTTCACTGGCCGGAGCAACCTGACTGGCAATCGGCCGCTCGATCAGCAGACTTTTCCCACCCTCAGGCTTTTGATATCGCACACGCAGCATTGCCAATTCTCCTTTCTTTTCGGAAACCACTGCATCGGTTTTTCCGTAACGCAGCGGTTCCAGCCAGCCCTTCTCGCCTGTCGGGACGATTTCATACAACGCCGTCACCGTATGGCCTGCACCGATTTCACCGGCATCGACCTTGTCGTTGCTGAAATCCTCACGCTTCAACGCGCGGTTCTCGTAACCGAGCAGGCGGTATTCGCTGACCTGCGCCGGGTTGAACTCGACCTGCAACTTGACGTTTTTCGCTACCACGGCGAGGGTCGAACCGAGTTGATCCACCAGCACCTTGCGCGCTTCGCGCAGGTTGTCGATGTAGGCGTAATTGCCGTCACCGGCATCGGCCAGTTGTTCCATCAGGTGTTCATTGTAGTTATCCACACCGAAACCCAGGGTGGTCAGGGAAATCCCGGTCTTGCGTTTATCCACAGCCATTTGTTTCAGGCTATCGAAGTCGCTGATGCCGACGTTGAAGTCACCGTCGGTGGCCAACAGGATGCGGTTGATCCCTTTGGGGATGAACGCCTGCTGCGCCATCTGATAAGCCAACTCGATGCCTGAAGCGCCAGCGGTCGAGCCACCGGCGGTCAATTGCTCGATGGCTGTGCGAATTTTCGCCTTTTCCCGTCCGGAAGTCGGCTCCAGTACCACTCTGGATTCGCCGGCATACACCACCAGCGATACCCGATCCTGCTCGCGCAATTGATCGACCAGCAACTTCAAGGTGCTTTTGACCCGCGGCAAGCCTTCTCGACGGTCCATCGAGCCGGACACGTCCACCAGAAATACCAGATTGGCCGGGGCCAGTTCCGCCACCGCGCGGTCGGAGGCCTTGATGCCGATGCGCAGCAAGCGTGTGTGTGGGTTCCACGGCGAAGCGGCCAGTTCGGTGGTCACGCCGAAGGGCGAGCCATCGCTCGGCAGCGCGTAGTCGTAGGGAAAGTAATTGACCATTTCTTCCAGCCGCACCGCGCCTTCCGGCGGCAGTCGACCCTGATTGAGCAGGCGCCGCACATTGGCGTAGGCGCCGGTGTCGACGTCGGCGCTGAAGGTCGAGACCGGGGTTTCGGCGACGCTGTGGATCGGGTTGTCGGCCAGCTTGGCGTACTGCTCGCGTTGTTCGTCACGATAGCCTTGTGGATAACTTTCACTGGCCGGCATCGGTGCAAAACTGGCGATCGGCGCCGCCAGTGCACTGCGCTTGGCCATCGCGCTATCGGCCATGACCAATTCGGGCTGCACGGAGGATTTCAGTTCGGTCTGCGCCGGAGGCGGCGCGACGGTGGTCTCCGGGCTGGAGGAAACACCGCAACCGGCAACCACCAGCAACACACTGGCAGCAAGGGGGCGCAGAAGCGTGGAAGGAAGGGACATGGGGGCTGACCTCGGGGAAGAATTGATCCATTCATCCCCTGAGACGGGCAGCCCTGTCAGTTCGGGTTAAACCTCGCCGAAATTTTTTCAGCGGTGATAACGCCGCACCGCACTGCTGTTGCGCAGCACGTGGCCTTTGATCTTTTCCATCAGCTGGGCGCGGGTCAGGCCGGCCGGCAAGGCGTCCGGGGCCAGATCCAGGGCGTAGATCTGGATGATGTAGTGGTGCGCGCTGTCGCCAACCGGCGGGCACGGGCCGATGTAGCTGGTGGTGCCTTTGCTGTTGGTGCCACCGACGCCTTCAAGGGCCGATTTGGCGCCGACACCCGCCGGAATCTGCCGGGTCGTGGCCTTGATCCCGTAGTGAATCCAGTGATCGACACCCGAACCTTTCTGGCCGTCCGGATCGTGCATGACGATGGCGTAGCTCAGGGTTCCGCTGGGGCCGGCATTCCAGCTCAGGGCCGGCGACTGGTTCTTGCCGCCGCAACCGGCCGCATCGCTGGCCGCCGCCGAGGTGAACAGGCGGTTATCCGACACACCGGGAATGCTGAGGGTGAAACGCTCCTGGGCCTGCGCCGGAAACTGCACGCAAAGGGCGACGGCAACGGCCGCCAGCCAAGGGTTGAGAGAGGTCAATCGGGTCATTCCGGGAGCACCTTGTGCAGTTGGGCCTTCGTCGGCCTGCAAACTATAGCCGTACCGTTCGTGCCGTGGCAGTGGGAAATGGCTGAACCTCGCAATGCGGCCCAAACTCGTAAGAGAAATGCCTGTGAGGAGCACGACCATGACCCTGCACCGTGTCGCCCGTTTCGCCGATGTGCCTGAAGACCGTGGGCTGGAGGTACAGATCGGCGACTGCAAGATCGTCCTGCTGCGCGCCGCCGGCCAGTTGCGCGCCTTTCAGGGGCAATGCCCGCATGCCGGCGCGCCGCTGGCGGAAAGTGCGTTGTGCCACGGCCGGCTGATCTGCCCGTGGCACAAGGCAGCTTTTCGCGCCGAAGATGGCGCGTTGTGCGAGCCTCCGGCGCTGGACAGTCTCAAGCGCTATCCGCTGGAACTGCGCGGCGACGAAGTATGGGTCGATGACCAGCCGCTGCCGGATCCGCACACTCCGCCGCAGGACGATCCGCGCACCTTTGTCATCGTCGGCGCCGGTGCCGGGGGAACGGCCTGCGCCGCCGCCCTGCGGGAAAAAGGCTTCGGCGGGCGGATCGTGCTGATCGACCGCGAGCCGGACGCCGGCTACGACCGCACGGTGCTGAGCAAATTCGTGCTGTCCGGGGAAATGCCGCCGCCGGAAACCCCGCCCCTGCGCGATGACGATTTTTACCGCGAACAGCACATCAACCGGGTTTCAGGCGAGGTCACCGGGCTCGATGCCGATACCAAAACCCTTCACCTGAGCGATGGCCGCACACTGCATTACAGCGCGGCGGTGCTGGCCACCGGCGCAGCGCCCAACGCGCTGAAACTGCCCGGTGCCGACCTGCCCCAGGTGTTTGTCCTGCGCTCCAAAGCCCAGGCGCAATCCATCATGGACGCCGCCCAACCCGGTCAGCGCGCGGTGATCATCGGTGACAGTTTCATTGCGCTCGAATGCGCTTCGGCCCTGCGCCAGCACGGGCTCGAGGTGACGGTGCTGGCGCGCCATGCGATTCCCTTCGCGGCGCAATTCGGTGAAGCCGTCGGCAAGGCGATCCGTGCGCTGCACGAAGAAAACGGCGTGAAATTCATCACTGATCACGAAGCCAGGGAGATCACCGGCGACGGCAAGGTCGAGGCGGTGTTGCTCGACAACGGCCTGCGCCTGTCGGCGGATCTGGTGTTGGCGGGAATCGGCGTGCATCCGGCCACCGAAGCGTTCGGCGATTTGCCGCGCGAGGACGATCAATCACTGTTGGTCGATGCCAGCCTGCGCGTCGCGGACAGTCTGTGGGCGATTGGCGATATCGCCACCTTCCCGCTGAACGGCAAACCACAACGCATCGAACACTGGCGCCTGGCCCAGCAGCACGCGCGGATCGCCGCCGCGAACCTGCTCGGTGGCGATGAGCATTACCTCGACGTGCCGTATTTCTGGACCTGGCATTTCGGCCGCAACTACGACTATCTCGGTCACGCCGAGGCGTGGGATGCGGTCGAATTTATCGGTGAACCCGAACAGCCGCCGTTTATCGGGCTGTTCGGGAGCAAGGGGGTGGTGGTGGCGGCGGTGGCCTGTGAGCAGGAACGGGCGATGGCGTTGCTGGCCGAACGCATGAAACAACCGCTGCCGATGGATGAAGCCTGGCGGCTGATTCGCGCCGTCAGGTGATCCGGTTCAGCGGCTCGCGGTTGTCGTCGTCCTCGGCGTGCAGAAAGATCACCCGAGGATGCTCCAGCGGGGCCAGCGGTGGCGGGAGCTCCTGCGGCTGAACCGGCCACAGATGCGGCACCACATGACTGACATCGCCGTCCTGATCGTTGTGGATGGTCATCACGCCCGGCCCGCGCAGCTTCTGAAAGCGCTCGTCGCACAGTTTGAAGCTGCGGCTCAGCCCCTCATCGTCGACCACCGGGGACGGCAGGCGGCGTTGAGCGAAGCTTCGGCTCTTGCGTTGCTGATAGCGCGCCCAGCCGATCAGGATAACTGCGTTGACCAGCGCCACCCACAGATAAATCTGCAAAGTGCCGAGGGCTTCGAACGCCGAATTGTCGATGCGCGGCCCGCCTTCGTGGGTCTCGATCAGCGGCCATAAACCGCGCGCCAGCAGATACAGCAGACCGATCCAGGCCAGCACCGTGAAGAACGCATCGACCACCACCAGAAACGGCCGTTGGCGGGTCCGGATGATTTTCATTTGATAACCTCCTCTTCATCGTCCCCGAGCGGCTTGATACCCCGATCGGGACTGACCCAGCGCGCACGCTTCTGGTGTTGGCCGAACAAGACTTTGGGGAAACTGACCAGCGTGGTCAGCAGGCTGACGAACCAGAACGCGATCGGATACCAGACCACCCAGAACATGGTCTTGCCCAGGCCCGGTTCGTAACGACGGTCAATGATGATGCTGACCGCGAACTGCACCAGGCAGACAAACGCCAGCAGCAGACCGGTAAACGCCGGGGGCATCAGGTGATCGACGGCAATGGCTTCAGGCATGACCACGAACTTGCCGACGGCCCAGAAGATCACCGACAACAGGAAGGTGAACGCCCAACCGGTCGACAGGCAGTATTCGAACAGCAGCGGCCACAGGTAACGGTGACGGTACTGCCAGATCCCGCGGATGTTCTTGAACAGCACTTCGGCACCGCCCTGGGCCCAGCGCAGGCGCTGCTTCCACAGACCGCGCAGGGTTTCCGGCATCAGGATCCAGCACAGGGCACGGGGCTCGTAGAAGATGCTCCAGTGATCCAATTGCAGCTTCCAGCTGATGTCGATGTCTTCGGTGATCATGTCCGGGCTCCAGTAGCCGACCCGGTTCAGCGCGGTGCGGCGGAACGCGACGATCACACCCGACACGGTGAAGATTCGCCCGAACACCCGCTGGGTACGCTTGATCAGCCCGATGATCGACGAGAACTCGCCGACCTGAACCCGCCCGACCAGAGTCGAACGCGTGCGGATCCGTGGGTTACCGGTCACCGCGCCCAGTCGTGCGTTGTCCAGCATCGGCGCCACAAGGTAAGCGGCGGTGTTCGGCGCCAGCAGCGCGTCACCGTCGATGCACACCAGATATTCGCTGCGCGCAGCGATGGCGCCCATGCGCAGGGCCACGGCCTTGCCCTGGTTTTCCGCCAGGTGCAGCACACGCAGCCGTGGATCTTCCTTGGCCAGCGCATCCAGCACTTCGGCGGTGTTGTCCTTGGAGCCGTCGTTGATCGCGATGACTTCGATGTTCGGGTAGTGCTGCGCCAGCGCCGCGTGGATGGTGTCGGCGGCGTTGTCGCCCTCGTTGTAGCAAGGGATCAGGATCGAAATCAGCGGTTCGCCTTCCAGCGGTGGCGGCAGGGTGTCGTCCTTCCACGGCCAGTGCCGCTCCCAGTGCAGCCAGAAATACAGGCCACCGGAAATCCACAACCCGGACATGAACAGCGGGTAGAAGAACACGAAGTCCATCAGGAATTGCCCGGTGACCAGGAAGATCAGCCCCAGCGGGACGCCGAGGACGATCGCCAGAACAAGCAGGGCCAGCAGTCTATCCAGCATGTCATGGGTTCCATTTGTTGGAGAGTGCAGGCCGCACGGTTTTCAGGTCCGGCAGATTCTCGAGGAAGTTGTCCGGGTAGTAGCCGAAACTGGTGGCGCCCTGACGCTTGAGGCGGCTCATCCAGTCGGCCAGTTGTGCGCCGTCGATGTCGGCCTGGTCTTTTTTCGTCCAGTCCCGGGCCTGCAGTTCGAACACCGTGCGATCCAGCGCACCGGGGCGCTGTTTGATCTTCGCCACCAGCGCTTCGAGCCACGGGCCGGATTGCGCCTGGGTCTGTTTTTCCATGAGCGGCATGGCCATCGGCGCCGTCCAGTCGTAAGTCCCGAGGAAGTCGTCGAGGTTCTGCGCGAACCACGCTTCGCTGTGCGGATTGAGCACCGGCTCGGCGAAGATGTTGCGCGCGGTGAGCACTTGCGGGCCACGAATCGCGCGCACCTTGGCGGTCAGTTCGTTGGTGAAGTCGATCAGGTAACGGCTCTTGAAGCGCGTCCAGCGCTGCATGGCTGCCGGATCGTCACGCAGAGCGGCGATCGAGCCCGGCAAGCCGTTCGCGACATAGGCCTTTAGCGCCTGAGGGCCGGCATCTTCGAAATCCGAAAGCACCGCGTCGTCGTGATAGAGAATGCCGTCGACCGAAGTCAGGCGTGCCACGTCTTCGTATATCTCGCCGATGATCCGCCGCACCTCGGGGTCGAACGGCGACAGGCGTTTGTACTGATCCGGGTCGACAGCGGTCGTGCCGGTCTTCGGATCCCAGCGAGTCACCCGTGGCAGCTTCGAATCCAGTTCGAAACTCAGCACCGGCATCCACGCAAAGACCTTCACGTGAGCCCGTGTGCGCAATTGCCAGGCGACGCGGTCGAACAGGTCGGCGCGCATCGGCAGATGACGGTTGGGGAAGTACAACGAATGCACCAGCCCATCGCCCTTCGGATCGGCGAAGGCTTGCAGGAACACGGTGTTGGCGCCCATGTCGGCCATGCGCTGGATCAGTTTGCCGAGGTTGATTTCCTGCTGCGCGGGATCCGGGTCGTAGACGTTGTCCAGATCCACATGCACGACGCGCATGGTGAAATCCGATTGCACGCCGACCACACTGTTGGCGAAGTGCTCGCCGTCAGGGTCGGAGGCGACCAGGAAACGCGGCCCGCTCATCAGGTTGTCGAGAGCATCGAGACCGTCATCCAGGGTCAGGGCCATTTCATAGCCCTCTTCGCTCACCACGGTCAGCGACGTGCCGTCCGCCGTCCCGTAAGGCCAGACCCAGATACGCGGTTTTTTACCGGTGTTCTTGCGGATTTTCTCCGAGATCGCCTGCACGTCGGCGCGGATCCGCGCCTGGAAATCGGCTTCGGATTCGTAGCGTTTGCTCACCGGATCGTAGCGCCGGGTCGCGGCCGCCGGCTGCAGGTTGCCTTGCGGGTTGGCGAGGATGCCTTTGTGGCTGGCGTCGGTGTGGGCGGCGATTTCCACCAGGCCCGATTGCGAGATTTCCCGCACCTGAGCCCAGGTCAGGAAGTCCGAGCGCGGACGCGGCGTGCCAGCGAAGTCCACCGGTTGGTTCAGCGGCGTATCGATCCAGGTGCCGACCGGCGCCAGCAGCGCATGCCAGTTGTAGGCGCGCAACACCGGCAGTACGCGGGTGTAGAAGCTTGAGTAACCGTCGTCGAAGCTGAGCAGGATCGCCTTGGGCGGCAGTTCCGGCCCGCCCTTGCGCGCGGCCATGATCTGGTCGACCGTCACCGGTTGGTAGTTGTTTTCCCGCAGCCAGGCGAGCTGTTCGAGCAGCCGCTCGGTGCGCACCGCCACCACTGCCTGATCGGGATCACGGTCTTCGACGTCGTGGTAGGCAATGCCCAGCACGTGGTTTTTCGGCCAGGGCTTTTCATTGGCTGCCACCGGTCGCTCGGACGGCGGCACAAAGGCCGGGGCTTGCTGGGCGCAGGCGCTGACCAGCAGCACTCCCAGCAGAAGGATGAAACGCGAAATCAAAGGCATCTTCAAACTCTTCTAGAAGCGGAAAGTGAGGTCGACGAGCAGACGCAGATCGGTTTCCCGGTCACCGTCGTAGGGCCGGTTGATCACGCTGAACAAACCGCCCACCTCGAACACGTCGTTCCAGGCGTAGCGCTGGCCGTAACCGAGCAATGCCATGCCGCCGGTGCCGTGATCACGCTGGCTGTAAGTACCCGCACCGGCCTGGAACTGCTGGCTCCAGACGGTTTCGTAGCGGTGGTACAGCACGTGATTGACGTTCAGCAACGGCATGACGCTGAAGTCCGACTTCGGGTTGAAGTACGGCACGTCATCGGACTTGGAGTTGTGGCTGGTGCCCACTTCCAGGCCCGCATCGACTTGCAGGTTCGGCGCGCTGTAGACGCCCTCTTTTCCGGTCAGCAAGGCTTCGACACGGTTGTTGCCGTCGCTGAAGTGCGACGGGCTGACCGCCAGCCGCCACTCGCGGCTCTCGTTGCCGCGCCAGCGGATGAAACCGCTGCCGCCGTTGGCCTTGATGTCGCTGTTGAGAGCCCGCAGCGGGGTCTCGGCCGACAGGTATTCGAGGCTGCCGCCGTATTGCCAGTGATCGTCGATGTCGCGGGCAATCGCCAGACGCGCGCCCTGCTTGTCACCGAAACCATAGGAATGATTCGACACCTCGGCTTCAAGGGTCATGTCGCGGGTGCGACGCTCCAGACCGACACGCTGGAAGCGGTGGTGGCCGGTGCCTTCGGCAAAATCGCCGGTGGCGTATCCGGCCCCGGCGAACACCCGCCAGTCTTCATCGATCGGCGGGCTGTAAAGGGTAGTCTGGATGCCGAAATCCCGGCTGCCGGTGACCGCGCCTGCATCGCCACCGCTGCCTCCGTTGGCCTTGCCGCCATAGGCTTCGACGCGCAGCTCGGACATGTCGTGCACTTCGCGTTCACGGGCCAGACGCTGGACCTGACGGTTGTCAGGAAAGCGCGCCACCACGTCATCGGTCAGCGCATCCATCTGCCGCCATTCCTGCAAGTCCATGGCGGTGCGGGCCTGCGCGACTTCGAGGCCCATGTCGCGCGGCGCGATGCTCTCGGTTTCCTTGAGCTGGTTTTCCGCGCGGCGCGGCCAGTTACGGGCCAGGTACAGATCGGCCTGGGCCAGGCGCAGGCCGATGTTGCCCGGCGCCTGATCCACCAGGGTCTGCAAACGTTCTTCGCCGTGGGGCAGGTCGGAACCGTAAGTTCCGGCCTGCGCCGCCAGTTGCTGGGCGTCCATCCATTCGTCGTTGGGGTTGCCGATCGGCAGGCCCTTGAGTTCGACGCGCGGCTTCTGCGCCCTGGCCTGATCTTCAGCGACTTTGCGCGCCTCTTCGGCGCGGTCGCTTTCCAGCAGCGCGTAATACAGAGCCGTGGTGTCTTCGAGTCGGTCGCCGACATCGGCGTCCGGCGCTGCCAGCACCTGACGGTAAAGATCGGTGGCGATTTCCGGCTGGCGCTGATCCAGATAGGACGCCGCCACCCAGCGCAGGGCGTAGGTCGGGATCTTCACGCCTTCGGCTTGCAGCTTCTGGTATTCGCTGATGACTTCGGCGGTGCGCGCCCGGGCCTTGAGCGCGCCCATGCGGTCGATGCGCCAGCGGGTCACGTCGTCGTGGGCCGTAGAGTCCGGGGTCCAGGTGGCGAGCAATTGGTCGTAGTCGGCCAGGGCGCGGTCGGCGATCACGTAGCGTTCTTTTTCGCTGCGGGTGGCCAATTCGGCGAGTCGCACGCGTTCCGCAGCCAGATCGCCTTCAAGACGGCGCAAGGTGACGGGATCGATCAGCCCTGGACGCTGTTTGGCCAGCCGCAGTGCCGGCTCCGGCAGACGCGCCTTTTGCAGGGCGACCACGTATTCGCGAGCGACCTCGGGTTTGTTGCCGGCGCGAACGAAAGCCTGGTCGTATTCGAACAGCGCGTCGTACGGCTTGCCGGCGCGATTCAGGGCGTAGCCCAGCGCCAGTCGGCGGGAAGGATCATCGGGTTTGGCGGCGACCAGCGAACGGGCGCGGATCACCCCTTCGTCGGGCTTGCCGGAGTCGGCCTGGGTCAGCGCCAGACCGAGTTGCAGGTCGGCGTTGTCCGGCTCCAGCGTCAGGGCCTTGTTGTAGACCTCGATCGCCTGATCCCAGCGTTTGAGGTTGCGGTAGGCCCGGGCGGTGGCGGTCAGCGCCTGAACCGGCAGTGCCCGGCCACGACCCTGAGTCTCGTAGACCTGCACCACTTCGGCGTCGAGCCCGGCCCAACCGGCAATTTGCAGGTGATCGCTGACCTGGCCGGTGGTGGCCTGGGCCGGCGGTACCTGACGCAAAACGGTCAGCGCGGGCGTGTAATGCCCGGCCCGGGCGTCGAGCACCATTTGATCGTAGGCCGTGTCGGCGAACGCGAACGCCGGCCAGAGCAACTGGCTGCACAGCGCGACTCGAAACAAAGGGCGTAAACCACGATGTAATACAGGAACATCAATACGCGGCATTCGTCAGCATCCTTACATGGCCAGCCGGGTAGCAACGCCCCCCCTTGCCCATTTCGTAACGGAGGCCAAGCAAAAAACGCTCAGCCAAGCTTATCCAAGCAGTCTTGCACGCAAGCGTAGATCAATATTCAGAACACAATAATTGTTCAGATTCGTGACGATGACTGGCCCCGGCTAACCGTTAACCCGGATGCCAGACAGCAAAACGCCCGGCGTCTGCGGGTGCAGAGGCCGGGCGTTTCGGTGACGCGCGAGGCGTTTACTGAGGCTGTTCGATACTGCCGAACTTGCTCATCAGGAAGCCCACGAACTGCTCGACGGTCATCTTCTGGCCGTTGAATTCAACCTGATTGGCGGCGTAATGCAGCTTGGTGACAACGTTGGTGCCATCCAGTGTCGCCAACTGCGAACCAACGGCCATGCCGGCGAACATGTCGGCGCCAGCGCTGGCCTGGTCGACGATGGCCTTGGCATCGGTCTGGCCATCGATTTGCGCCTGGACGCTGAGCAGATCGACCAGCATCGGCTTGGACACCAACACATTGATGTCCAGCAGCGCGATCAACTGTTTGCCCAGTTGATCCGGTGGCAGGTCCATCGACGCAGGCTTGGTCAGATCAAGCACCAGATTCGCCCGGCTTTCGCCGTTGGCGGTTTTCAGCGACAGGTCTTCCAGCGCCAATTGCGGCCCGACCGCCAGCAGTTTCTGCAGGTCGGCCTTGACCTGGGTGGACTCGGCTTCGGTCAGGTTCAGCTCCGGTGCCGGCAGGCCGGCGGCGGTGGCTTCGGCAGCGGCTTTTTCGTATGGCTGCAGCTTGGTCTGGTAGATCTGCATCAGCGACATGGCCGACGGGATGTCGAGATTTTTCAGGCTCATGGCCAGGTTGGCCGAACCGATCTTCTTGTCGTTGAGGGTTACTTCAGCAACCTTGTAGTCGGCACGGCCGGAGGCGTTGCTGCCGTTCTCTTCAGTGCGGTTCTTCATCTCGAAGTTCTTCACGCCCAGTACCGACTGTTTGGCGCCGAAGGTGGTCTTGCTGCTGGTCAGCTCCAGGGTGTTCTCGCCGGTGTAGTAGCCGTAGGTGCTCTTGGCGAGGTTGCTGGCCAGGGTCAGGCCGTTGAGTTCGATCTGCACCGGGGTCTGGTCTTCGGCGACCGTGGTCAGGCGCAGGCTGTCCATGTAGCCGTCGGCCTTGACCTTCTGGGCCTGAGCGCTGGCGGAAATGTCCATGTTCAGGCCGGAAAACTTCAGGTTCGACTTGTCATCCAGCGCAGTTTCCAGTGGCAGCAGTTCGAGGTTACCGGTGGTGGACTGGTCGTAACCGATGTTGACCACACCTTTGAGCGGCGCCGCGCCCTTGGTGGCGGCAAACCATTTTTCGGTGATCGGGGTCTTTTCCAGCTCGTAGTGACTGGTGGCCATGACCGGCAGCCATTTCAGCGACACCAGTCGCGAGAACGGCAACGGACCGTGTTCGATGTGATCGACGAACAGCAACTCGACCGGCGCTTCGCCGAACATTTCACCCTCGCCCTTGAGGCGATAGTGCGCGGTGCTGCTGAAGGTGTTGCGCTCAAGCGATACCAGCTCCAGCGATGCACTGCCGTTGGAGCCGGCCATGGCGGTCTGCAACTCGCTGTTGGCGTTGGCGACGGCGTTGTTCAGCACGCCTTCGATTTTGGTGCCCGTGTACCAGGCCCCGCCTACGCTGATGGCGCCAATGGCCACAACAATTCCGAGAAGCACGCCTGCTGATTTATTCATGAATGACCTGATCGATTTCCGTGGCTGAAAGTGTGGTCGTCTTCCCTGAACCCGTGACCGGGCCGTGGCGCGACTCCGCTGAATTTAGCGGTGGAGATTAGCACTGGCAGTGCGACGCGGCCCAATGTTTAAAGGTTAAAGAATGTCCACGAGACATGGACAAACAAAAAGATCGCCGGGTTCGGCGATCTTTTAATGATCAGGAATATTGCACCTCGATCTCATCGAGCTGATGGTCGAAGCTTTTCAGCCGTGCGGTCCAGGTGTACACCAGCACTTCGAAATCCCGGTCGATCACCGCTCCGCCCGGCCCGTCGCTGCGCGGGTCGCAGAAATCCAGTTGATAACGCTCACGGGCCATGGCGGTTGCGACGTCCGACAGTTCGCGGGCGTTGTTGAGCCAGTGCCAGCCGTCGCCGGCGACTTGTCGGTCGAGGGCCAGACATTGTTTTTTCAGGGCTTCGAGGCTTTTTTCCAGCGGCGTGCCGGTGAGCTCGCCCATGACTTCGGCGAAGGTCCGCCCCGGTTGCCAGTAGCCGCCCCAGAAGTAGCGGTCGAATACGGTTTCGACTTTGCGCAGCGCGACCTTGGTGTCCCAGATCAGCAGCAATGTCTTACTTTGCTCGAGCTGGCGTTTCTTGAGTCGCTGGGTCTGCACCAGCGCCGACGCCACGACCACGATCGCCATGACCGCGATCAGCGCCACGGTGCTGTCGAGGAAGACCATTGCCTTGTCGATCTGGTGGGCCAGCATGATGCCGTAGAAATAGGTGGCCGACAGCAGCACCAGGGCTACCAGGGCGCACCAGAAGCCGAGAGCGTAAGGGTTTTTCATTATTGGTTTCCCCTAGACCTGCGCTAGCGATGTGCACTGAAAAGGCGCCTGGTTCGGGGCGCCCTTTCAATACTTCAAAGCATAGCAACGGCCTCAGGGTTTGCTGGCGCTCGAGGCTTGCGTTCGTCCGCTTTCCCAACCGCCGCCCAGGGCGAGGAACAAATCGATCTGGCTCATGGCAACCTGGGTGTTGGCGGCGGCCAGTTGCGCGGTGACATCGGTGTAGGTGCGGGTGGCCTGCAGGTCGGCGAGGAACGACTCGCGGCCGGCCTGGAAGAAGCGGTGCGTCTGGTCGGCCGCCAGCTTCGCCGACTGCTCGGCATCGGCCAGCGCATCGCGGCGTTGCAGCAGCGCGGAGTACTGGGACAGGCCGGTCTGGGTTTCGCGGATGGCGTTGAGCACCACGCCGTCGAAATGCGCCAGCGCGCCCTGGGTCGTGGCTTCGGCTTCGCGGATTCGGGCCCGGGCGCCGTTGGTCGGCACGCTCCAGCTCAGCGACGGGCCGAAGCCCCAGCGGTTGGTGGACGGTTTGCCAAGGTTGTCCAGAATGCCGACAGTGCCGATCGTCGCGCCGAAGCTGATGTCCGGGTACAGCTCGCCGGTGGCGATACCGATACCAGCCGTCGCAGCCGCCAGACGCCGCTCGGCCTGACGGATGTCCGGCCGACGCTTGAGCAGCGCAGCGCCATCGCCCACCGGCACCAACTGGGCGATTTTCGGCAGTTCGGCGCAGGTCGCGGTGCCGGCCGGCAATTGATCGACAGGCTTGGCCAGCAGCATCGACAGACGGAACAACCCGGCCTGCCGCGCCGCCTCATAGCGCGGCATGTCGGCGCGCAGGGATTTGAATTGGGTCTGCGAACGGGTGACCTGGGTTTCGTCGCCGCGCCCGGCATCGCGCAGACGCTGGATCAGGGTGGTGCTCTGGGATTGCAGGTCGAGGGAATGCTGGGCGATTTCCCGCTCCTCGTTCGCCGCGCAGACCTGGGTGTAGGCCCGCACCACGTCGGCGACCAGAGTGATGCGCGCGGTATCGGCAGCGGCCTGGGTCGCGTCGGCGTTGGCCTTCGCCGCTTCAATCCCGCGTTGCAGGGTGCCCCACAGGTCGAACTGGTAGGACGCGCTGATGCCGATATCGCCGATGTTGGCCACCGGCACTTTCTCCGGCAGCAGGAATGCCTCGCCGGATTCCTGCAAGCGTTGCGCGCCCATCTTCACGCCGCCGCTCCAGCCACCGGCCGCCTCGGCTTCATCGACCTGCGCACGGGCCCGCGACAGGTTCGCCGCTGCCACCCGCAGATCGGTGTTGGACGCCATGGCCTGCTGCACCAGTTGATCAAGACGCGGATCCTGATACAGCCGCCACCAGTCCGCCGGCACCGGGGCCGACACCACCGGTTTGCCGGCCACCGCCAGGTCGCCCTGGAAATCCTTGCGCTGGATCGCCGCGTCTTCGGGCACGTGATAATCCGGCCCGACCATCGAGCAGGCCGACAGCATCATGCCCAGTCCGGCGATCATCAGAGCCCTGCTCATTTTGCGGGCTCCTGCGGTTGATCGTCGATGATCGACACGGTTGCGGTACGCCCGGCGATCATGCGGAAGTCATCCGGTACGTCGTCGAAGGCAATGCGCACCGGAATCCGTTGCGCCAGACGCACCCAGCTGAACGCCGGGTTGACGTTGGGCAGCAGGTTGCTGCCGCTCGAACGGTCACGGTCTTCGATACCGGCGACGATGCTTTCGACGTGCCCGCGCAGGCGAGCGCGGTCGCCGATCACGCGGATATCCACCGACTGGCCGATATGGATGCCGTCGAGTTTGGTTTCTTCGAAATAGCCGTCGATGTGGAACGAATTGCTGTCGACCACCGACAGCACCGGACGCCCGGCGGTGACGAATTCCTGCGAGCGCGGCGCACGGTCGTTGACGTAGCCGTCCACCGGGCTGCGGATCACCGAGCGATCGAGGTTGAGCTGAGCGCTGTCCACCGCCACCAGCGCTTCGGCCAGGGCCGATTGCGCGCGGGCCACCTTCGACTGGCTTTCTTCCAGCTGTTCGGCCGGCACCAGATTGCCCAAGCCACGGTTACGTTTAGCTTCACGCTGCGCCTGTGCGAGGGTTTCTTCGCGATCAGCGACAGCCGCCCTGGCCTGGCGCAACGCCAGTTTGAAACGGTCCTGGTCGATGCTGAACAGCACCTGACCGCGTTTCACCAACTGGTTGTCCTTCACTTCGACCTGTTGGATCAGCCCGGACACGTCCGGGGCGATCTGCACGATGTCGGCGCGAATGTGGCCGTCGCGGGTCCAGGGCGCGAACATGTAATACATCACCATGCGCCAGACCACGACGACGGCGAAAGTCACGATCAGCAGCGTCAGAACGACGCGACCGAGGGTCAGAAACGGTTTTTTCATGTCATCAGGTATCGACTGAGTGAATCCACGCCGTACAGCATCACGGCGTAGAGAGCCACGTTGAACAATGCCCGGTGCCAGACCAGACGGTAGAAATGCAGGCGTGTGAGCACGCCGTGTACCAAAACAAACAGCACATAAGTGATGCCCATCAACACCAGCAGGGTCGGCAGGAAAATGCCGCTGATGTCCAGATCACCGATCATAGGGGCGCTCCTTCGGGCAGCGGTTCTTCGGGCTCTGCGTTGGAAACGAATTCCACACCGGGCAACAGCGCCAGCCGCAAACCGCTCAAGGCATGCAACAGGTTGAGTCGGGTTTCTTCATCGCCATGGCCATTGAGCGCGCGGCGGGTGCGATCCATGGTCATCAGCAAAGCGCTTGGTGCCGGCAGGCGTTCGCCGGCCTTGAGACAGGCCCGGAAATATTCGCCGACCTCTGCCACCACTTGCTTGAGCAGCGCGTTCGGTGCGCCCGTCACTCGCGGCGTGTAGGCGAGCAGGTCGAGCAGGTTCAGCCCCACGCGCACTTCGCGCATGGCGATACCGGTGTCCTGGCCAGTCAGCGCCAGACGCGGCAGGTGCTGCATCAGGCGGTCGAGCAGTTGCACGCCAAGCTGTCGGTGTTCGGCGAGGTTGGCCGGTTCGGTCATGCTGACGATATCTTTCCAGCTGAAACGGGTCAGGCGCTTGGCCGCCAGTTCGGCGCCGAACGGCCGGGCGATCAGCGTCCAGATAAACGCAAACAACAACCCGATCGGGCCCGCCAGGTTGGAATTGACGAAGGCAAAGAAGTCCGCGTCGTAAGCACCGGAAATGCTGATGAACGAAGAAGTGTTGACCAGCGTCAGCAGCATGCCGAGGTAGAAGCGTGGCTGCACCGTCAGGGTGCCGACACAGATGAACGGCACCGCGAACGCCAGCACCAGCATCGGAAAGTCATGCAGGTTCGGCAGCACCAGAAACAGGTACAGACTGGCAAACAGCACCGACATCCCGGTCCAGAAAAAGAACCGGTAGATCTGCGGCGCCGGGTCGTCCATCGAGGCGAAGAAGCTGCACGACACCGCCGCCAGAATCACCGCGCTGCCGCCGTCGGTCCAGCCGAGCAGGATCCACAACATCGAGGCGACGATGATCGCCAGAATGGTCGAGGCCACCGAATACAGCATCAGCCCGCGGTCGATGAATGGCGTCAGGCGACCGAGGCGCCAGTGACGATACACCGCGCGCCAGCTGTCCTGGCGCTCGCACAGGATTGCGTCCTGCAGGCTGCGGCAGTCCTGCCACAGATCGATGAACTCGCCGAGGCGATACAGCGCGTTGGAAAACAGCAACTGCTTGCGATCTTCGAGGGCTTCGGCGCTCGGTTGCAGCGCTTCGAGCTGATCCCGCAGCGCTTGCCAGCGTTCCAGATCGGCGTCTTTGTGGCCAAGCCATTCGCGGGTCGCGGTGAGTAGCGGGGCGAATTTTTCCACCAGCTCGGGCGTGCGCCGTTCGAGGGCGTAAAGCGAATCCTCAAGGGCGTCGATCACCGGCAGCAGATGGATCATCCGCCCGCGCAGTTCCTTGGTGTTGCGCACCGTCTGCGGCCGCGCACCTTCGTGCGGCAACTGGCCGATCATCAACTCCAGGCTGTTGAAACTGCCGACCATCGCCATGCGCAGGGCTGCGACCTCTTCGGGCTGCACGTCGCGGCTGAGGAATTTCAGACTGTAAGTTGTGGCGTCGGCGAACCACTTGCCCACGGCGTCGTTGAACACCGGCGCCAGGCGTCGTGGCCAGAACATCGCGCCGACCACCGCCGCCACGGCGATGCCGAGAAAGATCTCTTCAGTCCGCGACTCGGCCACGTCCCACACCGCCAACGGGTTATCCACCACCGGCAGGGCGATCAACGGCAAGGTGTAGCCGGCCAGCATCAGCGCGTAGTTGTTGGCGGTGCGCAGGTGCAGGGACAAGAACAGCAAAATCCCCGTCCACAGGGCGATGACCACCACCAGCACGTACGGGCTCTGGACGAACATCGGCACGAACAGCACCGCCGCCGCCGCACCGAGAAACGTGCCGATCGCCCGATACAGCGCCTTGGAACTGGTCGGCCCGAGGAACGGACTGGAAACGATGTACACCGTGGCCATCGCCCAATAAGGACGCGGCATCTGCATGAGCAAAGCGATGTACAGCGCGGTCATCGAAGCCGCGAACGTGCGGATCCCGTAGAACCAGTCCCGCGCGGGGGGCATGCCGGAAAAGAACCCGTTCACGGATTGATCACCGTTGGCGGAGTGGCCGCCTCAAAAGCTCTCAGTACCCGAAGCGTAGCCTCCAGATCGCGCTGGTCGATGCCTTCGAGCACTTCATGACGCAGACGCACCAGTTGCGCCTCCACCGCTTGCACCAGCTCACGGCCGGTGTCGGTCAGGCTCAGGCATTTGGCGCGACGGTCCTGGGCATCTTCGGTGCGGCAGACAAACCCGGCGTGACACAACTGATCGAGCAGGCGTACCAGCGACGGCGACTCCATCCCTGCCGCCTGCGCCACCTGCACCTGGCGCACACCCTCGCCCAGCCGCCCGATCATCAATAACGGGACGGCGCAGGCTTCGGAGATTCCATAATTGACCAGCGTGGTCTGGCAGATCTTCCGCCAATGCCTGGCGGCCACCACCATGGCACTGCTGATGTTCATCTGGAGAGCGTCGAGGTTATTCGGCACGAGGGAATGCACACACTGTTAGTTTGCTAACTATCAATATCGCATTGGTGGGGAAATTCAGTCAAGTTTTGAAACAAATTGGGTTGCGTGCTTCAACTCAACGTCTTTTCGCGTTTTCGTAGACGTCGCTTCGCTCGCGCTTACCCACGGCGACTACCGAGACAACCACCCGCTCTTCGATCACTTGGTAAACCAGTCGATAACCGGACGCTTTGAGTTTGATCTTGTAGCAATCAGGCATGCCGTGGAGCGAGTCAGCCGGAATACGCGGACGCTCAAGACGCTCAGCCAGCTTCTTTTTAAATTGATCACGCAGCGTATGACCCAGTTTGTTCCACTCTTTGTGAGCGGAAGGCAGAAATTCGAGCTTATAGGTCATCCAGGCTTACCGGTATGGGAGTCTCGTGACTGCGAGAACGAACGATTTCTGCCAACTCGAGATCATCGAGCCGCTCCATCATGGCTTCGTAAACGTCAGCCGGCACCATGTAGCCCATGACCCGGTTGTGATTCAGGACAGCGACTGCTCCTCCGTGCGCGCCGTTTAGCACTGCGGAGGGGTTTTTTTTCAGTTCAGAAACACTGACAGCCATATCGGCCAGAACACTTTGCATAATAAAAGACCTCAATTGAGGTCGTAATTCTGGTCTAAGGAAGCATTACTGGCAACCGGATGAGTCGATTCAGCTTACGAACGGCAAGCTGATAATTACCCCCGCCCCTTCCTCAACATCACATCCAACTGATCCACCACCTCCGCCCAATCCGCATCATCGAGAATCTCGTCGCGCAGGAAATCCGCCTGGCTTTTGCTCCAGAAAAACGCGTCGCACAGGTGCAGTTCCGGTTTGAGCGGGGAATGGGTGGCGATGAACTGGTCGATGCTGACCGGGTCGTTGTCCAGGCCGAGTTGCTTGAACAGGGATGGGAGGCTGTGCGTCGGGTTTTCCATTGTTCTGGTCCTTTGAAGATTCAGTGGATGCAAGAATTTCGCGAGCAGGCTCGCTCCCACAGGCTCAGCGCAGGACCTGTGGGAGCGAGCCTGCTCGCGATTAGCGTCGTCAAAAGCGCCGCAAACCTACTGACTCAACTCCCGCACCTGCGCATGCGGCACCATTTTCAGGAATTCGGGCATGCTCATGTGCAGCAGGTTGTTGTGGTTGCCGGCTTCCAGGTAGATGTCTTTCTGCCGGGTCAGCAGCGGGTCGATGACCATGTCCAGGCCGTAGGAATCGCCCAGTGGCGGTACGGCACCGCGTTCGCAGTCGTCGAAAATGTGCGCCAGATTGCTTTCGCGGGTGATTTGCCATTCGCCGCTGCTGCGCACCTTGCTCAAGTCCAGGTGGCGGCTGGCGGGCAGCACCGCCATCAGGTAGTGCCCGTGGCGGTCGTCCAGAATCACCGATTTGGCCACCCGCTCTGCGGCAATCCCGGAGACCCGCGCCGTTTCCAGGCTGCTGGACGAGTGCGGGTGGGTGACGATGTCATATTCGCATTGCGCCCGGTTGAGGCTGCTCTGCACTTTCTTGGCCATACGCATGATGCACCTCGGTGCCCGCCGACGCTGCGCGGCGGACGGTAATGAAACGCTGTGGCTGTCCTTGAAAGTCTAGTCCGGCGGGCCGCGAACACCGGGAAATCCGCCCACTGGCGGGGCGGGCAAACTGGTTAAAAATCATCCAGCCGCAGCCTCAACTAGACTGTAAGAACAAGTCCTGACTCTCGCGGAGGGTCACGTGGACATCCGTTGCTGTGCGCTTGCCCTGTTGCTGCTGAGTGGATCGGTGGTTGCGGCGGACGGTCCGTTTACCGCCGTCAGTCCGGTCGGCCTGTGGCTGATTACCTTGGGCATCACATTTCTGATCGCCGAAGCCGCGCTGCCCAACTACGGGCTGATCGGCCTCGGCGGTATCGTCATGTTCGTGATCGGCGCGCTGATCCTGAGCAACGCCGAACTGCCGGTGCCGATGATGATCGGCCTCGGGTTGGTGAGCGCCCTGTTGCTGATCGCATTGCTGATCCGCGCCCTGAAAACCCGACCGCGCCAACCGGTCAGCGGCGATGCCGGCCTGCTCGGCAGTGTCACGGCGGTGACGGTGGTGCAACCGGAAGACAGCCGCAACGGCTGGGTGCAATTACAAGGAGAACGCTGGCAGGTGCTGAGCGCCACGCCGCTGCACACCGGGCAACCGGTGCGCGTGGTCGGGCGCAAGGGTCTGTTGCTGCAAGTGGCCGCGACTGACGCGGCACCGCTCGGAGAGTGATCATGGGTCTGCAAATCGGTTTTGTCGCGCTGCTGCTGTTGCTGATCGCCCTGGCCGGCTCGACGTTCCGCATCCTGCGCGAATACGAACGCGGGGTGGTGTTCCAGCTCGGACGCTTCTGGCAGGTCAAAGGGCCGGGGCTGATCCTGCTGATCCCGGTGGTGCAGCAAATGGTCCGGGTCGACCTGCGCACCATCGTCCTCGACGTGCCGCCACAAGACGTGATCACCCGCGACAACGTTTCGGTCAAGGTCAACGCGGTGCTGTACTTCCGCGTGCTCGACCCACAGAAAGCGATCATCCAGGTCGAGGATTTCCTCATGGCCACCAGCCAACTGGCCCAGACCACCCTGCGTGCGGTGCTCGGCAAACATGAGCTGGACGAACTGCTGGCCGAACGCGAACGCCTGAACATCGACATCCAGCAAGTGCTCGACGCCCAGACCGACGCCTGGGGGATCAAGGTCGCCAACGTCGAAATCAAGCACGTCGATCTCAACGAATCAATGGTGCGCGCCATCGCCAAACAGGCCGAAGCCGAACGGGAACGGCGAGCCAAGGTGATCCACGCCGAAGGCGAATTGCAGGCCTCGGAAAAACTTATGCAGGCCGCCGAAATGCTTGGTCGCCAGCCCGGCGCCATGCAACTGCGCTACATGCAGACCTTGAGTTCGATCGCCGGCGACAAGAGCTCGACCATCGTCTTTCCGTTGCCGATCGAACTGCTCAAGGGGATGGCGGATCTGTCGGCGAAATCGTAAGCGCGCGCAAGCGTTCCAGCGCGGCATAGGGCGCACGGGCGCAATCTTCGATCCGTGCCCGCAACAGCGCCGATGCCTCCCGGCGTTTGTGTTCGCCATCGACGACAAAGGGTTGTGACGGCTGCTTCGCGTGCTGCGCCGTCGCTGTCAGCGCCTGTTCACACTGCGTGGCGCTGAGCCCGAAAAACCGCGCCAGCCGCCCGCTCATCGCGTCGGGCAATTCGCTGTAATTGACCACCAGCCCGGCAGACTCACGACAATGCACGCACCCGGCCTCCAGCAGACGCCCCAGGCGCCGCGCGATGAAGTCCTCACGCCCCTCGAAGGGCAAATCGTCGTCCAGCACACAATCGCCGAGTGCACCCGGCACCATGTGCAGGCCGGGGCGGCGCAGGTGCGAGACGGCGATTTCCAGCGGATCGCGATAGACAAACAGCCAAGGCGTATCGGGAAAGCATTCCTGCAGCAACGGCCATTCGCCGATGTTCCAGGCGTCGAGCTTGATCACCAGCCGCTGCTCCGTACCGCGCCGCCGCTGACCATACGCCGAGAGCAATCCGGCGATGGCCGCGCGGCGTTCTTCGCCCGGCAGATCGCTACGCAGCAAGGCATCGAGGGACGGCGGCTCCGAGACCACGATGTGATCGTCGAGCCGGGCGAGCATCTGGCTGATCAGCGTCGAGCCGCAACGAGAGGCGTGCAGGATGAAGGCACTCGGCGGCAGACCCGGACTGAGCGCCTGCCAATCCATGAGTGCCGACAAGGGCGTTTGCCGGCGGAACGCCTGATTGAACGGCAGGCGCAACGCGTCTTCGACGGCTTCACGAAAGAACGGCTGATGCAGCGGTGTGTCGCCAAACCAGCACCAGTCGACCTGCCATTGCCCGGCGGTTTTCCAGATGCGGATCGGCAGCCAGCCGTCGAAATTCACAGACGCCATTGTTCGTTCCATGACCGGCGACCATTGCGCATCGCCGCCAGCAGTTCTTCACGGGAAAAGTGCAGACCGCGTTCAGCGGCCAGCGCCAGCGTCTGAGCGGTGAATGCGTCAGGGTCGTGCAGTGCCTGCAACGTTGCGGACAGCAACGGATCCGTGACCAGCAACCGTTGAAAACGCTGCAGCGCCGTCTCCGCGCCATCGGGCCGCGGAGTGCTCGGCAAACCGTCAACAATCATCTGCTCCAGCCAGGGCGCGGGGCGGCAATCGAGCACCAGATGAACCCGAACCGTGCTGTCGCGATTGTCGACCCGATGCGGTCGGGCGAGATCGAGAAACCAGCATTCTCCCTTCGCCATCGGCATCCGCTGGCCGTCGAGCCAGAAGTCCACGGCAGGCGGACTGAGCAGCGGAATGTGCAGGCGCAAATCGGCGTCCACGCCCTCAAGGTCGTAGTCGCGATGTTCATGAATCTGCCCGCCCGGCCCCAGTCGCAACAGCCGCGCACTGACGATGTCCAGTGGCAGATCCCGAAGGGCCTGCTGCCAGCGACGGTCATTCAGCCAAGGATTGCGCTTTACGGGTTCGGCGCTGCCGGGGGACAGTTCGGTCAGCGCATCGGCGGCAGAAATCAGCGCCACACCGCTCCAGTCGCCGGCGAAATAAGCGGTGTTGAAATGACCGCGCCAGGCAGCGTCTTCAATCGCCGCCAGCGCCTGCAACAGCAACGGCAGGTCCACCGTCACTGGCAACCGTGAGAACGCCGGCCGGCTCATGCCTTGGGCAACACCGCGGATTCGCCGAGCCAGGTCAGCAACCGGTCGAGACAGGCTTCGACCGTCAGCGTGCCGGTGTCGAGCACCAGCGAAGCCTGGGCCGGTGCCTCGTAAGGCGCCGACACGCCGGTGAACCCGGCCAGCTCGCCACGCCGGGCCCGGGCGTAATGCCCTTTCGGATCGCGCTGCTCGCACACCGCCAGCGCGGCGCTGCACCAGACTTCGCGATAGTCCTCGCTCAAACGGCGGGCAAACACTTCGCGCAGTTCCGCCAACGGCGCGATCATCGCCAGAATCACGATCTGCCCGTTCTCCACCAGCAACGCCGCCAGCTCACTGGCGCGGCGGATGTTTTCCAGGCGGTCGGCATCGGTAAAACCCAGGTCACGGTTGAGCCCGACGCGCAGGCCATCGCCATCGAGCACCACACTTTGCAGACCACGACTGAACAACTCGGCATGCAACACCTGGGCAAGGGTCGATTTGCCTGCCGCCGGCAAGCCGGTCAGCAGCATCGCCGTGCCGCGATGGCCGTTGCGGGCCTCGCGTTGGGCACGGCTGATGCTGGCGGTCGGCGCCAATACGTCACTGCGCGGCGGCATGGGCCACCGGCAGCGAAATATCCCCCGAGGCCCACGCGGCTTCGCGGTTGGCCAGCGCGGTGGCGATCGACTGCACTTCGGTCGACTGCACCTGATCCGGCAGCGGATCGAGGCCGGCGCTGGCGAAGATCTGCCCGTAAGCATTGCGCAGATCGGCGTATGACAGGTCGCGACGCAGATCGGCCTGCAAGGTGTTGAGTTCGCCCTGAATCAGGTCCAGCTCACCAATGCCGTCGGCCTGACGACGGTTGCGCAACTGACCGACGATTTGCCCGTCGATGTCCGACAGTTGCTGGTTGGTCTTGAA
The DNA here is from genome assembly GCF_022496685.1 of Pseudomonas sp. B707. Lineage (NCBI taxonomy): Bacteria > Pseudomonadati > Pseudomonadota > Gammaproteobacteria > Pseudomonadales > Pseudomonadaceae > Pseudomonas > Pseudomonas sp. B707. The sequence continues at coordinate 47,800 of NZ_WTVE01000010.1, read as the reverse complement.
CTGGCGCAGCGCCTCCTGATAGTTGGCGTTGGCCACGTAGAGCTGCGCCAGCACTGCAATCGACATCGCCTGACGCCGCGCGGCAGCCACTTCTTCACCGGCCTTCGCCACATCGATAGCCGCCGGGGCAGAGATCACGTTGAACAGGTTCCAGGTGACTTTGACGCCGTAGTCGGCCCAGCCCTGCTCGACCAGGAACGAGTTGCTGTCGTAATGCCCGCCGGCGGAGAACTCCAGACCCGGCAGCAGACGCAGCATGGCCTTGCGGGTTTCGGCGGCGCTGATCCGGGTCTGGTAATCCTGCTCGCGCAGTTCCGGACGGCTGGTCAGGGCTTCCTGCTCGAGTTTGCTCAGATCGACCTTGAGTTCGGGGATCCGGTAACCGTCATCGGTGGCCAGGGTCAGGTTGGTGCCCAGCGGCAGGTTGATCAGGGTCGCCAGTTCGGTTTTCGCCAGCGACAGCGCGCGGCGTTGTTCTTCCAGTTGCCGGGTCGCTTCGATCAGCGAACGCTGATAACCGAGCGACTGCACCGGATCACCGATGCGCTGTTCGCTCATGCTTTCGCTGTTACGGCGGGCGGTGTCGACTCGCGCCATCAGGCTGTCGATCTGCTTGAGCAGGCGTTCGGCGGCCATCGCCCGCCAATAGGCCGAGCGCACGTCCTGAACGATGGTGTTGATCACCTTGCGCCGGCGCTCCTGAACGATCAGGCGCTGGTCGCCCTGCTGCTTGGCGCTGATGTAGCTGACACCGAAATCGAGGACGTTCCAGACCATGGTCAGGTCGGCGACGTCACGGTCGCGGTCCTGTGAGGTCGACGGTTCCAGAGACTGAGTGCCGGTACGCACACTCTGGCTGCTGGAGGCGCTGACGTTGTTGCGTCCGACGTAACCGGCGTCCAGCGCCATGCGCGGCAGCATGTCGAAACTGGCGAGGTCGAGCTGCCGCTTGGCCAGCGCTTCCTCCATGATTTTCAAGCGGCCTTCGAGGTTGTATTTCACCGCGCGGGCCATCGCCTGGTGCAGGGTCAGCGGACCGCTCAGCGGTTCCTGGCCCTTGTACATGCTCTGCAGGTCAGCCCGGGCCCGTTGCTCGCTGACGCTGCGTTCGATCGGTTCACTGGTCACTGCACATCCGCTGATCGCCAGCGCCAGCAGGCTGGCGCCGAACAACTTCTGACTTTTCTTCATCCCTGGATCGCCCCTAGGTCCCGCACATATGTGAGTTGTTGTGTGTTGTCAGGCTGGCATTTCGCTGATGCCGACCTGTTGCAGTGCGGCGGCCAGGTTGTCGACCCGGTGCTGCTCGCTGTCCTTGATCTGTTGCAGTTGCTGGCCAAGGGTCGGCGCGCCGAACACACCGCGCAGGCCCTGGGAAATATCGCCGCCCTTGATCGACTGGCTGCCGAAGGCATTCAGCGAATCACGCTCGGCGCTGCTGTCCTGATTGAACAGACTCGACAGCGTGCTGCTGCCAAACACCCCGCCATCGCCACCGCCAAACCCGAGGAAGCCATGGCCGGAACCGTCACCCTGGTTGTCGCTGCTGCTGAACACCTGGGCAATGAAGCTGGGGCTCAGCGCACCGCGATTGATGAAAATATCCCCCAGTGGACGGATGCCGTTGCCGATCACCCGTTGCTCGAACAACGGCGCGAAAGTCAGCGGTGAACCGAGGTCGCCAGTGGGCGCGGTGAAGACGATCGGCTGCAGCGGAACGTTCGGCGGTGGCGGCGGCGCGACCGGATCGCTGCTGCGGAACTCCGGATCCGGTGTCACCACGATCAACGGAGTAGTCGGTGTCACAGGAGGCACAGGCACCGTGTTGATCACGTAATTGCCGGAACTGCTGACGCTGCTGCCGCTGTTGCCCGACAGGTCGCTGACCCCGGCCGTGTTGATGCTGATCGCATTGCTGGCGCTGTTGACGTTGGCGTTCGGCGTCAGGGTCGCGGTCCAGGTCTTGCCACCGTCGCTGCTGCTCAGGTTGGACAGAGTGCCGTTGGCCACGCTGAGGTCCGACAGGTCGAAACCGCTGACCGCTTCGTTGAAGGTGATGGTCACCTGCGAAGTCTGACCGACGCCCAGGTTCGGATTGGCGATTACCACCGTCGCGGTCGGCCGTTCGCTGTCGAGGGCGTAGTTGTTCGACACCGCCACCGTGCTGCCGGCGTTGCCCGCAAGGTCGGTGACGTTGCTGGTGTCCAGCGCGATGAAGTTGCTCGGGTCGGTGACATTCGCGGTCGGCGTGAAAGTCGCGGTCCAGGTCTTGCCGCCGTCACTGCTGGTCAGGTTGCTGAGGTCACCGTTGGTCACGCTCAGGTCGGACAGGTCGAAATTGCTCACCGCCTCGCTGAAGGTGAAGGTCACCGTGGTGCTCTGGCCGATGCCCAGATTCGGATTGGCGACCACGATGTTCACCGTCGGCCGGGTCGCGTCGAGGATGTAGTTGTTGGAGATGGCGATGCTCGCCCCGAGGTTGCCGGCCAGGTCCTGGACGCCGCCGGTGTCGATCAGGATCAGGTTGGTCGGATCGTTGACGTTGGCTGTCGGCGTGAAGGTTGCGGTCCAGGTCACGCCGCCGTCGCTGCTGGTCAGGTTTGACAACGAACCGTTGGCGACGCTGATGTCCCCCAGATCGAACCCGATCACCGCTTCGTTGAAGGTGAAGGTCACGGTGGTGGTTTCACCGATACCGAGGCGGTTATCGGCAACCACAATGGTGGCGGTTGGCCGCGCGGTGTCGATGGCGAAGTTGTTGGAATCGGTGGTGCCGATACCGCTGTTGCCTGAGACGTTGGTCACTCCGGCATTGTTCAGGCTGATCAGGTTGGTGGCGTCAGTGACATTGGCAGTCGGGGTGAACGTCGAGGTCCAGGTGATGCCGCCGTCACTGCTGCTGACGTTGCTCAGCGTGCCGTTGGCGATGGTCAGGTCACTGTTGTCGAACCCGCTGACCGCTTCGCTGAAAGTGATGGTCACCAGCGAGGTTTCCCCGGCCTTGAGCGCAGGGTCGGCTACCACGATGGTGGCAGTCGGCACCTGGGTCTGCACTTGGTAATTGGCCGAGTTGGTGGTGCCAGTGCCGGTGTTGCCGGCCAGGTCGGTGGTACCGGTGTTGTTCAGGACAATCAGGTTGGTCAGGTCGCTGACACCGATGTTCGGCGTGAAGGTGGCCGTCCAGGTGAGGCCGCCGTCACTCGACGAGACATTGCTCAGCGTGCCATTGGCGACGCTCAGGTCGGAGTTGTCGAAACCGGTCACCGCCTCGCTGAAGGTGATGGTCACCAGCGCGGTTTCGCCGGGACGCAGGTCAATGTCGCTCATGACGATGGTCGCCGTCGGACGCTGACTGTCGACCGCATAGTTGTTGGAATCGGTGGTGCCGCTGCCGGCGTTGCCTGCCAGGTCGGTGATGCCGGTGTTATCCAGGGTGATCAGGTTGGTGGTATCGGTGATGCCCGCCGCCGGCGTGAACGTCGCCGTCCAGGTAATGCCGCCGTCGCTGCTGCTGACCGCGCTCAGCGTACCGTTGGCGATCGTCAGGTCAGCGTTGGTGAAACCGGTCACGGCTTCGCTGAAGGTGATGGTCACCAGGCTCGTCTGGCCGACGCCGAGTGCCGTGTCGGCGACCACGATGGTGGCGGTCGGACGCACCGTGTCGATTGAATAGTTGTTCGAATCGGTGGTGCCGCTGCCGGCATTGCCCGACAGGTTCTGCACGCCAGTGTTGTCCAACGTGATCAGGTTGGTGGCGTCGGTGATGTTGGTGGTCGGCGTGAAGGTCGCCGTCCAGGTAATGCCGCCGTCGCTGCTGCTGACCGCGCTGAGCGTGCCGTTGGCGATGGTCAGGTCGGCGTTGGTGAAACCGGTCACGGCCTCACTGAAGGTGATGGTCACCAGCGAGGTTTCGCCGATTTTCAGGCTGGAGTCCGCCACGATGATGGTCGCGGTCGGCACCACGGTGTCGATGGTGTAGTTGTTGGAGTTGGTCGTGCCGCTGCCGGTGTTGCCCGAAAGGTCGGCGATGCCGGTATTGGCCAGGGTGATCAGGTTGGTCGCGTCATTGACGCCCACGTTCGGCGTGAACGTCGCAGTCCAGGTGATGCCGCCGTCACTGCTGCTCACGGCGGTCAGCGTACCGTTGGCAATCGTCAGGTCGGCGTTGGTGAAACCGCTGACCGCTTCGCTGAAGGTGATGGTCACCAGCGAGGTTTCGCCGGCAGTGAGGTTGCTGTCGGCCACCACGATGGTCGCGGTTGGCCGCACCGTATCGATCGCATAATTGTTCGAATCGGTGGTGCCGCTACCGGCGTTGCCCGCCAGGTCGACGATGCCGGTGTTGTCCAGGGTAATCAGGTTGGTGGTATCGGTGACGCTGGCGCTCGGGGTGAACGTCGCCGTCCAGGTGATGCCGCCGTCGCTGCTGCTGACTGCGCTCAAGGTGCCGTTGGCAATCGTCAGATCGGCATTGGTGAAACCGCTGACCGCTTCACTGAATGTGATGGTCACCAGCGAGGTTTCACCGATCCGCAGGTTGTTGTCGGTCACCACGATGGTCGCGGTCGGGCGCACGGTATCGATGGCGTAGTTGTTGGAGTCGATGGTGCCGCTGCCGGCGTTGCCGTTCAGATCAGCGATGCCGGTGTTGTTCAGCGTGATCAGGTTGGTCGCGTCGGTGATGCTGGCGGTCGGCGTGAATGTCGCCGTCCAGGTAATGCCGCCGTCGCTGCTGCTCACGGCAGTCAGCGTGCCGTTGGCAATGGTCAGGTCGGCGTTGGTGAAACCGGTCACCGCTTCGCTGAAGGTGATAGTCACCAGCGAGGTTTCGCCGATTTTCAGCGCGGTGTCTGCGACCACAATGGTCGCGGTCGGACGCGCGGTGTCGATCGCGTAATTGTTGGAATTGGTGGTGCCACTGCCGGCGTTGCCGGCGAGATCGACAACCCCGGTGTTATCCAGGGTGACCAGGTTGGTGGTGTCGGTAATGTTGGTGGTCGGCGTCAGCGTGGCGGTCCAGGTGATGCCGCCGTCACTGCTGCTCAAACCGCTCAGGGTCCCGTTGGCCACGGTCAGGTCGGCGGTGGTGAAGCCGCTGACCGCTTCGCTGAAGGTGATGGTCACCAGCGAGGTTTCACCGGCCGCCAGATTGGTGTCGGCCACCACAATGGTTGCCGTCGGCCGCACGGTATCGATCGCATAATTGACCGAATCGGTGGTGCCGGTGCCGGCGTTACCGGCAAGGTCGGCGATACCGGTGTTGTCCAGGGTAATCAGGTTGGTGGTATCGCTGATGCTGGCGCTCGGGGTGAACGTTCCGGTCCAGGTGATGCCGCCGTCGCTGCTGCTTACTGCGCTCAACGTGCCGTTGGCGATAGACAGATCGGCGTTGGTGAAACCGGTCACCGCTTCACTGAAGGTGAAAGTCACCAGCGACGTATCGCCGATCTTCAACGCCGTATCGGACATCACGATGGTCACGGTCGGCCGCGCGGTGTCGATGGCGTAGTTGACGGAGTTGGTCGTACCGACACCCGCCACGCCGTCGTTGATCGCGGTCACCCCGGTGTTGTCGAGGGTGATCAGGTTGGTGCTGTCGGTAATGTTGTTGGTCGGCGTGAAGGTCGCCGTCCAGGTCAGGCCGCCGTCGCTGCTGCTCACTGATGTCAGCGTGCCGTTGGCAATCGTCAGGTCGGCGTTGGTGAACCCGGTCACCGCCCGGCTGAAGGTGATGGTCACCAGCGAGGTTTCGCCGATTTTCAGGGCCGTGTCGGCCATCACGATAGTCGCGGTCGGCGGCTCCACGTAGGCGGTGTTGAGCGTGCCGCCGTTGTTGTAGATCGCCGAGACAGCGGCCGGTGAAGTACCGTTTGTGCCACCACCCGATGCCGTACCACCGGCACCGCTGCCTGCGGCGTTGCCGCTGATGGCGGCGAAGTTGGCCGCCGTGATAAGCACCGTGCCGCCCTGGTTCCAGATGGCGCCGACGCCGCGCCCGGCGATGCCGCCGTTGGAAGCATTGCTGCCCAATCCGCCGCCACCACCACCGCCGCCCCCCGCACCGAGGTTGTTGCTGATGACCGAGGTGCCGACGATTTTCAGGGTGCCGGTCGAAGCATTGTAAATGCCACCGGCGGCATTGCCGCCGGCGCCGCCGACCTTGTCCCAGCCTGCGCCGCCACCGCCGCCGCCAATGGAAATCGTGCCGTTGGTGGCCGTGCCGCCATTGCCGCCGTTGCTGTAGTAGGACACCCCCAGCCCGCCGGCACCGCCCGTGCTGCTGCCCCCGCGCCCCCCCATGTGCGTCGCGTCGTAGCCACCGCCGTAACCGCCGACGCCGCCGCTGCCGGCCTGCCCGCCAAGGGTGCCGGTGCCCGGTCCGGCCGTGCCACCATGACCGCCACCCTGACCGCCAATCCCGCCGCCACCGCCGCCACCGCCGCCGTAGTACGCACTGGTGACCCCTCCGCCGCCACCACCACCGGCTGCCGCGTTGCTGGTCACCGTAACGTTGTTCAAAGTGAGGATACCGGCGTTGAAAATCCCCCCGCCCATGGCACCGGTTGCGCCGTAGCCGCCATTACCGCCGTTGCCCGAAACCAGGCCACGGGTAATGACCAGACCATCCAGGGTCACTGTGCTGCCGGAGGTGATTTCCACCACTCGGGTCCGGTATTGGCCATCGAGCGTGACGTCGGCAACCCCGTCGTTGTTCAGGTCACCATCGACGGTGATGTTCTTGTTGATCAGCAATTCTGAGGTGAGCTGCACCGTCATCCCGGAGCTGAAGGTCACGATGTCGCCGTTCTGCGCCGACGCCAGCGCTGCGCGCAGCGAGCCGACCCCGGTGTTGCCGTTGTTGGTGGCGGTCCAGGTGGCCAGGCCCCACTGGTATTCGCTCATCGCCTGGGTCGACAGCACGTTGGCACTTTCGATGGTGCCGGTGGCGATCTCCAGATCCCAGTCGCCGCCCAAGCCCGTGCGGTTGCTGGAGGCGGCCACGTCGCGGCCGGTCAGCTGCGCCAGCGAGTCGACGAAGCTCAGGCCACGATCCCCTTCGGCGGTGTAGCAGCCGTAGATCAGGATGTCGCCGCCAGCATTCATGTCCTTGCCGATTTCCGCCAGGATCGCGCTGCGCTGGGCAACGTTGTCGGCCGACAGATAACTGTTGCCCAGCCACAGGTCACCGGCATTGCCGTGGGCAATGATCTGCACCGAGCTCACGCCCTGATGCTGGTCGAGATAATCGGCGATCTGCTGCAAACCGTCCTTGCCGGCATCGAGCTTGACCACTTGCGTGCCGGGGGCCACGCCCTTGAGCAGGCTGTCGGCATCCTTGACCCGGGAATCGACGAACACCACGCTCTGCCCCGGCACGGCTACCGGGCTGGCGGCGGGCGTGGCATCGGCCTGACCATGGGTGTCCTTGCTGGCGCTCGGGTGGTCGGCGGCCGGTGCTTTCGCGGCGTCGGCGGTGGCATGGCTGTCAGCCTGGGCGGCGGTGTCAGCGACGGTGGCCGCGACGGCGCCGTCGAACAGCATGCGCGGTTCGAGCGACATGATCATGGGCGCCGCCAGCGTCCGTTGGCCTTCGGTAACCCGCGACTTCTGCTTGCTCCACCACATGTTGCTCACCCGGACTCGAACACAGTTGTTGACGCATCAATGAAAACGCCGCGATCAACTGATCGCGGCGTCGGACTTCATACGAATGACATTGGCAGCGCTGGCTGAGCCATCGAGCCAGAAGGACAGATCGGCGTATTGCTTGAACAGATCCGGCGGCAGGATCGTACGCCGCGACTGCAGGGCGACCTTGGGTTTGACCTTGTGCAGGCCAGCCACACCGAGGGCCTGGTCGAACTCTGGCGCGTCATAGGCCAGGTGCTCGAAATCGTGCTCGAACCAGGGTTCGCCGATGAAGTCGTAGACCAGCCGCAGCACCCGCTCCGGGGCTTGGGTCAGCAGGTCGTAATCGACGATCAGCAGCGAATCGGCGTGCTCGCCGTAATAGGCTTCCTTGAGCGCCGCCCAGGCAAAACCCACCAGGCGATTGCGCTGGGCCAGGGTTTCGCAGCGGCTGTAGACCGTGTTGCGCTCGACCGCATCGCCGAACAGCTTGGTGTTTTCGAAAGGATTGGCGCGGTACAGCCGCTCCAGGCTGTCCATCACCCAGGCGACGTTGCGCACACAGGCGATGACCTTGGCTTGAGGGAACAGGTCGTTGATGGCCGGCAGTCGCGCAGACCACTGGCGGTTGGTGTCGAACACCACCGGTTTGTCGGCCTTGTCGGCGTAGTAGGAATCGAACAGACCGCGCAAAAGGCGGCGGCGCATGTCGGTGTCGATCACCGCGCCGAATTCGCTGCCGGCACTGCATTGTTCAAGGACACCGGAGAACAGCGCGCCGACCGGACTGGTCATGCCGGCATGAAAGCGAGGGTTCTGCAGGAGGATCGCAGAAAGGAGGGTAGAACCTGAGCGCGGCAAGCCGGAGATAAAGTGGAACTGCTGCAATCCCTTCACCGTATTTGTAAGTCCTTTTGTCTGATGAGCGTAATCCAACAATACCCATTCGACTAGTAGTGTTTTGATATCAGAAAAGAGCAAAACGGACTTAAAAACTTAGCTTTTATCGCGAATAAAATGGTGAAGCGTTTAAGTCAGTTTTCTCCCGATCTATTGGGCGCCTGCAACGAGAAAAGTCGCGCTTTCGCCCCGCCCGCGTGCACCTGATCCCGCAGCTGCCAGGTCGCAGGCAAGGGCAGAAATGGATCGGGTACTTCCACGTCCAGATCACCGATCAACCAGACCCGGGCACTGTCCTTCGACAGGTCGCCCAACCGATCAAGGTAAACCTCATCGGACACCAGCGTGCCGAAACCGTAATGGTTCGGGCGAGTCGAGCGTCCCTCGGCGGTGGGCGGCGTAAACAGCCGGACTTGAGCCTCAGTGCGGTTGTAATAGACGTAACTGAGGTACCAGAGCATGTCGCTGGTGACGATCCGGTCGCCGCTGGCGAAGTGGCGGTTGACGTAATCGACCATGACGTTGAACTGGTCGTTGCGGTCGACCGTGGCGTTGTTGTTCACCCCGATCATCTCGACCCCGACCAGCGACAGCAGCACCGCCATCGCCAGCACGCGCACGCTGCTGTAGAGCCGGTCGATGGCCAGCGCCGCCAGCATCGGCAGCCCCAGCGCGTAGGCAGTCAGGTAACGCTCGATGAACATCGGCGTAATGAAAGACACCGCGAACACCAGCAACAACGGCACGCCGGTGTAGACCGCCAGCAGCACGCTGCCATGGTTCACGCTGCGATCACGGGCAACGGCGACAGCCGCCAGCACCAGCAAAGCCAGGGGCACTCCGCCGAACAGCAGCAACGGGAGATGTTCGCCCTCGTCCTGAATCAACCAGAGCCAGATCATCGACGGCAGCGAAGACAGGGTCACCGGATCTTCCCAGCCCACATCGCCGCCGGCCTTGAGCGCGTCCATGTGTTGCAGCAGGTCGATCAGGTTCGGTAGCCACGGCAGGTAGAGCACGACGATGGCGAGATTGGCCAGCCACCAATCCTTGCGCTGGAGATGCTTCAGGCGATAACCCGGCAACAGGCGGATCAACCCCAGATACAGCCAATGGCTCAGCGCCGCCAGCACGGCGAAATAGTGGGTGTACAACGCCGCCGTCATCAGCAGCGCATAGATCAGCAGATAGCGGTGACGCTGCGGTCGCCTGATCCAGTTGACCAGCACCAGCGTCGCGCCGATCAGCAGCAAACCCAGCAACGCATACATGCGCACTTCCTGGCTGTAGCGCACCGCCGTCGGCAGCAGCGCCAGCAACACCCCCGCGATGATCGCCGCGCGGCGAGTGGCCAGCCGGTCGACCAGGCTCACGCCGAGTCCGACCGTGGCGATGCCGGCCAGTGCGCTGAAGCTGCGAATGGCCAGGAGGCCGTCGCCGAACACGCCGATCCAGCCGTGCAGCAGCATGAAGTACAGCGGCGGATGCACATCGAACGCGGCATGCGTCCAGATCCCGCCCGGCGAATAGCGCGCCAGCAGCAGGCTCGAACCTTCATCGCCCCAGATCGCGGCAGCCGTCAGGTCATAAAAACGCACCACGGTGGCCAGCAGCAGGATCGGTATCAACCAGTGCTCGCGCGCCCAGCGCAACAGGCGCCGGACACCGGCATTCGGTGCGGCGAACGGATCTTGAGTATCTCCCAGCGGTGTCTCGCGAAGGACCTCCATCAACCTCCCCTCAGCGTTTTTGCGAACACAATTGCGTCATCAACTGCCAACACTGTAGGCCAGCACCGAAGTCGACGCGCGGCCACGACGACGTCCGGCAAGTCCGTCGATCCGGGTCTACGCTACGGCGTGGCGTGACCTGCCCGCGCAAAAGGAAGGAGTCAGCACAACGTTTCGACCGGCCCGACAACAAGGGCGACCGCGCGGCGCGCCGACCACACAACAGAAGGATGAGGAACCATGGAAGTCTTTATGGGTACGATTCAACCGTTCGCCTTCAACTTCGCCCCGAGTGGCTGGGCCTTGTGCAACGGGCAAATCCTGGGCATCTCGCAATACCAGGCGCTGTTCGCCTTGCTGGGCACTTACTACGGCGGCAATGGCACGACCAACTTTCAACTGCCCAACCTGCAAGGTCGCGTGCCCGTCGCACAAGGCACCGGACTGGGCCTGACGCCGCGCGTCATCGGTGAGGTGTACGGCACAGAAAGCGTCACCGCCACCATCGCCAACATGCCCAATCACACCCACGCCATGACCGGCCTGACGGCCAACACCGCCCTTTCGCTGGCAGTACCCGCCAGCAATCCGGCGACTGTGCCCACCGCCACCAATTCGTACATCGGCGCGTCCGGCGGCGGCCCTGGTTCGGCGAATATCTATTCCGACGCCCAAGGTGCCACACCGGTACCGCTCAAGGGTGTGACCACCACCGTTACCGGAGACATTTCCTCCACTGGCGGCAGTCAGCCAATGCAGGTCTTGAACCCGGCCCTGGTCCTTAACTTCAGCATTGCCCTGAACGGTCTGTTCCCGTCGCGCAACTGAGTAAACGCCGGGGGCTTGATGGCCCCCGGCCGTTCTTTTTTCAATGGAGTCAAACCATGCTGCAAGCGGTGCAGATCCAACATGTCCAGCCGTTGCTGGGGCAGCAACGCACGCTTTACCTGCCCGATGGCACGGCCTTGCCGATTCGGATCGAATACCTTGATGAGGTTCCCGCGGCGAAAACCCGCTACAGCGAACGCATGCCCTTCTGCTTGGAATTCAACAGCCTGGTGCCGACCGAGTTTGTCGACGGTTTATGCGCGCTGGACTTGCCGGAACTCGGTCGGGTAGAGGACATCTTCGTGTCGCGGGTGCCGGCGCTGGGACGGAATCCGCAGTTGGGGTATTTCTGCATTTCGTTCAACTGATTCGCCACTCTGAAAATCTTGTAGGGCGATTCCGTAGGATGCGGCTAAAGCCCTTGTAATCCGGGCTTTTAAACCGAATGAATTGGGAAACGTCCGACATAAATTCGCGGTTCATCTTGTTAGCGTTGTTCCGAATCTGTCACAGGACAAGGAACAACGGATGTTCAATGCCAATGCTCGTTTGCGCCTCATCACCGACGCCTTTAAACACGACCTGCAGGTGCTGTCCTTCACCGGCACCGAATCCATCAGCCAGCCTTACTCCTTCGACGTCAAACTGGTCAGCCCGAGACCGGACATCGATCTTCCCGGCCTCATGCACCGGCAGGCTTTTCTGGCCTTCGATGACCACGGCCATGGCGTTCATGGACAGATCCAGCACATCGGAAGGGATGATATCGGGTACCGGCTGACGCAATACCACCTGACCCTCGCGCCATGTCTGACGAATCTGGGCCATCGTTTCAATCAGCGGGTTTTTCAGCACCTGAGCGTTGCGCAAATCATCGGGCAGATTCTTCAGGAACATGGCATTCACGCGGATGGCTACCTGTTCCAGATCGGCCAGGCCCTGCCGGATCGCGAATATTGCGTGCAATACAACGAGTCCGATCTGCATTTCATCCAGCGCTTGTGCCAGGAAGACGGCCTGCACTATCACTTTCGCCACAGCCTCGACAGGCACCTGCTGGTGTTCGGCGACGACCAGACCGTGTTTCCCAGGCTGGCCCGACCGACCCCGTTCAAACCGCGCAACGCGATGGTGGCCGACCGGCCGGTGATCCACCGTTTAGACTGCGGGCTCAATACCCGCACCAGTCGCGCCAGTCGGCGCGCCTACGATTTCGAAAGGGCGCGCATCGTGCTGGAGTCCGACGCGCGGATACCGAACGAGAACTGTCAGCCTGATCTGGAGGATTACGCCTATCCGGGGCGAGTCCTCGACCGGGAGCACGGCAAACTGCTCGCCCGACGAATCCTGGAACGTCATCGCAGCGATGAGCGCGTGGCTCAGGGTGACAGCGACGAACCGGCGCTGGTGTCGGGGCATTTCCTGTCGTTGTCAGAACACCCCGACCCCGCATTGAACGACCTTTGGCTGCTCACCGAAATCGAACACGAAGGCCAACAGCCTCAGGTGCTCGAAGAAAGCGGCAGCGACATCGCCGTGAGCGATAAAAGCGACTTCGTCCAGGGCTACCGCAACCATTTCGAAGCCACACCGTGGGATGCGATCTATCGCCCGCCGTTGCGCTACGACAAACCTTCCATCGGCTGTACCCAGACCGCCGTGGTCACCGGGCCGGAAGGCGAAGACATCCATTGCGACAGTTACGGCCGGGTCAAGGTGCAGTTTTTCTGGGACCGCGAAGGCCGGCACAACGACAAGAGCAGTTGCTGGTTGCGGACCACCACGAACTGGGCCGGCAACGCCCATGGCAGCGTGATCATTCCGCGCGTGGGCATGGAGGTGCTGGTGACGTTTCTCAACGGTGATCCCGACCATCCGGTGATCAGCGGTTGCCTGGCCAACAGCGCCAACCCGGTGCCCTATGAATTGCCGGCGCACAAGACCCGCAGCGTGTTCCGGTCCCGCAGCACGCCCGACAGCAATGGCTTCAATGAGCTGATGATCGAAGACCGCGCCGGTCAGGAACTGATCTATCTGCGCGCCCAGCGCGATTTGCAGCAAAAGATCGAGCACGACAGTCACCTGGAGGTCGGCAACCAGCGCCGGGAAACCATCAAGGGCAACAGCGTCAGCGTGCTCCACGCAGAAGAGCAACGCACCATTACCGGTGATCGCAAGACCCATCTCAAGGCCAGCGACTACCTGCACGTCAGTCAGAACAGCCACACCCGGATCGGTCAGTCGCTGACGGTCGAAGCTGCCGGGCAGGTGTGTTTGAGCGCTGGCGAGCATCTGGTACTGGAGGCCGGAAAAAGCATCAGCCTGAAGGTCGGTGGCGAGCATTTTGTGCTTGATCACGGTGGTCTTTTCGGTAGCAGCGACCTGCTGATCGGCGGCGCACCGGCGGCCTTTCTACGCGCGCCGATTCTGCTGCCCGACAGCGTTGAAGACCTGGCGCCATCGACGCCTCTGCCGCCACTGGTAGCTCCCTCGCAAACCGCCTTGATGGCTGACAGCAAAACGCTGGGTGCAGATTTCTGCCCGATCTGCGAGGCCTGTCGAGGAGGAGCGTGCCTGATCGAGGGAGCCGCCGCATGAGCCAATCCTTTGTGCCGCACTGGCTGATCGAGCAACACCGGGCGGATCGCCTCCTGTGCCTGGTACTCGACTCGCAGAACGAACGCGACATGCGCCAGCGCTGGCTGAAGAGCAGCCGTTACGAGCAGTACGCCAGCGTCTACGGTGAAACCGTGGTCGCCGAACTGGCGGACACCGGCCCGTTCCTGTTCACCTTCGACCAGCCCGACGACCGTCGCCTCGACGCCCTGCTCGACAGGCCCGACAGCCATTGGGGCTGGCTCGCCAGCCTGGGTCAGGGCGAACTGAAGGCATGGGTCAGGCACTGGCAGGAGCGGCTGCTCGTCGGCACCCGTCCGCATCAGGCGCTGTACCGCTTCCACGACAACCGGGTGCTGGCCCGGGCGCTGGAACATCTGCCGGTCGAGGCGCTACCGGCGTATCTCGGGCCGGCGATCAGCGTGTGTTACTGGCAGGGCTCGCATTGGCAAAGCACCGACAACCCAGCGCCCGGCACCAATCCGCTGCCGGACTCGCCGCCATGGCTGCACCTGCCGATGCCCGATCAGCCCGCCATGGAGATTCGTCTGGCCAATGCCCACCGTTTTCTGCTGGCCGAGCATGTGCAGGCCTACGCCGGGCTGGCGGGCTCGCAGGATCCGCACATCTGGCTACGCGAGCGACTGGCACAGGCCGAAGCCTGGGGCTGGCTGGCGCCGGAGCGGCTGGAATTTCTGCTGATCCAGAGCCTGCAAACCCCGACCCTCGCGCCTCATTGGCAACCCCGACCGGACGAAACGCCGGATGAGCACTTTGATCGGGTTTACCTGCTTTCGAAGAGCTGGAGCGGGGAGATGCCTTCATGAAGATTCAGCTCAAGAGCATCGTCCTGATCAGCGCCTTCGCGGCACTGGGGGGCTGCCAAAGCAAACCACCCAACACCTTCAGATTCACAGCCGATCTACCACCGGGGTTTGCCTACGTCGCAGCGGTTTATTACGTACCCGAGAAAGGTCAGACCTGCACCCTCGACAGACGCGACAACCTTGCCCCGGTGTTCAACAGCAAGTGGCGGACGGACTACAAGCCGGATGCCGAGATCACGATTCGCAAGATTGTTAAGGGGTGTCCGTTGGTCGTGAGGCGAATCGAGCTGGAGATCAACTCGAGCTATGGCAAAACACGGGGCGACTTCAGTGGTGACGAAGCCATGGTTTTCATCCGTGATGATCTGGAGGAGCAGTTCAAAGGCGTATTCAACGAGACCGGTGAAAGCACCTTCCACGGTCAGTGTGAATGGTGGTTTCGCACCTCGGGCAAACCGCGAATTCTAAGAAAAATCCTGGATTGCAGAACAGTCGATGCCTTGGGATCACGAGCTTATGGCAAGACCTTCGGGGCTTTTAGCCCTGATCAACTGCCGGGCAAAACAGTGAGGATGAAGATTACTTTGGCAGAGGAAGAGAAGCCCGGATGGGGGGATACGTGGGTGAAAGTTCCGAATGGCTGGAAGCGATGCCTGGGTGATGGATATGACGATCCGCATGCCTATTGCAACGGCAATTACACCGACTTCAGCACATTCAAAATGCCTGATGGCCGAGTCTGCACCATTTATCCGGGCTGTACGGAATAAGGAGGTTTCGCCATGACATTAATTCAAAAGGAGCTGCAATCTCCAACACTGACCTCCCCGACGATTGGACTCGCGCTGCGCAGTGCGACTTTGGTTGTTTGCCTTGCCCTCATCGCTGGGTGCAAAACCCAACCGGCAAATACATTCACTTTCACGGCAGAGCTACCGCCAGGGTTCGCCTATGAAGCCCTCGCAGAGTATGAGCCGATCAATAGTAGTGAAAACTGCAGAGCCATAGACCTCCGCAAAACAGCCAACAGATACAACAGGAATTGGCGAGAAACGTACGAGCCGGTTTCCGAAATCGCCATCCGCAAGACCATCAATGGTTGCCCGATGGTAATACGTCGAATTGATCTGGACATCAGAGCCGCCTACGGGAAGGACTGGAGCGACATTAGCGCTGATAGTGCAGCTGTTGTTATACGGTCGGAATTGGACGATCGCTACAAAGGCACTTTTAACCATAAAGGTCTAAGCATTTTCTACGGCCAATGTCAGTGGCTTTTTCGCACCTCAGGTAAGCCGAGGATCCTGCGAAAAATACTCGACTGCAAGGAAACCGATGCTCAGGGCACTCCACAGCCGGGGCGCCCGTTTGCGGCATACACCCACGATCAACTTCCAGGCACAACCGTGAGGATGAAAATCAAAGTAGCAAGGGAAGAACAACCTTACTTCAGGGACACCTGGGTAAATTTTCCAAATGGCTGGAAGCGATGCTTAGGCGACAACTTTGAGGATCAGTACGCCTTTTGTTATGGCAACTACACCGACTTCAGCACTTTCACAATGCCGGATGGCCGAGTCTGCACCATTTATCCAAGTTGCACTGAGTAAGGAGGTTTCACGATGGAATCAATTGAAAAGGATCTGCCGTCGCCGTTAGGCGGCCGCATGCTGACATGTCCTGCCGGTGGCAAATGGACAAGTTTTCAACTCATCGATGAGTTTTACTCGGGTGAGCCCTATGCTGGATTGGCCTATGTCGCCACTGATTCGGAAGGCCATAAATACATAGGACGTCTGGATGCAGCGGGCAAGGGCAGAGTGGACTATCACTTTGCGGGGCCTATATCGTTGCTATTTGATCAATCGTATGAAGGAAAGGAACAGCTCTACTCAAGTTTGCAAAGCAGGCGACATTACCCCCTAAAAATAACCGAACTTCAGGTACGCGCCGAAAAAACTCGTTATCTGAACCGGAATGCCACCCGCACACGGGAACGACCCGAGATTGCTGACGGTGCAGACTACTTTCAAGTCGAAGTCCGTCACCTGGTCAGATATGCCTCGCATCTGCCACCCGAGGTGTATCGCGATTACCCTCTCGACTCCGGCTGTGCAGCCATCATGCGCGAACACGGCAAACTGGGTGTCGCTCTGATGCCACAACGTCACACTGTTCTTGAAGTGCGCCCGTTACGCGCGTTGCGACCGATGTTATCCACAGCTCCGCAATTCTGTGCACTCAATCTGTACCAGCTCTCATTGATGGCAACCTTGAGCTACTGCCCCTTCGGTCAGAAGCCAGAAAGTGCTCCCATCAAAGAAAATCGAGTGACCTTTCCTTTGCAACCCAGCGTAGGCAATTGGTTTGGCGACGCCTTGGCCAAGTCCGACGAACTATGGAAAGTCGACTCGAATCAAATCAAAGCCTATTACCCTCTGTACGAAGACGTGCCGTATTCCAAACGCCTGGAAATCGTTCCATTCGACTCGGATCTGTACGAAGTGAATGAACCGAAGAGGATCGAGTCGCAAGAACATCCAGCCAAGGTTCACTTCCTTGATGACAGAAGCGAAGGAAATGAGGCTACCGACACCCAAGCCTTCATCACCCACAACGACGAACTGATCCTGATCGCCGTTCGCGGCACCGCCGAGATCGTCGCCGATGGGTTACGCGATGCCGATGCCTTGCAGGTGCCGTTTGCGGAAGGCGAAGGCCAGGTACATCGAGGTTTCTATGAAGCGGCCAAAAAAGCTGGCGCATTCGCCGTCAATTACCTCGAAAAGTTCTACACCGGCCAAACACTCCTGATCTGCGGCCACAGCCTCGGTGGCGCAATCACGCTGCTGCTGGCCGAAATGCTCCGCCGTAGGCCTGAGGGCTACAAAATCCAGCTCTACACCTACGGCGCCCCCCGCGCCGGCGACGCGGATTTCGTTAAGGGTGCAGCCGATCTCGTGCATCACCGCATGGTCAACCACAACGACCCGGTGCCCAGCGTGCCCGGCAGCTGGATGAACACCAAGGCCGATATCTACGGCACCGGGGCAGCGCTGACCTTCGTGAATGTCCCGCTCGGTCTGTCGGTGTTCGTCGCGGGCATCACCAACTGGACCGGGGAAGCCTACGACCACCACGGCCGTTTGCGACACGCCATGCCGGTGGAGTTCGGCCGCCAGCAGGTGTCGTCAATCCTCTGGGAGCCGGGCTGCGACACCATCACCCAGCACGCAGCCTGCGACGTGGCGATCCGGCAGCGGCACGGCCTGCCGGATCGGCCGACGTTGCTCAAGCAGATCTTCGACGCCGGGCACCATTCGATGACCGGGGCCTACATCCCGGCGTGCTGGGCGGTGTTGCGGCGTTGGCAGGAGGCACAGGAGTCAAACCGCACGCTGGTTACCGAGCGAGAATTCGCGCTGGTTGAGACAGCGCTGCAGCGCATCACCGATCAGTTGCGCCGCCAGCGCAGCAATTTGCCGGGACGGCCGGACAGCTATGTGCGCAGCCGTAAAAACATCGTCGAAGCGCTCAATCATGAAATCGAGAACATCCGCACGACCCGCGAACGGCTGGCCAGTCTGCGGCACCGGCGCCTGACGACCACGGATGTTTATGGATCGCTGGCAGAACAACCGGAACGTCTGGCCGAAAGCCTGCCGCGCTGGCAGCTGCACCGGGAAAACCAGGCAGAAGAACAGCTCGCCATGGCACCTGACGCCGCCGAGGATGACCCGCTGCTGGTAACGCTCTACGGTCACAGAATTGGCGCGCCCCACACTTTCGACATTGACTCGATCATCTGACTCAAGCCTGTGGATACCACACCAGCCGCTCCGCCGCCGGGTTGCGCTCCTCCACCGCAAAACCCAGCGCCAGGTAGTGCTGGCGCGCATGGGGGTTGTTGGCCCAGACCACCGTCGCCACCGGGCAGCGCACTTGCTGCGCGGCTTTTTGCACGCCTTGCAGCACGGTTCGTCCGTAACCTTTGCCCCGGGCCTGTGGAATGAACGCGAGGTACAACACGCGGATTTCATTGACGCCGAAATCGGTGCTGAGTGCGCCGATGGCCGTGCCGAGTTTTTCTACGATGTAGTGCATGGCGTTGGGATGGTTTTCCCCCATGCCCTGCTCCTGCACCTGAAACTGCTGGGCGACGATTTGCTGCACTTGCTCCTGCTCGCCGTCGATCCATTGCAGATCCGGCCGCGCCGATTGATAGAGGCTGTGCAGAAATGGCCCGTCCGACGCCCGCGAAGGCCGCACCACCAATCCGCCCGCCGCCAGGTTGTCCGTCATCTTAATGCTCCCTAGAAACCGCTTTCCCTGACCCCCAGCGCCGCCATCCGGCGCCAGGCCACGCCGAGCACCGATTCGCCGCTGCCCTGCAACACCACCACGCCGCGCAGCGGCTGCACCGGGGTCGGTGCCTGATCCAGCGTAGTCAAACGCACGCCGTATTGCGCCTGCACCGGTTCCGCTCGTTGCTGCTGATCGCGGCGCACGGCAATCGGCCCGTGGTGATCGGAGGTCAGCGCCTCCTGATCGACATAGGCCACACCGTTGGTGTCGATTTCATTGAGTTGCACCGCGATGGCGGCATGCATCGGGTCGTCGGCGATAAACCGCCCGGTGGCACCGGGCTTGACCCGCCACAGTTCGGCTTCGGCCAGGTAACCACGCAGTCGCGTGCCGTCCTCGACCACCCGCGCCAGCGCATCCTTGCTCGACAGCCAGCGACCCGGCGTCAGATTTGGCAGCAGATCACGCACGGTGCCCGCATGAGGTGCGCGCAACAGCAGGCGTTCACGTTGAGCAGTCAGGCCACGGTATTCCGCCACCGCTTCGGCAAGGCGTTGCTCGACGATGCCGGCGTCGGCAGCGGTTTCACTGCGGCCAGCCTGACGGCGCATCAGCAATTGCTGGATGCGGATTTCCCGGCGGACGATGGCCTGCCGCGAATCGAGGTCCGGCGATTCCAGCTCGATCAGCACGTCGCCCTGAGCCACGGTCTGACCATCCTCGACCTTCACGGCTTTGACCCGCGCCGCCGTCGGTGCGTGCAAGGCACTGGCGCGACCGCCCTCGAGCATCGTCGGCAATTCCACCGAACTGCGCCACGGCACGATCAGCACCAGCAACAAGCCGAGTACCGCCAGGCTGCTGAGCAACACCCGAGGGCCGTGAGCCTGTTCGCGGCGGCTCCACCACTGGCGCCACTCACTCATGATCGGCAGAAAGATGAACCACACCAGCTCCACCAGCATCAGGAAGATCCCCAACACCTTGAAGAACAAGTGATAGACCGCCAGCGCGATCCCGAAAAACAACGCCGCACGCCATAACCACGAGCCATACCCCCAGATCAGCAAACGCCGCTGCATCGTCGGCGACCAAGGCTCCGGCGCCGGAGCGCCATAGCCGAACAGAAACTCCCGCAGCCGCCAGCGACACAGGGCAAAGGCCCGGCCCTGCAAATTGTCGACTTCCCATAAGTCGCTGAGCAGAAAGTAGCCATCGAAGCGCATGAAGGGGTTGAGATTGACCACCAGTGTGGTGATCCACGTCGCGCTGGCGAGCATGAACGCCGCCGTGCGACCGGGCCCGTCCGGCAGGAACGACCAGACCAGCAGCGCGATGCTCGCCAGCAGTAATTCCGCCAGCACCCCACCGGCACCGATCAGCAGTCGCGCACGTCGATCATTGACCCGCCAGGCATCGCTGACATCGGTGTAGAACATCGGCAGCAAGACCATGAACGCCACACCCATGCTTTGCACCCGACACCCGGCGCGCTTGGCCATGAACGCATGACCGAACTCGTGACAGAGCTTGGCGAAGAACAGCGCCACACCAAATGAAATCGCCCCGCCGAGGCTGAACAGGTGCGGGAAGGTGCCGACGAAGCGCTGCCAGTCCCGCGACACCAGAAACACCCCGAGCGCCAGCGTCGCCGGCAGGCCGTAGCGCAAAACCCTTGGCCCGAAGCGCTCCAGCCACGGCCAGGCACGGTTGAGAAAAGCGTCCGGGCGCCACAGTGGAATGCGGAAGAACAGGTATTGATGCAGCAGGATTTTCCACAGGCTCTGGCGTTGTACGAGGGCCTTGAGCCGATAACTGGCGCGCTGTTGCTCGTCGAGGGCACTGATCAGATCGTGACCGCGCAGGAACTCCAGCAGTTGCGCCAACTCGTTGCCGTCGAGGGGCAAACCCGGTTCACGATTGGCGGCGCGCAGCACTTGTTCGGGATCGCCCAGCGACCAGTGGCGCAACAGGCGCATGGCCGCCGTGCCGAGTTTGAAGTAGCGCCCGCGCACCGGGTCGGCCAACGTCCAGCGCGGCGAACCGTCCAATGCCGGCGCCGCGGGCGACAATTGCAGGTCGGCACGCAGGCTCGGCAGGGTCATTTAAAGGCCTACGCTCTGGCGCAGCCCGGCGAGCGGACGCCGCAGCAGGTACAGGGCCAGCGGCGCCCGGTCGCCGAAAATTTTTGCGGTGCCGCGCAGGCCGATGCGCGGCGGTGCGTCGGCGAAATTGGCGTCCAGCCGATAGGCCAACTGGCCGCCGGCGGTGGGCTGCGCCTCGTAGGCCGAACGTTCGAGGGTGGCGAGGTGACGTTGCAACGGGTCGCTGTCGAGAAACAGCGCGACTTCGGCGCCCGGCTCCAGCGAAATCGCATCGCCCACGGCCAGTTCGATACGCAGTTCGGCCTGGCTCGGGTCGGCGATTTCCATCAGCCGTTCGCCGGTCTGCACCGGTTTGCCGGTCCAGCGCTCGGCATCGGCGAACACCGCAATGCCGTCGCGCTCGGCACGCACTTCGCTGCGGTTGAGCAGTTCGCGGGCGTAGTCGCGTTCGGCGCGTTTCTGTTCGGCGCGGGCGGCCAGCAGGTCGACCCGGGAGCTGGATTCGGCATCAACGAACGAGCGCTGGGAATTGGCTTTGAGTTCCGCTTCGGCAACCCCGAGCGCACGCTCGGCGACATCGGCCTGAGCCTTCAGCGTCGTGCTTTCAAAACGCAGCAACAGGTCGCCGGTTTTCACGCTCTGGTTGGGTTTGACCAGAAACTCGGCGATCACCCCGTCCAGCGGTGCGGCGACAACGCGCCCGCCCTGAGGCACCACTTCGGCGGGCGCCAGCACCGACTGGCGCACCGGGATCAACAGCCCGAGCAACAACAAGGCGACCAGCGCCACCTGGCGTTTACGGGTCCAGCGCAGCCGCCAAGGTTTTCGCGGTTGCAACGCCAGCCAGGCATGGCTGTAGGTGTCGCCCAGTTGCGACAGCAGCACTTGCTCGGAAGGGTTCCACGGCAGATCACGGGCCAGCCACAAACCGCCGAACACCTGACCCTGACGGTCGATCAGCGGCAACCAGAACACTTGCATGGCCGACAGGCTGCGCCAATCGGCCTGAATCGATTCGCCGACCATTTCCGGCGTGATCACCCGCGCCTGTTTCAGCACATCCTGCTTGAACAACTGCGCCACAGCCTGCTCGACGAACGCCACGAACGGCGCATTCGGCTCCACCGCGCTGACCCCGGTCACCGCCTGCACCTTGCCGGCAATCAACAGCGCCGCATGGCGAAAACCGAACAGCGACTGGCCGTCATTGACCAGGCTGTAGGCCAGTTGCGAAATGTCTTGGGCCGCGCGGGTCTGCCGTTCGAGATCGAGAAACCGCGCGAACACTTGCTCGGCGGCGCCGCTCACCGGGGCGTTCACTTAAGCTCCGGAAAACGCGCGGTGCCGCTCATACCGGCGAGCAAGCCTTTGGCTTCGGGGAGTGTTGCGACCAGCAACAGGGTCTGACTGCCCTCATCGATCCGCGCACCGAGGCGTTTGACCGTGGCGTCGATGGCCTGACCGGTTTCATCGGGCACGAAGCTGAACGACTGACCGGGCTTGAGCCTGGCCATCCAGCGCGACGGCACCAGCAGATGGATTTCCAGGGTGCGGTTGTCGACCACATCGAGCAGCGGCGCACCGGCCGGCACGCTTTCATAACGCTGCACCTTGCGCTCGACCACTTGCCCGTCGAATGGCGCAACCACGCTGCAGCGTTTGACCTGGACTTGATAAACCTGAGATTGCGCCTGGGTCTCGCTGACCTTGGCTTCGGCCCGGGCCACTTCGAAACGCCCGACGGAATTGAGCGCCGCCAGTTGCCGGTTGTGCGCCAGCTCTTCACCGGCGCCACGGCTGGCGGCTTGCGCGGCGTTCAACTGGGCCTGATAGGCCGAACAGTCGAACCGCGCCAGGGTATCGCCCTTCTTGAACGACTCGCCCTCGCTGAACGGCAACTCGATAATCCGCCCCGACAACTCACTGGCCAGCGTCGCCTGATCCCGCGCCCGCAACACCCCGCGCGCTTCACTGCTGGCCGACGCATTCGCCGCCCCGCCGTTATCCAGCAGCGGATCGTCTGGCGCGGGCGTTTGAGCCTGAACTGCACACGTTACAAAGGTCAATCCGACAACCCAACCACGAAAACGCCGCATAACCGTTACTCCCTGACGGATGCTCGGAGTCTACGACAGCGGGGATTAGCGTCAAGCGAAAGGCCATCATTCGGGTGGGAGAATCAACGCTGCGCCATCTCCCCCACCGGATACACCGACTCCCATCCCCCACCCAACGCCCGGTACAACCCGACCATCGCCAGTGAAACGCCGGTGGAGCTTTCCACCCATTGTTCCTGGGTGGCGAGCAGTGCGCCTTGCACGGTGAGGACGTTGACGAAGTCGACCACGCCTTCGACGTATTGCTGTTGTGCGGTGCGCAGGGCGATCTGGTTCTGGCGCACGGCTTCGGCGAGGCTGTCGCGGCGGCGCTGGCTGGCGTTGTAGGCGGTCAGCTGGTCGTCGATTTCGTGCCAGGCGCGCAGGACGGTCTGTTGATAGCCGATCGCCGCTTCCTGTTGCTGGGCTTCGCGCAGTTGCAGCATGCCGCGCAAGCGGCCGCCGTCGAACAGCGGCAGGCTGAACTGCGGGCCAATGCCGAATGCGCGAGAGCCCCAGGAACCGAAATCGCTGAGTTGCATGGCTTGCGAGCCGAGGTTGCCGGACAGGGTGATGCGCGGATAGAAATCGCCCTTGGCCACGCCGATGTTGGCGGTGGCGGCATGCAGACGGGCTTCGGCCTGGCGAATGTCCGGGCGGCGTTCGGCGAGTTGCGACGGCAGGCCGATGGCGACGGTCAGCGGCGACTGCGGTACCGGCGCATCTGTGGATAACTCTTTGGCCAAGGCTTGCGGCGGTTCGCCCATCAACAGGCTGATGGCGTTGATCAGTTGCGCCTGACGTTGCTCCAGCGCTGGCAGGCGCGATTCGATGGCCGCCACTTGCGCGGCCGCTTCGGCGACGTCGAGATCGGTGGCCACGCCGTCGTTGAGGCGCAGTTGCGAGAGCTTCAGGCTGTGCCGTGCGACATCGAGGTTCTGCTCGGTGACGGCGCGGGTGTTCTGCACGCCGCGCAGCTGAATGTAGTTCTGCGCGGTGTCCGCGAGTACCGCCAACAGCACGCCGCGACGGTCGTTTTCCGCGACTTCGAGATTGGCGTCGGCGGCTTCGGTCTCCCTGCGTACGCGCCCCCAGAAGTCCAGCTCCCAGGAGGCGGAGAAACCGGCATCCCACAGGTTGAAGGCAGAATCGCCGTTGTGCCCGGACGGGTCGTTCAGGCCCTCGCCGCTGTTGCGTTTGCGTGCGTAGCTACCGGTGGCGGCAGTCGTAGGATAGCGGTCGGCGCTGATCACCTGACGGGCAGCGCGGCTTTGTTGCAGACGGCTGCTGGCCAGTTGCAGATCGAGATTGCTGCGCAGGGCGCGCTGGGTCAGGGCCGAGAGTTGCGCGTCGTGAAAGACTTCCCACCAGCGCTCGTTCAAAGGTTCGCTGACAGCCTGGCTGACGGCAGTTTTTGACGGTTTTGCCCACTCGGCAATCTGCGTGGCTTCGGGTTTCTGGAAGTCCGGGCCGACGGTGCACGCCGCCAGCGCCGACAGACTCAGGACCACTGTCAGGGACTGAAAGCGCTTCATCGCTGTGTCACCTCACGCACCGACGTCGCCGAGCTTTCGGTGTCGATGCTCGCCTCCACCGACATCCCCACCCGCAAGCGTTCGGCCAGCGGCTGGCCCGGATCCAGCAGGACCTTCACCGGAATCCGCTGCACGACTTTGGTGAAGTTGCCGGTGGCGTTGTCCGGTTTGACCGCCGCGAAAGTCACGCCGGTCGCCGGGGCAATGCTCTCGACGCGGCCGGTGAGGGCTTCGCCGCCGAGGCTGTCGACCCGCACCATAACGTCCTGCCCCGGCTGCACATCGGTGAGCTGGGTTTCCTGGAAGTTGGCGACCACATAGGCCTGCTTCAGCGGCACCACCGCCAGCAGTTTGCTGCCCGGTGTCACATAGGCGCCGACCCGCACGGCGCGCTCGCCGATCATGCCGTCCTGGGGCGCGGTGATGCGCGTGTAAGACAGCTCGAAACTGGCGATTTCCAGCGCGGCCTGCGCGTGTTTCAAACTGCCTTCAGCGGCATCGCGCTGCGCCGTCAGAATCTCGACCTGCTTACGTTCCGCTGCCAGTTTCGCGGTGGCCGTGTCCAGCCGCGCAGAGGCCTGATCGATCCGGGTGCGCGCCTGTTGCGCGTTCTGCACGGTGCCGGCACCGACGCCGGCCAAGTGGTTATAGCGGTTCAATTCCTGCTGGGCGAAGGCCATTTCAGCCTTGGCCGAAACCACCGACGCCTGCGCCTGAGCGATCACCGAGGTCTGGCGCTCCAGCGTGGCCTTGGCGTTCTGCAATTGAGCGCGGGCGACCAGGGTTTGCGCATCGGCGGCCTCGGCGGCGGCGCGCAGGTCGCGGTCATCGATCAGCGCCAGCAACTGCCCGGCCTTGACCTGCTGGTTGTCTTCCACCAGCACCTCTTTGATGAACCCCGCCACACGCGGCACCACCAGGGTGAAATCGGCAGAAACGAACGCATCGTTGGTGTTCTGCTGAGTGCGCTTGCCGAACAGGCCGGGCATCGCCAGATACACCAGCACACCGACCGCCAGCGCAGCGGCCACAGCCACCGCGAGTTTCTGCTTTGCTTGAGTCGTCATAAGAACCTTCTATTTCAGTCAGGTCGGCGCGCGCGGCGGGAAGATCCGCGTCGGCAGCCAGAAAATCAGCAGGATCAGCGCCACCGCGACGCCGGCCATGCACAGATAAAGATCCGAAGAAGTCAGCACCACCGCCTGTTCATGCAGGCGATGGGCGAGGCCGGGGTCGTTGCTTGCGGCCAGCGGCGAGTTGCCGAGGCGATCGACCAGCATCGTCGAGTGAAAATGCAGGCGCGAAGTGGTCAGCGCCTCGATCACGCCGGTGGCGACCACCGCCGCCAAGCCTTTCACGGTGTTGAACCAGGCCGAGGCGAATGGCCCGTCCTGCGGCTGGATGCTGCCGGTCGACAGCATCAGCAACGGCAGCACCGCCATCGGCTGGCCGAAAATCTGCAGCCATTGCAGCACGTAGAAATCGTCGCGAATCCATTCCGAGGTCAGCTGCGAGCCTCCCAGACACGACAGCGTCAACATGCTCAAACCGACGCCGAGCACCCAGCGGCAATCGACCCAACGCAGGTTGCACAACGCCGCCACCAGCGGCAGCGCGAGCAGTTGCGGCAGCGCCGCGATCAGCATGATCGGCGCGGTCTGTACCGGCCGATAACCTTGCACCTGAGCCAGGTAACTCGACGGAATCAGTACCACCGCCAGCAGCACCACCAGCACGCCGGCCAACGTCATCAACGCGAACGACAGGTTGCGGATGCCGAGCATCTGCAACTTGAAAAACGGGATTGGCTGCGACCATTCATTGATCAGAAATGCCACCAGCAACAGCGAACCGGCGCCGAGCAAAGCGCAGATCAGGTTCGACTCGAACCAGTCAAGGCGATTGCCTTGCAACAGGCCGATCACCAGCATGCAGATCGCCGGAAAGCCCAGCAGCAGGCCTTTCCAGTTGAATGACTTGAGGCGCTCCAGACGCAGCGGATCCTGCGGCAAGCCGTACGCAACAGCGGCCATGGCGATCAGGCACGGCACGATGATTTGCCAGAACGTCCACTGCCAGCCGACGTACTCAGTCCACAGCCCGGCCAGCGGCGTACCGAGACCAGGGCCGAAGGTAGCGGTCAGGGCATAACCGGCGAGGCCATACAGTTTGATATTGGCCGGTAGGAAACGCAGGGCAACGGTCATCAGCATCGGCGGCAGCGCACCGCCGGCCAAGCCTTGCAGGATGCGCATCAGCAGCAGGCTTTCGTAGTTCGGGGCGAACGGGCAAAGCACCCCGAGCAGGGTGAACACGCCGATGGCGCACAGGGTGAAGCGACGAAGGGAAAAGGTCACCGAGCACCACGGCGCGAACGCCATGGCCGCCACCGAGGTCGCGATGTAACTGGCGACCAGCCAGGTGCCTTCGTCGTAACCGATGCTCAGGGCGCCGCGAATGTCGGCCAGGGCGACCTTGGTCACCATCTCGTTGAGACCCGACACCAGCACCGCCAGCAGCACACCGACCAGACCGATGATGATCCGCGCCCCGAACACCGGTGGCGCGGCTGCCATCGGAGCGGTAGCGGCAATCGGTGCCGTGACCGTCAGGGATGTCATGCAAGCAAACTCCGGAGGGAAAAATACCGGAGCATGTTAGTAGGGCTTAGTGCTGACGAAAATTGACTTATTGGCAGCTTATAAGTGCGCCAGACGCAATCGTCAGGGCTGTGCCGCCAGCCAGGTTTCGTCGCAGCAGGTCTTGAGGGTTTCACGCAGCCAGCGGTGGGCCGGATCCTTGTCGAAACGCGGGTGCCAGGCCTGGGTCAGCATCAGGGTCGGCAACGGGACCGGCAGATTGAACGAGCGCAGCTTCAAGCCCAGCCGCCGCACGCTGAGCAGCGCTTCCTTGGGCACCGGCAAAATCAGGTCGGAGTCCGGCAGGGCGAACATCGCCGCGTGGAAACTCGGCGCAATCACTGCCACCCGTCGCTCCAGCCCCAGGGCATTCAAAGCGGTGTCGATGGGCCCACGGGCGATGCCCCGGCGGGACATGCTGATGTGGGAAAAACCGGCGTAACGTTCGGCCGTGATCTCGCCATCCAGCAGCGGATGATCCTCGCGCACCAAGCCGACGAAGTGGGTGGAAAACAGGTTCTGCACTTTGACTTCCGGCGTCACCGGGCGGGTGTTGCTGACACTCAGGTCGATCCGCCCTTCGCGCAGGGCTTCATCGTCGCCATCACCTTCGGGAACGAAACGCAACTCACAGTGCGGCGCCAGTTGATCGAGGGTGTCGAACAGCTTGCCGCCGTACACACCGACGAAGAAGTCGTTGGCGCGAATGCTGAAGCGCCGGCGCAACGTCCCCAGTTCCACCGCATCGGCCGAGCGAAACAGCAGCGCCGCCTGCTCGACCACATCGCGCACCTGCTCGCGCAGCTCCAGGGCCTTGGGCGTCGGCACCAGGCCGCGACCGGCGCGCACCAGAATCGGATCGCCAATGGCTTCGCGGATCCGCGTCAGCGTGCGGCTCATGGCCGCGGGGCTGAGGTTCATCCGCCGCGCGGCGCCGACCACGCTGCCCTCGTCGAGCAAAGCGTCGAGGGCGACCAACAGGTTCATGTCCGGGAGTTGCATGCTGAGCACTCGTGACCGATCAGGATTGATTCGCACGCAATGCTAGCAGATCAGAAAATCAGCGCTGCATTCCCCAGCGCTTCACCGTCACCCGCTCCAGCGTGTCGAACACCAGGTTCTCCACCAGCAAACCGATGAGGATCACCACCGCCAGACCGGCAAACACCTTGTCGGTGTACAACTCATTGCGGTTCTGGAAGATGTACCAGCCCAGGCCACCTTTGCCGCTGGTGGCACCGAACACCAGTTCGGCGGCGATCAGGGTACGCCAGGCGAAAGCCCAGCCGATTTTCAGCCCGGCGAGGATCGATGGCAGCGCCGCCGGAATCAGGATGAACAGCACGAAGCGCATGCCCTTCAAGCCGTAATTACGGCCCGCCATGCGCAGGGTTTCCGAGACGCCGAGAAACCCGGCGTAAGTGTTCAACGCCAGCGCCCACAGCACCGAATGCACCAGCACGAAAATCAGGCTGTTCTGGCCCAGGCCGAACCACAGCAACGCCAGCGGCAACAGCGCAATCGCCGGTAGCGGGTTGAACATCGAAGTCAGGGTGCTGAGCAAGTCCCGACCCACCTGGGTCGAAACCGCCAGCGTGGTCAGAGCGAAGGCCAGGACGATGCCGATCAGGTAACCCTTGATCAGCACCACCAGCGAGATCCACACCTTGCCCAGCAGCTCGCCGCTGAGCAGGCCGTCGTACAGCGCATGACTGGTCTGCAAAAAGCTCGGCAGCAACAGGTCGTTGTTTTGCACCCGGGCGACCACCTCCCAGAGCACGGCGAGCAAAATCAGGATCACGCTTTTGCGCAGCCAGCCCTGTTGCCACAGGCGCTGGCCCAGCGGCAGCTCGCGCTCCACCGGGACGCTGGTCAGCGGTTGCAGATCGTTTTCGAATGCTTGACGTACGGATGATGAATGGCTCATCGGGCAATCCTCCAGGCGGCTCAATAAGCGATGCGGATATCGGTGAAATCCAGTTCGCGCTCGGCTTCCGGCGACTGCCCTTCATCGAACAGCAAACGGTGAATGCGCCGTGCCGACTCTTGAAACGCCACGCCGCCAAGGCTGTGCAAATCGTATTGATGACTGTGCACTTCCGCCCTCACCCGGCCCGGGTGCGGCGATAACAGCAGGATGCGATTGCCGACCACCAGCGCTTCTTCAATCGAGTGGGTGACGAACAGCAAGGTGAACCGCACCTCCTCCCAGAGCAGCAGCAATTCCTCCTGCATCTTGCGGCGGGTCAGGGCATCCAGCGCGGCGAACGGCTCGTCCATCAGCAGGATTTTCGGCTGCATCGCCAGCGCCCGGGCAATCGCCACCCGCGCTTTCATGCCCCCGGACAAGGTGTGCGGATAGGCATCGGCGAACGCCGCCAGACCGACTTTTTCCAGATAATGCAGCGCACGCTCTTCGGCTTCCTTTTTCTTCAACGTGCGCGAAGCCAGCAGCGGAAACATCACGTTCTGTTTGACGGTTTTCCACGGTGGCAGTTGATCGAACTCCTGAAACACCACGATCCGGTCCGGCCCCGGCGCATCGACGCGCTGGCCTTGCAGACGGATCTCGCCCTCGCACGGCGCTATGAACCCGGCGACGGCTTTGAGCAAGGTGGATTTACCGCAGCCGGAAGGACCGAGCAGCACGAAGCGATCCTGTTGATCGACTTCGAAACTGACCTGATGGGTGGCCCGCACGACGCGCTGCGGCGTGCGGTATTCGAGGCTGACCTGGTCGACCGCCAGCAGCGCTTGCGCGGTGGCGATCGGGTTGCTGGCCGCGTGGCCTTGCAAAGGGGCGTTCATGTCGATCAGCTCCCCTGCAACGGTTTGGCGTCCTGGAAGAAGTAGTCCTTCCACGATTCGGGTTTGTTCTTGATCGCGCCGACGCGGTAGAGGAATTCGGCGAGCGGGTAGGTGTTTTTCGGCGTGACGCTGAATTCGAACTGCGGGTTGTCGATGATTTTCAGCAACGCGGCGCGGTCGATCTTGGCCTTGGTCACGCGGATGTAGGTGTCCGCCGCCGCGCCTTTATCGTTCTGCGCAAATTGCGCGGCTTCGGTCAGCGCTTCGACGAACGCCTTGTAGGTTTTCGGGTTCTCGTTGCGGAATTTCTCGGTGGCGAACAGCACGGTCGGCGAGTTCGGGCCGAGCACGTCATAGGAGTTGAGCACCACGTGCACATTCGGATTTTCCAGCGCCTGATCCTGGAACGGCGGGTTGGAGAAGTGCCCGGTCAGCTCGGTGCCGCCGGCAATCAGCGCAGCGGTGGCGTCCGGGTGCGGAACGGCGATGGTGTACTTGTCGAGGCGATTGAATTCCTTGTCGCCCCACTGCTTGGCCGCCGCGTATTGCAGGAAGCGCGACTGCACGGAAACGCCCACTGCCGGCACCGCAATGCGGTCCTTCTCGGTGAAGTCGGCGATGGTTTTGACCTTGGGATTGTTGCTGACGAGGTAGTACGGGAAGTTCCCCAGCGAGGCCACGGCTTTGACGTTCTGCTTGCCGTGGGTGCGATCCCAGATGGTCAGCAGCGGCCCGACGCCGGCGCCGGCAATGTCAATGGAGCCGGAGAGCAGCGCATCGTTGACTGCCGCACCGCCGGACAACTGGGTCCAGTCGACCTTGATGTCGAGGCCTTCCTGCTTGCCGTACTTCTCGATCAGACCCTGATCGCGCACCACATTGAGCAACAGATAGACAATACCGAACTGTTCGGCGATGCGGATTTCACCTTCGGCGTGGGCCGCGGTCGGCGCCACCAGGCTGCCGGCGATCAGGCTGAAACCGAGGCCGATGGCCGCTGCCAGCGGCGCGAATGGAAGACGTTTGGACATGATCGGATCTCCGGCGAATCAGAAAGGCGCGTCGCCCTGAATGGTGGTGCGATACAGCTTGCGGCGCAGGTGCGCAGGGCAACCGGCGGCAAGGTGGATCAGCGAGCGGTTGTCCCAGAACACCAGGTCGTGTGGCTGCCATTGATGGCGATAGATGTTCTGCGGCAGCACGCTGTGGGCGTAGAGCTCGTCGAGCAGTTGTTTGCTCTCGTCCTCCGGCAGGCCGACGATGCGGGTGGTGAAGCCTTCGCTGACGAACAAGGCCTTGCGGCCGTTTTCCGGATGGGTGCGGACCACCGGGTGCACGACCTCGGCGACCTGGGCCAATTGCTCCGGGGTCAGGGTCGGGCGCCAGTTGCCTTCGAATTTGGTTTCGCTGTAACGCGCGGTGTAGGAATGCGCAGCCGAGCGGCCTTCGACCGCTTTGCGCAGTGCGTCGGGCAGGCTGTCCCAGGCTTTGTGCATGTCGGCGAACAGGGTGTCGCCGCCTTCGGACGGCAGCTCTTGGGCGTGCAGCATCGAGCCGAGGCTCGGCAGCTCTTTATAGGAAAGGTCCGAGTGCCAGAACTTGCCGGCATCACCGAGGCCGATGTTCTGGCCGTTCTCGACGATGTTGGAAACGATGAGGATTTCCGGGTGATTGGCCAGCAGGAACTGCTTGAGCACGTGGATCTGCAACACGCCGAAGCGGCGGCTGAAGTCGATCTGCTGTTGCGGGGTGATGCGCTGGTCGCGGAACACCACGACGTGGTGATCGAGGTGCGCGCGGTGGATGCGGGCGAAGTCTTCGTCGTTGACCGGACGGGTCAGGTCGAGGCCGATGATTTCGGCGCCGACGGCACCGCTGAACGGGCGGATCTCGAAGGTTTGCGGCGCGACAGTCGCGGCGCTTGGGGTAGCAGTAGCTGCGGACATCAATCAATCTCCCACGCACGGCACGCTAAGGGCGCGCGCGTCGATCAGAATCTCACGCTGGATTGCGTGTTGGTTCGTGTCGTGCGGCGCGCCGATTGGTCGGCAGGTACGCAGGAGGCTGACTTTATAGCTATAAGAAGCGGAATTTAAATACTGTTAACGAATAACGATATGGCGATTGCTTTGGAATGGACTGGATGGTGAGTGACCATTTGTGTCACTTACTGACAGGGATGTGGTGTTCAAACTGACGCCATCGCTGGCAAGCCAGCTCCCACAGGGAGCTCGGTTAGAACACAATTGTGTGCTCATTAAAGAACTCTGTGGGAGCTGCGGTGCGACGATTCGACTTGCCAGCGATGAGGCCCGAAAGGCCAATAAAGATCTAGCGTTCGTGCAACGCCTCGGCGCGCGCCCGGATGATCGGTTTGAGCAGATAGCTCAGCACGGTCTTCTTGCCGGTGATGATGTCCACCGACGCGACCATCCCCGGGATGATCAGCAACGGCTTCTCGTCAGTGCCGAGATGGCTGCGCTCGGTGCGCAGCTTGATGACGTAGTAGGTGGTTTTCTTGTCTTCGTCGGTGATGGTGTCGGCGCCGATCTGTTCCAGCTTGGCCTTGAGCCCACCGTAGATGGTGTAGTCATACGCGGTGAACTTCACCGTGGCTTCCTGACCCGGATGCAGGAATGCAATGTCCTGCGGACGGATCTTCGCTTCGACCAGCAGCGTGTCGTCCAACGGCACGATTTCCAACAGGTCGCTGCCCGGCTGGATCACGCCGCCGATGGTGTTGACCAGCATCTTGTTGACGATGCCCCGCACCGGCGAGGTGACGAGCGTCCGGCTGACCCGGTCTTCCAGCGCCTTGCCGGTGGCCTGGGCCTTGTTCAGGTCGGTGCGCGCCTCGTTGAGCTGGGTCAGGGCTTCACTGCGGAACTTGCCGCGCGTCTCGTCAATCTTGCGCTGCACTTCCTTGATCGCCGATTCGGCGCGCGGGATCGCCAGGGTGGTGGCATCGAGCTGACCACGGGTTTCCACTTCGGCACGCTTGAGTCGCAGCACTTCCACCGGCGACACCGCGCCCTGGGCCACCAGCGGCTCAGACATGTTGATTTCCTGACGTTGCAGGCCGAGTTGCTGGCGGTACTGCGCCTGCTTCGAGGTGAACTCACGCAGCTCTTGCTGACGCTGGATCAACTGTTCCTGCAAACCACCGACTTCATCGTGCAGTTGCTGACGACGGCTGATGTACAACGATTCTTCACTTTTCGCCTGACCCGGCACGGCTTTGAGCACGTCCTCGGGGAAATTCAGCGGCCGGTCATCGACCTCGGCACTCAGGCGCTCGACCCGCAGCAGCATCGACAGGCGATCAGCCTCGGTTTCACCGACGTTGGAGGCGAATCGCGTGTCATCCAGCCGTACCAGCGGTGCGCCGGCCTCGACGATCTGGCCTTCCTTGACGAACAGCTCGGAGACGATCCCGCCCTCGAGGTTCTGGATTTTCTGGATCTTCGACGAGGGAATCGCCTTGCCGTCGCCCTTGGTCACTTCGTCGATGACGGCGAAGTTGGCCCACAGCATCAGGAACACGAAGAAGCCGATGATTGCCCAGATCGTCAGGCGCACCACGCGCGGCGCGTCCTCGATCAAGGCCTTGTTGACCTCTGGCAGCGGCTGGCCCTGCAGCGATGCCGAGCCCTTGAAGTAGCGGCGGATCGAATCCTTGAAACCCGACTTAAGCAACACTGATCTGCCCCTTCTTCAACGCTTCCATGACGGCCGCTTTCGGACCGTCGGCGAGGATCTGTCCACGGTCGACCACCAGCAGGCGATCGACCAGCGACAGCAGCGATGCCCGGTGCGTCACCAGCACCACGGTCTTGTTTTCCACCACCGCCGCGAGGCGTTGCTTGAGGCGTTCTTCGCCGGTGTTGTCCATGGCGCTGGTAGGTTCGTCGAGCAAGAGAATCGGCGGATTGAGCAACAGCGCCCGGGCCAGGGCGACGTTCTGGCGCTGACCGCCGGACAGGTTCTGCCCGCGCTCGCCGACTTGCAGTTCATAACCCTGCGGGTGCAGTCGGGCGAATTCGTGGACGCCGGCCAGTTCAGCGGCCTGCAGGACAAGTTCGTCTTCGACGTAACGAGCGCCGGAAATCAGGTTGTCGCGCAGGGTGCCGGCCAGCAGCTGGATGTCCTGCGGCACGTAGCCGATGTTGTAGCGCAGCTCGCTGACGTCGATCTGTCGAATGTCGACGCCATCCACCAGCAACGCACCATCGTCCGGCTGATAGAGGCCGACCAGCAGTTTCGCCAGTGAGCTTTTGCCGGAACCGCTGCGGCCGATGATGCCGATCTTCTCGCCGGGACGGATCACCAGGTTGATGTTCTTCAGCGCCGGGTTCTGTTGCTCCGGGTAAGTGAAGCTGAGCTGGCGGCATTCGATCGCGCCTTGCAGAACCTTGCGGCTCAGTGGGCGTTCTTCGAAATTGCGCTCCTGAGGCAACTCCATCATCTGGTCGACCGAGGTCATGGTCACCCGCGCCTGCTGGTAGCGGGTCAGCAGACCGGACAACGACGCCAGCGGGCTGAGGGCGCGGCCACTGAGCATGTAGCAGGCGATCAGGCCGCCCATGCTCAGGTTGCCGGCGATGATCTGGTACACGCCGAAGACGATCATGATCACCCCGGCCAATTGCTGGATCAGCAGGGTGATGTTCATCGCCAGACCGGAGAGCATTTTCACCCGCAGCTCGAGGCGGCTGAGGGTGCCGATGGTTTGCTCCCACTGATATTGGCGTTCGCTTTCGGCGTTGTTGACCTTCACCGCGTCGAGGCCGGCGAGGGTTTCGATCAGGCTCGACTGACGCTCGGCGCCGAGGGCCATGGTGCGTTCCATGGTTGCCACCAGCGGCTTCTGCAAGGCGTAGCCGATCAGCAGCGCAATCGGGAAGGCCAGCACCGGAATCCACACCAGATGCCCGCCGAGAATCGCGATGACAATGAAGATCAGGATGGTGAACGGCAGGTCGATCAGGCTGGTCAGGGTCAGCGAGGCGAGGAAGTCACGCAGGCTCTGGAACTCATGGATGTTCTGGGCAAAGCTGCCGACCCGCGCCGGGCGGTACTTCATGGCCATGCCAACGATGCGTTCGAACAGCGTGGCGGAGATGATCAGGTCGGTTTTCTTGCCGGCCAGATCCAGGCACAGGCTGCGCAGGCTCTTGAGGATCAGGTCGAACAGATAGGCGCCGGTGATGCCCAGCGCGAGGACCCACAGGGTCGCTTCGGCCTGGTTCGGCACCACGCGGTCGTAGACGTTCATCACGAACAGCGGCGCGGCCATGGCGATGATGTTGATCAGAAAACTGGCGGCGATGGCGTCGGCATACAGCCAGCGCGAACGCTTGAGGGTGTCGCGAAACCAAGAGCGCGCACGCGGGATCAGCGTGCCGTGGTTGACGTCGAATTTGTGCTGGGGCTGGGCGAAGAACACTTTGCCGGTGTAGTCGTCGGCCAGCAGCTCGCGGCTGACCAGGGATTCACCGCCGTCGCTTTCGCTGAGCAGCACCCGCGCGTCGTTCTCACCCTGCCAGCCGAGCAGGACGGCACTGCGGCCATCCTTGAGCAGCAACAGCGCCGGCATGGCAATCGCCGGAATCTCTTCCAGCTTGCGCTGCAGCACCCGTCCTTGCAGCCCGGCGCGCGCCGCCGCACGGGGCAGCAGCTCGACACTCAGGCGTTGTTTGGGCAGCGGCAGGCCGGTGGTCAGCATCGCCGCGCTGGCGGGTTTCTGGTGGAGCATGCAAAGAGCGAGCAGACCGTCCAGTAACGGATCGTCATGCAACGCGCGTGGATCATGACTGAGATGAACTCGACTGACTTCTGATTCCACGCTCGACACTCTTTAGCAGTTGAAAAGGGACAACTCAATTCATCCCAGGCAGCTGAACCTTGGGCTTAACGTCGTTCTGCACAACGGATGCCAAGGGTGCGACCACTCCCTGGCTCTTGAGCAATTCGCCCATGGTCGCCTTGATTCGATACTGAGTAAATAACTGAATGTTTTTGATTTCAGCCAGACGCCGCGAAGCGGTGAACAGCTCGTTTTCACTGTCGAGCAAATCCAGCAGGGTACGTTCGCCGAGGCTGAACTGACGCTGATATGCGGTGCGCACCGAGGTGCTGTGATCAACGTACTGCTGAGCGATCGGCACCTGAGCGTTGGCGTTGTTCAGGGCGTTCCAGGCCAGGCCCAGTTCTTCATTCAATTGGCGCAAGGCGTTGTTGCGGATATCCAGCGCCTGGTTCGACAGGTACGACTTGGATTCCAGATCCGCCTTGTTGCTGCCGCCCGAATACAGGTTGAAGCGCATGCGCAGCATGGCCTGCCATTCGTTGTTGTGACCGTTCTGGCCGTCGAGGTCGTTGTCGGCGGTGCGGCCCAGCTCGGCGTCGAAACGCGGGTAGAAGGTCGACTTGGCAGTCTCGTATTGCTTCTCGGCCGCGGCGATATCGGACTCGGCCGAACGCAGGATCGGGCTGTTTTCCAGCATCTGCTGGCGCGCTTCATTCAGGTTGGCCGGCATCATCGCCATGAACGGCGCCGGACGCTCCAGCTGATCGGGCATCTGGCCGACGGCGCTGAGGAAATTGGTTTCCGAGTCGGCGAGGTTGGTCTGCTCGGTGATCAGGTTGTTGCGGGCCTGGGCCATCCGCGCTTCGGCCTGATCGAGGTCGGCACCGCTGCCGACGCCGCGCTGGGTGCGCAGCTGGATCTGGTCGTAGATGCGCTGGTGGCTCTTGAGGTTTTCCTCGGCCAGACGCACAAACTCACGACGGGTCAGCACGTCCAGGTAAACCTGGGCCACGGTCAGCGCAGTGCGCTCGGAAGTGCCGAGCAAGGAATACGCGCGGGAGTTGACGGTGGCTTGTTGACGCCCGACTTCGCTGGACGTCGCAAAACCGTCAAAAACCATTTGCGACAGACGCAAACTTGACTCGCTGCGGTTCAGGGTTTCCCAGTGATTGCCACCACCGGCGGCACGGGTGGTCACGCTGTCGGTGCCTTCACGGCCATAACCGCCCAGCAGATCGACCTTGGGCAGGTATCCACCTTTTGCAGCCTTTAATTGATAATCCGCGGCCAGTCGGCTGTTGACCCCTGCCTGGATTTCCGGATGGACATCCAGCGCCTGCTGCATGGCTTCTGGTAAGGATTGTGCTTGTACGAAAGACGCGGCGAGAGCGAAGGGTAGAGCCTTGAACAGGTGCGAACGCATGGTAAAGATTTCCCAGAACTTCTTGTCTTGAATCACAGCAAAATGACGAGCTGCGTCGGAAGATGGCAACCGGAATGACCGTATGTCGGAAAGTTTAAAACCGGAACTGGATCACACGCTGAAGGGCAGGTCGCCGCATAAATATCAATGTGACATTACTGGGGCGATTGTTTAGGATGGCACCCAGAAGGTCAATAGTTTGGCATAAAGTTAATAGCGAAAGAATCTAGCCAAAATATTGACGAAAAACAGCGTCAACTTTGTTTCATCTTTTTTTAAAAGTACGTCCAGACTGAATCGGCGCAGACAGCCATCAGGTCTATGGAAGTCAACTGAACGTGACACCCGGAGAGTCTTCAATGAGCAGTGTTGTTGCCATCGTCAAAAGCATTGTTGGTCAGGTTTTCGTGGTGTCCCCAGAGGGCGTCCGTCGCGTACTCGTTGAAGGCGACCGGCTGTTTGCCGGCGATCAGGTCGACACCGGCGTTTCCGGCGCCGTGTCCCTGGAACTGGCCGATGGCCGCACGATCGATCTGGGCCGCGACACTCAGTGGAGCGCCGATGCCCCGGATTCCAGCACCGACCTGGCCGAAGCCACCGCCGAAGCCGCGCCGTCGGTAGAAGAGCTGCAACAAGCCATCGCCGCCGGTGTCGACCCGACTACCGCCCTTGAATCCACCGCCGCCGGCCCTAGCGCCGCAGGAACTGGCGGTGCCGCCGGTGGCGGTCACAGCTTCGTGATGCTCGATGCGACCGCTGGCCGTGTCGACCCGACCATTGGTTTCCCGACCGCAGGCATCAACGCTGCCGGCCAGGCCGCCCAGAACATCACCGGCGGCCAGACCACCGACACCAACGCCAATGCCCTGCGCGAATCGACCCTGAGCCTCAGCGCCACGCCGAGCATTACCGAAGCCGGCGGCGTTCTGGTGTACACCGCGACCCTGACCCAGGCGCCGCTGACCGACCTGACCATCACCCTGTCCAACGGCGCGGTGATCGTGATTCCGGCCGGTTCCACCACCGGCACCGTCAACGTGCCGCTGGCACCGAACGACACTGTTTATAACGACCCGACCCAGATCGACGTGACCGTCACCGGCACCACCGGCGGCAACGGCATCACCGTGACCCCGCCGACCACCCCGGCCACGACCCAGGTCACCGACACCATCGACACCACCACCGTCACCCTGACGGCGGGCCCGAGCGTGACCGAAGGCGGTCAGATCACCTACACCGCGACCCTGACCAACCCGGCGCAGACGCCGGTGACCGTGACCCTGTCCAACGGCTCGACCATCACTATCGGCGCCGGCCAGACCACCGGCACCGTCAACGTGCCGACCGCACCGAATGACGTCTATAACAACGGCAGCACCGTCACCACCACCATCACCGGTGCCACGGGCGGCAACTTCGAAAACCTGGTGCCGAACCCGACACCGGCCGTTACCACGATCGTCGATTCGCGAGACACCACCGGCCTGACCCTGACCGCTACCGGCACCGTGGTCGAAGGTGGCCAGATCACCTACACCGCGACCCTGACCAACCCGGCGCAGACGCCGGTGACCGTCACCCTGTCGAACGGCTCGACCATCACCATCGGCGCCGGCCAGACCACCGGCAGCGTCAACGTGCCGACCGCGCCGAATGACGTTTACAACAACGGCGGCACCGTCAGCACCACGATTACCGGTGCCACCGGCGGCAATTTCGAGAATCTGGTGCCAAACACGACGC
Organism: Pseudomonas sp. B707; assembly: GCF_022496685.1. Taxonomy (NCBI): domain Bacteria; kingdom Pseudomonadati; phylum Pseudomonadota; class Gammaproteobacteria; order Pseudomonadales; family Pseudomonadaceae; genus Pseudomonas; species Pseudomonas sp. B707. Next base: position 8,804 of record NZ_WTVE01000010.1, on the reverse strand, counting down.
CAGCGACCACCACCGTCACCGATTCCATCGACACCACCAACCTGTCGCTGAGCGCCACCGGTTCCGTGGCCGAAGGCGGTTCGATCGTCTACACCGCGACCCTGACCAATCCTGCCGGGACCCCGGTGACCGTGACGTTGAGCAACGGCTCCGTCATCACCATCGAGGCTGGCAAAACTACCGGCACCGTGACCACCACTGCGCCAGCCGATGACGTCTATAAAGACGCCGGCAAAGTCGAAGTCACTATCAAGGACGCAACCGGCGGCAACTTCGAGAACCTGGTGCCAAGCACCGTTCCGGCCGTTACCGAAGTCACCGACACTATCGACACCACCACGGTAAAACTCACAGCGACCGAATCAGCGGCTGAAGGTGGCACTGTCACTTATACCGCTACTGTCGGCGCACCAGTGACCGGTTCGCCGGTCACTGTGACGCTGGCCAATGGTCAGTCGATCACCATCGAAGTGGGCAAAACCACCGGTACCGTGACCACCACTGCGCCGAACGATGCGTTGACCGGCAATGCACCGCTGACCAACTCGATCACCGGCGTTTCCGGCGGTAACTACGAAAATCTGGTGGCCGACAAAACCCCGGTTTCGACCACGGTGACAGACGTGGCCGACACCACCAATCTGACCCTTAGCGCCACCGGCACTGTCGCCGAGGGTGGTTCGATTGTTTACACCGCGACCCTGACCAATCCGGCCGGTACCCCGGTGACCGTGACGTTGAGCAACGGCTCCGTCATTACCATCGAAGCTGGCAAAACCACCGGCACCGTGACCGTTCCGGCGCCAGCCGATGACGTCTATAAAGACGCCGGCAAAGTCGAAGTGACCATCAAGGACGCCACCGGCGGCAATTTCGAGAACCTGGTGCCGAGCACCGTTCCGGCCGTCACCGACGTGACCGACACCGTCGACACGACCACCGTCAAACTGACCGCGACCGAGTCGGCGGCTGAAGGTGGTACCGTTACTTATACCGCGACAGTTGGCGCCCCGGTAACCGGCTCGCCTGTCACCGTGACCCTGGCTAACGGTCAGTCGATCACCATCGAAGTCGGCAAAACTACCGGCACCGTCACCACCACCGCACCGAACGACGCATTGGCCGGCAATGCGCCGCTGACCAACGCGATCACCGGCGTGAGCGGCGGCAACTACGAAAATCTGGTCGCCGACAAGACGCCGGTCAGCACCACCGTGACCGACACCGTCGACACCACCAACCTGACCCTCAGCGCCACCGATTCCGTGGCCGAGGGCGGCTCGATCATCTACACCGCGACGCTGACCAATCCAGCCGGCACTCCGGTGACCGTGACGTTGAGCAACGGCTCCGTCATCACCATCGAAGCCGGCAAAACCACCGGCACCGTGACTGTTCCTGCGCCTGCCGATGACGTCTACAAGGATGCCGGCAAAGTCGAAGCGACCATCACCGGCGCAACCGGCGGCAACTTCGAAAACCTGGTGCCAAGCACTGTGCCGGCCGTGACCCAGGTCACCGATACCATCGACACGTCGACCGTCAAACTGACCGCGACCGAATCGGCCGCTGAAGGCGGTACCGTCACTTATACCGCGACGGTTGGCGCCCCGGTAACCGGCTCGCCTGTGGTTGTGACCCTGGCCAATGGTCAGGCGATCACCATCGAAGTCGGCAAAACCACCGGCACCGTGACCACCACCGCGCCGAATGACGTGCTGGCCGGCCATGCACCGCTGACCAACTCGATCACCAACGTCAGCGGCGGCAACTACGAAAACCTCGTGGCCGACAAAACGCCGGTCAGCACCACCATCACCGACACCGTCGACACCACCACCGTATCGCTGACCGCCACCGGCAACGTCAACGAGGGCGGGCAGATCATCTACACCGCCACCCTGACCAACCCGGCCGGCACCCCGGTGACCGTGACGTTGAGCAACGGCTCCGTCATCACCATCGAAGCCGGCAAAACCACTGGCACCGTGACCGTTCCGGCTCCTGCCGATGACGTCTACAAAGATGCCGGCAAAGTCGAAGTGACCATCAAGGACACTTCCGGCGGCAATTTCGAAAACCTGGTGGCCAACCCGACGCCAGCGGTGACCAACGTCGCCGACACCATCAACACCACGCACCTGACCCTCAGCGCCGAAAGCTATGTGCTCGAAGGCACGTCGATCACTTACACCGCGACCTTGACCAACGCCGCGCAGACGCCGGTGACCGTCAACCTGAGCAACGGCCAGACCATCGTTATCGAGGCCGGCAAGACCAGCGGTTCGGTGACCATCCCGGCGCCGAGCGATGACGTCTACAAGGATGTCAGCAAGCTCACCGTGACCATGACCGATGCCAGCGGCGGCAACTTCGAGAAGCTCGACGTCAGCAAGACGCCGGTCAGCACCACGGTCAACGACACCATCGACAAGACCACGCTGACCCTGAGCGCCAGCGATACTGTCAGCGAAGGTGGCCAGATCACCTACACCGCGACCCTGAGCAACCCGGCCGGCACCGCCATGACCGTGACCCTGGCCAACGGCGCGGTCATCAACATCGCCGCCGGTGCCACCAGCGGTTCGGTGAACTTCCCTGCGCCGGCCAACACGCCTTACATCGACGGCGGCAAGGTGCAGACCGCGATTGCCAGCCACAGCGGCGGCAACTTCGAACAGGTCGATGCCAACCGTTCGGCGGTGGTGACCAAGGTCACCGACACCGTCGACACCACCAACATCAGCCTGAGCGCCACCGGTTCGGTCGCCGAGGGCGGTTCGATCGTCTACACCGCGACCCTGACCAACCCGGCCGGCACGGCCATGACCGTGACCCTGAGCAACGGCGCGGTGATCAACATCGCCAAAGGCGCGAGCACCGGCACCATCACCGTCGCCGCACCGGGCGACGACGTGTACAAGGACGCCGGCAAAGTCGACGCCAGCATCACCAAGACCACGGGCGGCAACTTTGAAAACCTGGTGGTCGACAAGACCCCGGCGGTGACCGACGTCACCGACACCATCGACAACAGCACCGTTTCCCTGAGCGCTACGGCCAGCACAGTTGAAGGCGGCGTGGTGGTTTACACCGCCTCCGTCACCGCACCGGTGACCGGCTCGCCAGTGGTCGTGACGCTGTCCAACGGCCAGACCATCACCATCCCGGTCGGCGCCAGCAGCGCCAGCGTCAACTACACCGCACCGAACGATGCACTGGCCGGCGGCAACACGCTGAGCGTGAAGATCGACGGCACCAGCGGCGGCAATTACGAAAACCTGGTCGCCGACAAGACTCCGGCCGTGACGTCAGTCACCGACACCGTCGACACCACCAACCTGACCTTGAGCGCTACAGGTTCCGTGGCCGAAGGCGGTTCGATCGTTTACACCGCCACGCTGACCAATCCGGCTGGCACGCCAGTGACCGTGACCCTGAGCAACGGCTCGGTGATCACCATCGAAGCGGGTAAAACCACCGGCACCGTGACCGTTCCGGCGCCTGCCGATGACGTTTACAAAGACGCCGGCAAAGTCGAAGTGACCATCAAGGATGCATCCGGCGGCAACTTCGAGAATCTGGTTCCGAGCACCGTTCCGGCCGTCACTGAAGTGACTGACACCATCGATACGTCGACCGTGAAGCTGAGCGCCGATACGTCGGTGGCTGAGGGCGGCACCGTCACCTACACCGCCACTGTTGGCGCTCCGGTGACTGGCTCGCCGGTCACCGTGACCCTGGCCAACGGTCAGACCATCACCATCGAAGTCGGCAAGACCACCGGCACCATCACCACCACCGCGCCGAACGATGCACTCAACGGTCATACCCCGCTGAGCAACTCGATCACTGGCGTGAGCGGCGGCAACTACGAAAACCTCGTAGCCGACAAAACCCCGGTCAGCACTACCGTGACCGATACCGTCGACACCACCGATCTGACGCTGACCGCGACCGGCACCGTGGCCGAAGGTGGCCAGATCACCTACACAGCGACCCTGACCAACCCGGCCGGTACTCCGGTGACCGTGACGTTGAGCAACGGCTCCGTCATCACTATCGAGGCTGGCAAAACCACCGGCACCGTGACCGTCGATGCGCCGAAAGACGACGTCTACAAGGACGCCGGCAAAGTCGAAGTGACCATCAAGGATGCAACCGGTGGCAACTTCGAGAATCTGGTACCGAGCACTGTTCCTGCCGTTACCGAAGTCACTGACACCATCGACACCACCACGGTGAAACTGACTGCGACCGAGTCGGCGGCTGAAGGTGGCACTGTCACTTACACCGCCACCGTTGGCGCTCCGGTAACCGGCTCGCCGGTGACCGTGACCCTGGCCAACGGTCAGTCGATCACCATCGAAGTCGGCAAGACCACTGGCACCGTGACCACCACTGCGCCGAATGACGCGTTGAACGGTCACACTCCGCTGACCAACGCGATCACCGGCGTGAGCGGCGGCAACTACGAGAATCTGGTCGCCGACAAGACTCCGGTTTCGACGACCGTCACTGACACCGTCGACACCACCAACCTGACCCTGAGCGCCACCGATTCCGTGGCCGAGGGCGGCTCGATCACCTACACCGCGACCCTGACCAATCCGGCCGGCACTCCGGTGACCGTGACGTTGAGCAACGGCTCAGTCATCACCATCGAGGCCGGTAAAACCACCGGCACCGTGACCGTCGATGCGCCGAAAGATGACGTCTACAAGGACGCCGGCAAAGTCGAAGTGACCATCAAGGATGCAACCGGCGGCAACTTCGAGAACCTGGTGCCGAGCACTGTTCCGGCTGTTACCGAAGTCACCGATACCATCGACACCACCACGGTGAAACTCACCGCGACCGAGTCGGCGGCTGAAGGCGGTACCGTTACTTACACCGCGACCGTCGGCGCTCCGGTGACGGGTTCGCCTGTGACCGTAACCCTGGCCAATGGTCAGTCGATCACTATCGAAGTCGGCAAGACCACCGGCACCATCAGCACCACCGCACCGAACGACGCGTTGAACGGTCACACCCCGCTGACCAACGCGATCACTGGCGTTTCCGGCGGCAATTACGAGAATCTCGTAGCCGACAAGACCCCGGTTTCGACCACCGTCACCGATACCGTCGACACCACCAACCTGACCCTCAGCGCCACTGACTCGGTGGCCGAGGGCGGTTCGATCGTTTACACCGCGACCCTGACCAACCCGGCCGGCACCCCGGTGACCGTGACGTTGAGCAACGGCGCCGTCATCACCATCGAGGCCGGTAAAACCACCGGCACCGTGACCGTTCCTGCGCCTGCCGATGACGTCTACAAGGATGCCGGCAAGGTCGAGGTGACCATCAAGGATGCAACTGGCGGCAACTTCGAGAACCTGGTGCCAAGCACCGCTCCAGCCGTCACCGAAGTCACCGACACCATCGACACCTCGACCGTCAAACTGACTGCGACCGAGTCGGCTGCTGAAGGCGGCACTGTTACCTACACCGCCACCGTTGGCGCGCCAGTGACCGGCTCGCCTGTGACCGTGACCCTGGCCAACGGTCAGTCGATCACCATCGAAGTCGGCAAGACCACCGGCACCGTCACCACCACCGCACCGAACGATGCGCTCAACGGCCATACGCCGCTGACCAACTCGATCACTGGCGTGAGCGGCGGCAACTACGAAAACCTCGTGGCCGATAAAACGCCAGTCAGCACCACCGTGACCGACACCGTCGACACCACCACCCTGACCCTGAGCGCCACGCCGGAAGTCAACGAAGGTGGCCAGATTACCTACACCGCGACCCTGACCAACGCCGCCGGCACCCCGGTGACCGTGACCTTGAGCAACGGCGCAGTGATCACCATCGAGGCCGGTAAAACCTCCGGCACCGTGACCGTCGATGCACCGAAGGACGACGTCTACAAGGACGCCGGCAAAGTCGAGACGACCATTTCGACCACCACCGGTGGCAACTTCGAGAACCTGGTCACCAGCACCGCCCCGGCGGTCACCACCGTCAATGACACCATCGACACGTCCACCGTGTCGCTGACCGCCACCGCCAACGTCGCCGAAGGCGAAACCGTGGTTTACACCGCGACCGCGACGGCGCCAGTGACCGGTTCGCCGCTCGTCGTGACCCTGTCCAACGGACAGACCATCACCATCGCCGTCGGCGAAACCACCGGCACCGTGAATTTCGTCGCGCCGAACAGCCCGTTGGCGGGCGGCAGCTCGCTGAGCGTGACCATCGACAAGGCCACCGGTGGCAATTACGAAAACCTGGCGGTCGACGGCAAACCGGCAAATACCTCGGTTTCGGACACTGTCGACACGACCAACCTGAACCTGACGGCCACCGATTCGGTTGCCGAGGGTGGTTCGATCACTTACACCGCGACCCTGACCAACCCGGCGGGTACGCCGGTGACCGTGACCCTGTCGAACGGCGCTGTCATCACCATCGAGGCCGGTAAAACCACCGGTACCGTGACCGTCGATGCGCCGAAAGACGACGTCTACAAAGACGCCGGCAAAGTCGAGGCAACCATTTCGACCGCTACTGGCGGTGGTTTCGAGAACCTGGTGCCGAGCACCGTTCCGGCCGTGACCAACGTCACCGACACCATCGACACCACCACGGTGAAACTCACCGCCACCGAGTCGGCGGCTGAAGGCGGCACCGTTACTTACACCGCGACTGTCGGCGCGCCTGTCACCGGTTCGCCTGTGACCGTGACCCTGTCCAACGGACAGTCGATCACTATCGAAGTCGGCAAAACCACGGGCACCGTCACCACCACCGCACCGAACGATGCGCTCAACGGCCATGCGCCACTGACCAACGCGATCACTGGCGTGACTGGCGGCAACTACGAAAATCTCGTGGCTGACAAAACCCCGGTCAGCACCACCGTGACTGACACCGTCGACACCACCAACCTGACCCTGAGCGCAACTGGCTCGGTGGCCGAGGGTGGTTCGATCGTCTACACCGCGACCCTGACCAACCCGGCCGGCACTCCGGTGACCGTGACCCTGTCGAACGGCGCTGTCATCACCATCGAGGCCGGCAAAACCTCCGGCACCGTGACCGTCGATGCACCGAAAGACGACGTCTACAAAGATGCTGGCAAAGTCGAGGCAACCATTTCGACCGCCACCGGTGGCAACTTCGAGAACCTGGTGCCGAGCACCGTTCCGGCCGTGACCGAAGTCACCGACACCATCGACACCACCACGGTGGAACTCACCGCGACCGAGTCGGCCGCTGAAGGCGGTGCTGTCACTTACACCGCCACCGTGGGCGCGCCTGTGACAGGTTCGCCAGTCACCGTGACGCTGGCCAACGGTCAGTCGATCACCATCGAAGTGGGCAAGACCACCGGCACCGTGACCACCACTGCGCCAAACGATGCGCTTAACGGCCACACGCCGCTGACCAACGCGATCACTGGCGTGAGCGGTGGCAACTACGAAAACCTCGTCGCCGACAAGACGCCGGTCAGCACCACCGTGACCGACACCGTCGACACCACCAATCTGTCGCTGACCGCGACCGACAGCGTGGCCGAAGGTGGCTCGATCGTTTACACCGCCACCCTGACCAACCCGGCCGGCACACAGCTGACCGTGACCCTGTCGAACGGCGCCGTCATCACCATCGAGGCCGGTAAAACTACCGGCACCGTGACCGTTCCTGCGCCTGCCGATGACGTCTACAAAGACGCCGGCAAGGTTGAAGTGACCATCAAGGACGCAACCGGTGGCAACTTCGAGAACCTGGTTCCGAGCACCGTTCCAGCCGTAACGGAAGTCACCGACACCGTCGATACGACGACCGTGAAGCTGACCGCTTCCGAAACGGCCGCTGAAGGTGGCACCGTCACTTACACCGCGACTGTTGGCGCGCCAGTGACCGGCTCGCCTGTGACCGTGACCCTGGCCAATGGTCAGTCGATCACCATCGAAGTGGGTAAAACCACTGGCACTGTCACCACCACCGCGCCGAACGATGCGCTCAACGGCCACACGCCGCTGACCAACGCGATCACCGGCGTGACTGGCGGCAACTACGAAAACCTCGTAGCCGACAAAACGCCGGTGTCGACCACCGTCACTGACACCGTCGACACCACCAATCTGACCCTCAGCGCCACCAATTCGGTTGCCGAGGGCGGTTCGATCACTTACACCGCCACACTGACCAACGCTGCGGGCACTCCGGTGACCGTGACCTTGAGCAACGGCGCCGTGATCACCATCGAAGCCGGCAAAACCACCGGCACCGTGACCGTCGACGCACCGAAAGACGACGTCTATAAAGATGCCGGCAAAGTCGAAGCAACCATTTCGACCGCCACCGGTGGCAACTTCGAAAACCTGGTGCCGAGCACCGTTCCGGCTGTGACCGAAGTCACCGACACCATCGACACCACCACGGTCAAACTGACCGCGACCGAGTCGGCGGCTGAAGGCGGCACTGTCACTTACACCGCCACCGTGGGCGCGCCTGTGACCGGCTCGCCAGTCACCGTGACCCTGACCAACGGTCAGTCGATCACCATCGAGGTGGGCAAGACCACCGGCACCGTCACCACCACCGCACCGAACGATGCGCTGACCGGCCACGCGCCGTTGACCAACGCGATCACCGGCGTGACGGGCGGCAACTACGAGAACCTCGTAGCCGACAAAACACCGGTTTCGACCACCGTCACTGACACGGTCGACACCACCAACCTGACCCTCAGCGCCACCAATTCGGTTGCCGAGGGCGGTTCGATCACTTACACCGCCACACTG
>NZ_WTVE01000009.1:0-114298 GCF_022496685.1 Pseudomonas sp. B707 | reverse complement strand
ACCTTCATGCCGCTGCTCAGGTGAATTTCCTGGCCAGCGTCGATGAACTGCCCGGTGCCAATCTTGATGTGCTGATTCACACCGACGGTCAGGTGATCGTTGGCGCGGGCTTCGACTTTGCGGTCTTCGTAAACGGTGTGGTGTTCTTCGGCCTTGAATTCCGTGTAGCTGTTCTTTTCCACGACGTCGTGGCGTTCGTTGCCGACGCGGATTTTCTGGTCGTGTTCGATGTTTTCGTCCCAGTCGCGCTGGGCGTGCAGGAAGATCTGTTCCTGGCCTTTCTTGTCTTCGATGCGCAGTTCGTTGAAGCCGCCGCCACCCATCGAGCTCAGGGTCTTGAAGGTGGTGCGGGTCTTGTTCGCCGGCAGGGCGTACGGGACGATATTTTCCTTGTGGTACAGGCAGCCGCTGATCAGCGGTTGGTCGGGGTCGCCTTCGAGGAAGGTGACCAGCACTTCCATGCCGATGCGCGGGATCGCGATGCCGCCGTACTGGGCGCCGGCCCAGGCGGAGGACACGCGCAGCCAGCAGCTGGTCTTGTCGTCGGCGAGGCCGTCGCGGTCCCAGTGGAACTGGACTTTCACGCGGCCGTATTCGTCGCAGTGGATTTCTTCGCCTTTCGGCCCGGTGACCACGGCGCTCTGGCTGCCGAGGATGCGCGGTTTCGGGTGGCGCAGGGGCGGGCGGTTCGGCACGTCCCACGGGGTGGCCTGGAAGCGGTTGCGGTAACCCTGATGGAAATCGTCTTTGAGCGCGGTGGTGTCACTGGTCACCGACTCTTCCAGCACCTGCGGCTGTTTGCCTTCGTGGTGGACTTCGGTGAGCAGCCACAGGTCGTTCCACTTGGCTTTCGGGTGCTCTTTCAGCGCGAGGAAATGGCCGCTGACCAGCAACGGCTGGTCGCTCTTGCCTTCGGCGAGCTGGAAGTCGCTGCGATGACGTTCGAGGGCGCGCTTGGCCAGGTGTTTGCCGCGCTCGCGGTCGATGAAACGGCCCGGGTAATCGTAGTCCTCGAGGTCGGGCAGGGCGTCGCCGCGGTTTTCGCTTTCCAGCGTCAGGCGCGGTTTTTCGAAGTCGTAGTCGCGGCGGGTGGTGCGGCTGGTACGGGTTTCCAGGCGCAGGTCGAAGCGTTTGATCACCGGGTTGCTGGCGACCATGCCGGAGTCCTGCTGATAGGCCACCGGCGCCAGTTTCTTGAACACCGTCTGGTCATCGCCGAACACCAGTTTGTGCGCCGTCGCGCTGTGCTGGAAGTGGTAGTGAATGCCTTCTTCTTCGCACAGGCGCTGGATGAAATGCAGGTCCGATTCGTCGTATTGCACGCAGTAAATGCGGTCGGGGTAGATCGAGCCGGTCTGGAAGGCGTAGGCGTTGCCCTGGATGCCATGATCTTCGAGGACCTTGCCGATGATTTTCGGCACGCTGAGGTTCTGGAAGATCCGCTGGTTGATCCGGTGCGCGAGATACGCCAGTTGCGGGCGCAGGGTCACGGAGTAGCGCGTCAGGCGCTTGCCGGAATCGCCTTGCGCGGCGCGGTAGATCAGGCCATGGATGCCGCTGCCGTCGGGCGACAGCTGCAGGAAGGCCGGTTTGTGCAGCAGGGTTTCGAGGTCCAGCGACGGCTGCTCACTGACCAGCTCCACCTCGAATACGAAAGGCTGGCTGACGGCTTCCCGACCGGTGAGGGTAAACACCTGAAAGTCGGCGGAAAGACCTTCGATGGTCAGGGCAAAGTGGGTTTCATTGGCCGGCGCGAACATCCCTTGTTCCTCGTGCTGTACAGCGGCGTTCGTCGATGACCGTCAAGCGGTTCAACGCACGCGAAATTCTGGAGGGGCGTAAACAACATCGACCAGCAGAGCTGGCCGATGCTTGAAACGATCAGCCGTAATTAAACGACTGGAGCACGCCAGTCATCGGAACCCGAAGTACCGGATACTTCGTGGGTCCAGGTGATTTTACGGTAGGTGAACTGCACTTCTTCCAGGTGGGTGAAGTGCGAGTTGCCTGGATCCTGGCAGTTGTGCATTTTGTTGTTGATGGCGACGATGATCGCGTCTTCCAGTTTGGTGGTGTAGTAGTGCTCTTGGGTACCTTGAGCCGAAGTGCGGTACCACTGGATAACGATTTCGCTCATGCGCTCGCCGGAGGTCAGAGCGGCTTGCAGCAGTGGCGAAGCCTTGTCGTAGACCTTGGTGATCACAACTGGCTTGTGAACGCGCTGACCGGTTGGCTGACCGGATTGTGGGTCACGCGGGATGATCACGTCGTGGCTGAACGCCTGAACCATGACCTGGTCTTCGTGACCTTCCTGGTAGGTGTTGCCAACGGAGTCGGCGGTGAAGGCGCCGGCAGTGATCAGGCCTTGTTTTTCGCCGGTAACCGACATGTACGCTGGTGTTGCCATGGGAGGTGCTCCTTGCGGATAAAGTTAGGGTGCCCGGGAGGCGAAATCGCCCGGTGGGTGGCTGACTGTTATCAAGGAGCGTGCCAAGATTTTCGAAGCCTTATAAACCAATGAGTTGGCGCTGAGCGACCTTGGTTTTAGCGAAAAGGGGCGGGGATCCAGGCAAAAAGTGCGCAAGAAGTTGCGCAGTACTGCGCAACTTCTTGCGCACTTGGCTGGAGGGCACGTGGCACAAGGGTTTCAAAGGTTTTATAGAGGTTTTATTACGGGGAACTGCGCAACTTCTTGCGCAGTATGGCTAATCGCCGCGTTATCGATTCAACACCGCCAGGCAGTCTTCAATCGAGCGTTGTTGCGTCTCGGCATACAACCCCAATTCATCAATGGTCGAACGCCCGAGGGCGAGTTCGAACGCCTGTCGGTTGGAATGCTCGCCATAGTGCGTCTGCGCTGCGTCCCCCAGGTTCGACTGAAAAATCCCCGCTGCACTCACCGGCAGGAAATCTTCGTACACCAGCGGTTCGGCTTTCACATAGCCGTCGCGCAACAAAGCTTGCAGCGAAACATCAGCGGGACGACCCGCCTCAGGCCCTTTGTCTGTCAGGAAATAACGGAAATACGCCAGTTCCTGCTCGCGCATGCCCTCGAGGCTGTCAGGGAATTCGCTGAAATGCTGGGTCATAAGGGCGTTGTAGCGTGAGGCATTGGCTTCGTTGGGGAAATCGCGGAGTTCATCGCGTGCCGCGTTCAGCAGCCGGTCGTACAACGCACGGCCCTTGGGGGTCAGCGCCGCGCCACGTTGTTCGATTTCACCGAAGCGGGCGCTGTGGCTGCCGCGGGTTTGCGTCTGGTCGGTGAAGGCGATCGGCTCGTCCAGCGCCTTGAAACTGGTCTGACGCAACAGGATCGGGTGCTGCCGGCGCGGTGGGCCTTCGATCACCGCTTTGGGCGTGATGCCGTGCTGCGGCATCTGCGCCTGGACGATGTCGATGTCCAGCGTGCGCGGGGTCAGGTGGTTGATGTGCGGGCCTTTGAAGGCCACGACATCGGCAATCAGACGATGCTGGGCGCTGAGCGTCTGGTACTGCGCAGCGGTGACGGTGGCGCTGTGGTGCCAGCGAAAAGTCTCCAGCGCCTGCAGGACAAATTCCCCGGCCTCGGATTCATTCAAACCGCCAGCGGACTCGGCCTGTTCGATCAGGCGCAGCGCCGCCGGTGTGAAGATCGAACGCTTATCCAGCACCGATTCAGCAAAGGCACGCAGTTCGGGGTCTTCAATCAATTCCAGTCGCAGCAACGAAGTGAACACCCGGAACGGGCTGACCTGCAGCGCATCTTCATGCACCGCGCGAAACGCCGTGGAATGCACCGGCACCCCGGCAGGGGTCAGGTCGTAATAGCCCACCGGTTGCATGCCCATCACTGCGAACAAGCGGGCGAGGGTGGCCAGTTCAGCGGCGGTACCAACGCGGATTGCGCCGTGGCGCTCCATGTCCAGCCGTTCGATCTCACCGGTGCTGTGCAGTTGACTGGCGATTTGCGGCTCGCGTGCCAGTACTTCGCGGTTGGTCTGTTCCACCAGTTCCATCAACGCGCCGTACAGCGGCACTTCTTCGCGGTACATGTCGGACATCGCTTTTGAGAAGCGTTGGCGGATCAGGTCGGGGCTGACGAAAGGCTGCACGGTCATGAAAAAAATTCCTGGCACGGTCACGTAAAAGGTGTTGGAAAAGATCGCAGCCTTCGCCGACGCGGGCAAACGAAGAATCCTACGGACTTCATTCTGCCAACGACTGACCGTTTACCTGTCCTGACGCGAATGCTCCCCCAGAAACTCGCGATACAGACGTGCCGTGTTCGACGGCTGTTCAACCATCGGCATATGGCCGACGCCATCCCAGACATCGACCCGCAAATTGCTGATGCCTTTGCTCCACACCGGCACGCTGCTGACGTCGATCAACCGGTCCTTGCGGCCCCAGAGCAACAGCGCCGGGCACTTGATGTCCGGCAGTTTCGGCTCCATCGGCGGGCTGGCGCGAAAATCGCGGAAGATCTCTTCCAGTTCGTCGCGGCATTGTTCGTAACGCTGGGCGATGGCGTCCAGCACCAGGCCGGGCACCCACGGTGGCGAGGCCATGGTCATGGCATAGAAACGTCGGAATTCTTCCCGGGAATTGATCAGAAACGGATTGTGCCCACGGGCGAGGTGGCGCTCCATGTCGCTGGGCTCGGGCGCGGTGACGCCAGCCGGGTCGATCAGCGCCACCGAAGCGATGCGATCCGGATAGGTCGCCGCCAGCCACGCGGCGATGTAGCCGCCCATGGAGTTGCCGATCACATGGACTTTCTCGACGCCGCAGACGTCGAGCAACTGGATCATGCGCTTGGCCTGCACCGGAATGTCGTAGCCACCGCCGGCCTTGAAGCCGGTTTCGCCGTGGCCGGCCAGATCCGGGATGATCACCCGGTACTGCCCGACAAAATGCCGGGCGAAGCGCAGCCACAGGTTCTTTTCGGCACTGTAGCCGTGCAGCATCAAAATGCTGCTCGATGCTTCATAAGGCCCGCCTTGCCAGGTCGATACGGTCATTTCGGCAATCGGCACTTCAATCTTGTGCAGCCGGTACAGCCTGGCCTCCAGGGCCGCGCTCAGATCGTAGAGCCAGTGGCCGACTGCCGGGTAGCTCAACCAGCTCCAGGCCACGAAAACCGCGAGGGCGACAAACAGCAAAAGCATCGTGGGTCTTCCTTGTTCAAGACAGAATGTGGTCGGCCGGTTTCAGCGCCCGGGTCAACCGGTGGTAGCTGAAACTGAAGCCGGGGAACATCGCGATCACGTGACCGCTCCTGCTTTGATACCAACTGTGGCAGCCGCCGGTTTTCCAGACCGTGCGTTCCATTTCCCGGTGAATCATCTGAGTGTAGGTACGTTCTGCTTCGGGGCGAACTTCGATGCTGCGCAGACCTTTGGCCTGCAAGGTGCGGATGCAGTCGAGGATGTAGTTCATCTGCGATTCGATGATGAACAGCGCCGAGGTGTGGCCGATGCCGGTGTTCGGCCCGGTGACGATAAACAGATTGGGAAAGTCTGGCAGGCTGGTGCCGAGGTAGGCGCGCGGGTATTGCGCCCACACATCGCGCAGTTGCACGGCGTTTTTTCCGCTGACCGGGTAGGAAATCACGCCGTCGGTGGCGTCGTAACCGGTCGACCAGACGATCAGATCGACGTTGATGTGCTGACCGTCCGTGGTGACGATGCCGGTTTCATCGAGGCTGGCGATGCCCTGTTCGCGGCTGTGCAACGTGACGTTGGGCCGGGTCAGCGCCGGGTAATAGGTGCTGGAGAGCAGCACCCGTTTGCAGCCGATGGTGAAGTCCGGTGTCAGTTTTTTCCGCAACTCGGGGTCAGTCACCTGGCGTTTGAGAAACTTCAGGGCTTGGCGCTGCACCATGTGAATCGCCGGTTTCGAGTATTTGAAGGCGATGACCCGGGTTTCGAATTGCCAGTAGATCATCCAGCGCAGCAGTTTGTAGGCGGGTTTCAGACCCAGCAGCCAGCACTGGAACCGACCGAACGTACGGTCGGCCCGGGGCAGCACCCAGTGCGCGGTGCGCTGAAACACGTGCAATCGGGCGACCTTCGGCGCAATCGCCGGAATCACCTGAGCCGCACTGGCGCCGCTGCCGACAATCGCTACTCGTTTACCGTGATAGTCGTAGCTGTGATCCCAATTATTTGTATGAAAGGTCTTGCCCTGAAAGCGATCCTGACCGGGGAAGTGTGGGATAACCGGTTGGCTCAACGGCCCGGTGGCATTGATCAGGAACTGCGCATAAAAAATGCCTTTGGTGCCGGTGTGTACGGCCCAGCGCTTTTCGGTGTCGTCCCATTCGACGCGCTCGACGTTGGCCTGCAGTTCCACCCGGTCACGCAGGCCGAAGCGTTCGATTACATGGTCGGTGTAGCGATGCAGTTCAGCCTGTTCGGCGAACATCTGGGTCCAGCGGTAAGGCGCAAACGACAGCGAATACAGCGGCGACGGCACATCCACCGCTGCGCCGGGGTAGGTGTTCTGGCACCAGGTGCCGCCGAAAAAGTCCCGGCGTTCCAGCAAGCGAAAGTCGTCGATACCGGCCTTGAGCAGATTGACCGCCGCGCACTGGCCGCCAAAACCGCTGCCGATGATCAACACTTGATAGGTCTGCATGGGCCTCCTTCTTAGAGTCTTTTTTCCATTTTCTTCCTTTCATGTATAGCCAATCATTTGCCCGCCGTGTGGTGCTGATGACGAGGTATTCGGCCCGCTGGCCGGTGATGGCTATTTAACGTTGCCCTGATAGACTCCCAGCACATCGGGTCTGCGGTCTGCGCAGTACCGTCGAGTGGTCGAGGTCCTTATGGGAAGAACGGGAGGAAAGGGACTTTCACTGGCCAGGAGGCTCTACACATCGCGAACCCTCGGGCTGGTCCTGGGGCTTTTGTGCGTGAGCGTCGCGATGTACCCGCTCGACCCGCCGGCCTGGGTCTGGGCGCTGATGCTGTTCAACGGCCTGGTCTGGCCGCACCTTGCTTATCAATGGGCCCGCCGGGCGAAGGTTCCGTACCACGCCGAACACCGCAACCTGTTGATCGACGCCTTCCTCGGTGGCTTCTGGGTCGCCGCCATGCACTTCAATCCCTTGCCCAGTGCCACGACCATTTCGATGATGGCGATGAACAACGTTGCCATCGGCGGCCTGCGTTTTCTGCTGGCCGGGGCGGCGGCGCAGTTGCTCGGCGTCGGCGTCGGGCTGGTGGTATTTGCCCCCGCGTTCGTCCCGATGACCACGCCGGCACAGCTTTATGCCTGTCTGCCGCTGTTGATGCTGTATCCGTTGGCGCTGGGCTGGATCTGCTTTCGCCAGGCCTACACCCTCGGCCTGCATAAACGTGAATTGCTGGCCCTGAGCCGCACCGACAGCCTCACCGGTCTGCTCAATCACGGCGCCTGGAAGGATCAACTGGAAATCGAATTCGAACGCTGCAAACGCCAGCAGACAGGCGCTGCGATTGCGCTGATCGACATCGATCACTTCAAGGCAATCAACGACACCTACGGCCACGTGGCCGGCGATATCGTCCTGCGCCAGTTGAGCAAGATGCTCAAGCAGAACCTGCGTATGGCCGATGTGGCGGGGCGCTACGGCGGCGACGAGTTTTGCGTGATCCTGCCGGACTTGCCGCTGTTCAATGCGGCGCAGGCGATGGAAGCCTTGCGTGAGCGTTTTTCCTTTCTGGTGTACGAACAGAACCCGGCGCTGAAAGTCAGCCTGAGCATCGGTCTGGCGGCGCTCGATCCGGCTCACGGCGACGCGACACGCTGGCTGGATGACGCCGATCAGGCGCTGTACGAAGCCAAGGCCGGCGGGCGTAACCGGGTGATCTGCTGCAGCGACGACAAGCCGCGGCGCGAGGTATTCGATTCGGTTTGAACGGATCGGGTGTCGCATCCGGGATAGAGCCTTGGGGCGATGTCAGGTACGGTTCAGTACCCGACACGAAACAAGGATTGATTCATGACGTTCAAATTCCGTCGTTCTCTGCTGGCCGGCCTGTCCCTCACTTTTGCAGCCTCCGGTGTCTTTGCCGAACCGCACAAACAGGTGCTGGCCGACGCAGAGCAATACAAACCCGAAGCCCTGAAACTGCTCGAGCGCCTGGTCAATATCGACTCCGGTTCCGGCTATGAACCGGGGCTAAAGCAAGTCAGCGACATCGCCATTGATGAGCTGAAAAAGCTCGGCGCGACCATAGAACTGGTACCCAACACCCCGGAAAAAACCAACCACGTGCTCGCCACGCTCAAAGGCACCGGCAAGGCGAAAATCCTGCTGATGGCGCACATGGACACGGTGTTCAAGGAAGGCTCCGCCGCCGAGCGACCGTTCCACATCAAGGACGGCCGTGCCTACGGGCCGGGGGTGATGGACGACAAGGGCGGGATTGTCGCCGGCATCTACGCGCTGAAGATCCTGAAGAACCTCGACTTCAAGGACTACGCGCAAATCACCTTCCTGCTCGATGCCAGCGAAGAAACCGGCTCGGACGTCGCCACCGACCTGATCAAGAAAACCGCCAAGCTTCACGACGTGACCCTCAATCTTGAACCGGGCCGTCCGGCGGATGGACTGGTGGTGTGGCGCAAGGGCAGCGCCACCGCGCTGGTGGAGGTCAAGGGCAAGGCTGCTCACGCCGGCGTCGCACCGGAACTGGGGCGCAACGCGGCGATGGAAGCGGCGCACCAGATCCTGCAACTCGGCAAACTCGGCGACGAAGCCAGGAAAACCACCATCAACTTCACCGTGCTCAAGGCCGGTGATCGCACCAACGTGATCCCGGATCAGGCCACGGCCAAGGCTGACGTACGGGCGGCGGTGCCGGAAGAGTTCGACCGGATCGAGAAGGATCTGGCGCGGGTGTCCCAGGACAAGCTGATCCCTGAGACCGAAGTGAAGACTTCATTGCAACGCGGCTTGCCACCGATGCCGCAGACGGCGGAGTCGGATCGTTTGATGGCGATGGCGCAAGGGATTTACGGCGAAATCGGCCGCAAGTTGACCGAAGAAGGCAGCGGCGGGGCGGCGGATGCGAGCCTGTCGGCCGGGGTGGGGACGCCGACGCTGGACGGGTTCGGGATTGTCGGCGGCAACATTCATACGCCGGAGGAATACGCGGAGGTGGAGAGCGTGGCGCCGCGGATTTATCTGTTGTCGCGGATGATTATGGAGTTGACGAAACGGTAACGGCAGGCAGCGGTTTCGCGGCGGGCGCCATGCGAGTGGACTCGTGATGGCGTCGGGCCGCTCTGCCTCTTTGTAGCGTGGTGCGGGGTTACTCTTTGACGCTCATGTATTCCTTGGCCCAGAGGATGTATTCCTCAGGCTGGGTGTAGGTGTGGGTCAGTTCGGTGGCGCTCAGGTCGGAGGCCTGGGTGAAGATCTGGCGTTGTTCGCGCAGGCTGTCGTAGGTCGCCTTGATCGCCGCGAAGTAGGCACCGTGGCCGTCGATGGTTACGCGCACACCCAGTTCGGCCAGGCGTTTGTCGTCGCGCAGTGCCGGGTTGCCGTAGGTGACCAGCATCAGCGGGACGGTCAGGTGTTCGGCGATCTGCTCGAGCTGATCGAAGTCCTGGATCCCCACCATGCAGATACCGTCAGCGCCAGCAGCTTGATACTGCTTGGTGCGGCTGATGATTTCCTGGTTCGGCAGGATGCCGGCGTTGGTCCGGGCGATGATTGCCATCTCCGAATCGACCCGGGCTTCCAGTGCCGCGCGGATCTTGCCGACGCCTTCGGCGACGGTGATCAGGTCGGTGGATTTGCGGCCGAATTGTGCCGGCAGCAGGGTGTCTTCGATGGTCAGCGCAGCGACGCCGGCGCGTTCCAGTTCGACGATGGTGCGCATCACGTTGAGCGCGTTGCCGTAGCCGTGGTCGGCGTCGGCGATCACCGGCAATTGGGCCACGCGGCCGATGCGGGTGGCCTGTTCAGCGAATTCGCTGAGGGTGATCAGGGCAAAGTCCGGGGCACCCAGCACCTGCAACGAGGCGACCGAGCCGCCGAGAATCCCTACTTCAAAACCCAGGTCAGCGGCGATGCGGGCGGACATCGGATCGAACACCGAGGCGGTGTGATAGCAGGTGTCGGAAGCCAGCAGCTGACGGAAGTTACGGCGCAAATCTTGATGAGAAAGCCTGGTCATACGAGTTCCACCAATACAAAGGAATGGAAAGGCTTGAGCAAAGGTGTCAACGCCGAAGGTGAAAAGGCTATCACGCCAATGGGTCAAGGATCATGACGAATTAACGAGGAAGTTAACCAGGAAAATCCTGTTCAGGCTCTTTCGCAGCAGGTATGGGCGCTCAGGCCGCCACCGCCTGCTGCTGTTGATTGGGCAGCGGTACCGCCCGCACTGAGTTGCCCGGCTGCAATTGCAGGCGTTTTGCGGTGAGGCGGTCGATCACCAGACTGCTGCCAACCCGGCGTCCCGGCGCGACGGTGATGCGGCAGTTTTCCAGGCGGCGGTTGTGGATCAACCACAGCGGCGCCTGATCGTCCGGCGTGCCGATGCTCAGGGTCAGTTCCAGGCTGTCGCGCACGGTGCGGATGCTTCGGATCGGCGCCTCGATCACCGGGCCGCCGTCGAAGATGTCGATGTAGCCTTTGTGGGCGAAGCCCTCGGACTGAAGGATTTTCAATGCCGGTTCGGTGTTGGGGTGGGCCTGGCCGATAACGGCCTGAGCCTGTTCGGTGAGTAGGCAGGTATACAGTGGCTGACGCGGCATCAGTTCGGCGATGAAGGCTTTATTGCCGAGCCCGGACAGGTGGTCGGCGTGGCTGAAGTCCATCTGGAAGAAGTGCCGGCCCAGGCTGTCCCAGAACGGCGAACAGCCTTGTTCGTCGGCACTGCCGCGCAGTTCGGCGATCATTTTCTCGCCGAACAGGTGCGGGAATTCGGCGACAAACAGCAAGCGCCCCAGCGATAGCAGACGTCCATTGCTGCCATGGCGCTGGTCGTGGCGCAGGAACAGCGAGCACAGCTCCGATTGGCCGGTCAGTTCGTTGTTGAGGAACAGCGTCGGGATCTGCCGCTGAATGCCCAGGTCTGGCGCCGAGCTGACGGTCAGCCCGACCCGATAGTTGTACCAAGGCTCACGCAGGCCGACGGCCCCGGCCAGAGCGCTGACGCCGACCACGCGCTGCTCGTCGTCTTCAAGCACGAACAGGTAATCGGCATCGGCCCGCTCGACCTGTTCGGCGAACGCCCGTTGCGCCCAGCGTACCCGGTGGGCCAGGCGATCTTCGTTGGCGGGCAGGGTGGTGAACCCCGGCCCGGCCTGTTGCACCAGCGTCATCAACGCTGGCAGGTCGCTGACTTGGACCGGACGGACAATCATGCTGCAACTCCTTTTGCGCGCCAGCTCGGGCACTGTCGTTGGGTAGGGGCGCGGTTCACAGGGCGATCAACCGGATCGTGCCGCCAGCGCGGACGTTGAGCGCCGCGCACAGGGCCGGATCGAGCGCCAGGGGCTGACCGGGCTGGAAATCCAGCTCGGCGACCACCGCCCGAAAGCCATGCAGAGCATCGTTGCTCACCAGATAGCGACCGCGAGCATCGATCAGGGGTTCCTCCTGAACCGTGACTGTCTGGCTCTGCGCGATAGAACGGATGTTGGCGGTGCGTGCATACAAGGTCGGGCCGGCATCGAACAGATCGATGTAGCTGTTGGTTTCAAAACCCTCGCGCTCGAGGATGTCGAAGGCTTCCTGACCGTCCGGGTGGATGCGGCCGATGCAGTCCTGCGCGGCTTGCGGCAGCATCGGCACGTAGATCGGGTATTGCGGCATCAGTTCGGCGAGAAACGTACGGCTCTGCAAACCGCACAGGCGTTCGGCTTCGACGTAGGGCAGGTCGAAGAAATGTTTGCCCAGCGCATCCCAGAACGGTGAGTTGCCTTGCTCGTCGCTGTAGCCAACGATCTCGGTGATCACCGCTTCGGCAAATCGCGGCGCGTGGGCGGCGATGAACAGCAGGCGTGCCCGCGACAGCAATTCGGAAAACGGCGTGCGCACCAGCGCTTCATCGATGTGAAAACCGCGCAGCAGCGTATGCCCGCTGAGGTCGTGACACAGCGACAGCGCCGGCACGCCGTGCTCGATGTTCAGCTCCCGCGAGGCGCTGGTGAAGTGGCGGTTGCGCAGGCTGTAGAACGGCTCGTTGAAACCTGCGGTGGCGAGGATTTCCGAGCAGCCGACCAGTCGATGGCTGTCGATGTCTTCCAGCACGAAGAAGTAATTCTCCGGGCCCTGAGCCGCCGCATCGCTGTCGAACGAGGCACAGGACGCGGCGATTTTTTCGCTAAGACGTTCGCTGTCGTCCGGCAGGGACGTGACGCCCACCAGGCTGTCGCGCGCCAATTGTTGCAATTGAGGCAGGTCGTTTGGCTCGACTGGGCGTAAGACCAGCATGGATGCACTCCTGTATCAAAAGGTTCGGCCCATTCGCCGAACCTGACTATCACTGTCGGTTTCCACGCGTTAAAGCGGCGGTCGCCTGATTTGTTGTCAGACGCCGCTCTTTTTCTTGTCAGCCATTGCTCGGGTCAGGCAGCGCGGTACTGGCGCCGAGCTTGTTCAGGAAGAACAGGTACACCAGACCCAGTGCGATCCAGATCAGGCCGAGTTTCTGTGCATCGACGCCCATGTTGTACATGATGGCCGCGACGATGATGAAGCCGATCACCGGGCAGATCAGGTGACGGATCACCTGGCCGGATTTCTGCCGGCGCCAGTAGTAATTGATCACGGTCAGGTGCAGCAGCATGAAGCCGCTCAGGGCGCCGAAGTTGACCAGGGAAGTCAGGGTGTCCACCGAATTGATGAACAGGTAGCAGATCACCAGCGACAGCACGGCTACCAGATAGATGCTCAGGTACGGCGTGTTGTGTTTCGGGTGGACCTTGGCCAGCACTTTCGGCAGCTTGCCGTCGCGGGCCATGCCGAACAGCAGGCGCGAGACCGCCGCTTGTGAAGTGATCGCCACCGCCACGCCCCAGGCCAGGGCCGTGGCCACGCCGGTCAGGGTCGCCAGCCAGCTGCCGGCAGCGATTTCGGCGATTTCATAGAACGCGGTGTCAGCGGACTTGAAGCCCATGCCGGCTGCCAGATCGGTAGCGATCCAGGTTTGTGCGACGAAAATCACACCCATCACTACCAGCGTGATCAGTGCCGCTTTGCCGACGCTGCGGCCCGGATCGCCCTTGATCTCTTCGGCAAGCGTAGAGATCGCATCGAAACCGAGGAACGACAGCACCGCAATCGACACCGCTTGCATCAGCAGGGCGAAGTTGAAGGTTTCCGGGTGATACAGCGGCGCCAGGGTCAACTGGCCGTTGCCGCCACCGTTGTGCAGGGCATTCCAGGCATAGAACAGGAAAATGCCCAGCACCACGAGTTGCGCCAGCAGGAACACAATGTTCATGCGAGCGGTAAAGGTGATGCCGCGCAGGTTGACGAAGGTCGCGCTGACCAGGAACGCCAGAATGAAGCCGACTTTCGGAATGTCCGGGTACAAATGGTTGAGCGCCATCGCCGCATACACGTAAAGCAGCGGCGGAATCAGCAGG
Source organism: Pseudomonas sp. B707 (assembly GCF_022496685.1). Classification (NCBI taxonomy): domain Bacteria; kingdom Pseudomonadati; phylum Pseudomonadota; class Gammaproteobacteria; order Pseudomonadales; family Pseudomonadaceae; genus Pseudomonas; species Pseudomonas sp. B707. Next base: position 100,723 of record NZ_WTVE01000009.1, on the reverse strand, counting down.
TAATCGAGCAGCATCAGCCAGCCGGCGATGAAGCCGACGTGTTGATTCAGGCCCCGTTGCGCGTAGGAATACACCGATCCGGCAATCGGAAAGGCCCGGGCCATGCTGCCGTAACTCAGAGCGGTGAACACCATCGCCACCATGCCGATGATGTACGCCAGAGGCACCATCCCCGGTGCCTCGGCGTTGACGTAGCCATACACGCCGAACGGGGCGATGGGGATCATGAAGATCATCCCGTACACCACCAGATCGGTCAGTGTCAGGCTACGTTTCAACTCCTGTTTGTAGCCGAACTCTTCTATTTCCATGAAGCGCAACTCCTTGTCAGCCAATCGGTCGTTTTAGTTGTTATATCGGTCCGTCGTTTACAGCATCAGCAGTGGTTACAACATTTTTTACAGCAGTGGTGCCAGATAATTCGCCCAGCGAGAAACCGCTTCCGGGCTACGCAGCAGGTCGTTGCGCACTTCGATCAACACCGAATCGAGGCCCCTTGCATCGCCATGCACCGGCAGGGTCATGTCGCCCAGCGGGTCGATTTTGTACGGCTGGTTGCCGGCGACTTTCAGCGGGTGTCGCTCCAGACCGTCGAGCATCCGTTGGGCATAGGCCCGGGCCTGACCGAACAGCACGCCGACTTCCAGCTCGCGCGGCTGGCCGTAGTACACCGGGGTGAAACTGTGAATCCCTACCACCCGTACCGGCCGACCTTCGGCCAGACGTGCATCGATCAGTTGTTGCAGCCGTGTGTGAAACGGCTTGAACAGGCACTGGCGACGGTATTCGCGGGTGGCCTCGTCGAGCTCGCGGTTGCCCGGCACCTGATAGATCTCGCTCTGCGCCGGTATGCTGTCGGGCGCATGCCGCGGGCGGTTGAGGTCGATCAGCAGGCGCGAATAGTTGGCGCTCAGCAGAGTTGCACCCAGTTGCTCCGACAGTTGCTCGGCCAGCGCCAGGGCTCCGATGTCCCAGGCGATGTGTTCGCGCGCCGCCGTGTCATCCAGGCCCAGATTGTTCAGGGCCTCGGGGATGTAACGGCTGGCGTGTTCGCACACCAGAATCAGCGGGTGCGTCGAATCTTCACGGCTCAGGTTGTAGACCGGTCGGGTGTACAACCCAAGCTCAACGGATTCAGTACAGGCGTGCATAGTGCTCACAAAGATCAGCGGGCGAGAGCTGTTCCGTCAGCGCCAGTTCCTCGGTTTTAAGGGCGAAAAAAGTCTCGAGCAACGCGCTTGGCAGCGCTTCGACCAGCGCTTCACTGCGACGCAGGCAATCCAGTGCCTGGGCAAGAGAGGCGGGCAGGGCAACGATGCCCCGGGCCTTGCGTTGTTCGTCGTTGAGTGAATCGGGGATTTCATCGGTGATCGCGTTCAGCGCCAGACGTTGCTCGATCCCCAGGCGTCCGGCAATTAACAGCGCGGCCATTGCCAGATGCGGCGAGGCGGTGGCGTCCATGGCGCGGAACTCAAGGTTGTATTGCTTCGCCACGGGTTTGTTCCCCAGGCTCACGGTCGGGCAGATCCGCAGCGCCGCTTCGCGATTCTGCTGGCCGAGGCAAGCGTAGGAAGCGCTCCAGTGGTGCGGCTGCAAGCGTTCATACGACACCGGCGTCGGTGCAGTGAATGCGCACAGCGCCGGTAAGTAATGCAGCACACCCGCCGCCCAGTGCTGGCCGAGGGTCGACAGGCCATTGCTGGTGCCGGCGTCGTAGAACATCGGCTGACCGGCCAGATCGAGCAGGCTGACGTGCAGGTGTACGCCGTTGCACACCGCGTCGGCGGCGGTCTTCGGCGCAAAGCTCAGATCCAGACCCATCTGCCGGGCGATTTCGCGGGTGATCTCGCGCACGTTGACCGCGCGATCCGCCGCCGCCACGCCAAGGGTAGGGCGGCAGGTGATTTCGTATTGATGCTTGCCGTATTCGGGCAGGAACATTTCCGGCTCGACGCCACCGGCGCGCAACGCACTGAGCAGCCAGCCACCGAATTCGGCGCCCTGGCGCTGGGCTTCGAGCGAGAACGCCAGATGTTCGGCAAACCCGGCGTGCAGGTTGAATTCGTGCTCGAACGCGGCGTTGACCTGCAAGCCGAGCTCATCGCGATAGCGCTCGACCTCGTTGCGCAGCAGCGTGCGCGGACAGGCGGCCCATGGTCGGCCATCGGTTTCGCGGATGTCACCATGGATGAAATCCAGAGCTGGCGCTGCGGCGTCCGGGCCGTTGCCGACGGTGACGCGGCTGGCCAGATCGGGAATCAGCCGCAGGTCGCCATACGCGCCCCACGGACTGGTCGAAGCGATGATGTCCTGCGGCGTTAGCGCACTGTTGGCTGGTACCCAGCCGCAACCGGCGGCCTGATAATGCTCCAGCTCATCGGTGGGAAACGAGCGGCCACGGGTGACGCCGATCAGGTCGGTGGTGACGATGGTGGTCATCGGCAACGGTGACAGGCGTTCGCTCATGGCTGCATCTCCTGCAACCGACCGAGCACGGTGTCGGTGTCGGTGATCCAGCAGTAGCCCTTGATCGCGTTCAGGCAGGCGTCGTGACGTGCTTCGGTGTAGGTCGCGCAGGCGTCCGCCACCAGAGTGACGAGGTAGCCACGGTCGGCGGCGTCGCGCACGGCCATGTCGACGCACTGGTCGGTGACAATTCCGGCGATGATCAGGTGGCGGGTTTCCAGATTGCGCAGCACGTAGTCGATGTTGGTCGAGTTGAAGACCCCGGAAGAGGTCTTCGGCAGCACGATTTCGTTTTCCGCCGGGGTCAGTTCGGCGATGACCTGTGCCTGCGGGCTGCCCTTGGGCAGGTGCATGTCCGACAGCTTGTGATCCAGCGAGCGGTCACGGCCATCGGCGGTCAGGCTTTCGATCAGGGTGTGCAGCACGTTCTGCCGTGCTTCGCGGAAGGCGTTGAGCAGGCGAACCTGATTGGGTACCACTTGCGAGCGCGTGCGGTTGAGGAAATACGCGGCGTCCGGGCCTTCGAGGTGCGGGTCGAACTGCGGCTCGAGCCAGGCGCGCTGCATGTCCACCAGCAACAGGGCGGTGTGATCGGTGACAAACGGCAGGTCCCGTGGCGAGCGATGGGGAAGGCTGAACATCCTTATTTATCCTCCAGCAAATGGGTGTCGAAGTCGTTGCGCAGGGCATCGATGCCTTCCAGGCGATCGGCCAGGTCCGGGCTACGCAGAGTCAGGCAAGCAATCAATGCTTCAACCTGGGCCAGCGCCGGGACCATGGTGTCGAACGGCGAGGCCGACTCCACCGGGGCGCTGATGATCATGTCGGCCAGCTCGCGCAGCGGTGAGGCGTAGATGTCGGTGAACAGCACAACGCGGGCGTTGCTGTTCTTCGCCGCGCTCGCCACGCGCAGGGCCTGGGTCTGGTAGCGGCGATAGTCGAACACCAGCACCACGTCCTGACGTTGCAGGTCGAACAGGCGGTCGGGCAGTTGCGCGTTGTCTTCCAGCGCAAAGCAACCGGGGCGCAGCAGACGCAAATGATTGAGCAGGTAAGTCGCCATCAAACTGCTGAAGCGTCCGCCGAAGCAGTAGACCTGATGGCGGGTGTCGAGCAGCCAGTCGGCCAGAATTCGCACATCTTCCGGCTGGGTCAGGGCCTGGGTTTCGGCCAGCAGGTTGTGGCTATGAGCCAGATAATGACTCCAGGCATCGTCCTTGTTCTGATGCGAGCGCGGCTGCAACAGAGTGCGCGGCGAGCGCAGGCGATGGTCCATGTCACTGAGCAGGGCGTCCTGGAATTCGGCGTAACCACCGAAGCCGAGCTTTTTCACCAGCCTCACGATGGTCGGATCGCTGACGCCGGCATGTTCGGCCAGGCGCGCCATCGGGCCAAGCCCGTTGCGTGGATACTGATCGAGCAAGGCGCGAACGACTTTGCGCTCCGACGGCGTCAGGTCAAGGCCGGGGTCGGTGATCAGGTCTCTTAAAGGGGGCATCCGGGCTCCTGCTGGATGGGGTGTTGAATTCGCTTCACAATCCGTTAAAACAGTATTTATGTAACTGACGCTACATGTCTAGCGAATTTTTCCGCGTTTAAATCAGGCCCCAAAATGAGGCGGGATGCCCGTAACGCAAGGGTTACACGTATGTCGACCAGTTTTGTAGTCCATTGCCCATAATGGTGTCAGACATTGCCGCTTTCACACGCTCGGATCATCCAATCGACTCGCCCGGAGCATCCCGGTTTACGGCACAATTGCCGCTTCATCAGCGATTATGTCGATGACCGTCCTGTCTTTCAGCCGAGTAGCCTCCCGTGCAGACCACCCGTTTGACCTTGATCTGCCATGCCAGAACAGTCGCACAAAAATTGGCGTGTTTTCCTACGAACGAGCCTGTTGAAGACGTGGCGCTGGCGTCCGACTCGCTGGCTTCGCGTCTGGACACTGCGTCACGGTTGATTTGCGGCCCGGAACTGCGCACTCGCCAGACGGCGGCGTGGTTTGGCCACGACATACACATTGATCAGGCCCTGCGTGATTGCGACTGGGGACGCTGGCAAGGTCAGTCGATAAAGGATTTGCAGCGGAACGAACCCGAGGCATTGCAAGCCTGGCTCGACGATCCGCACGCCGCACCCCATGGTGGCGAGTCGGTGGCGCAACTGCGCGAGCGAGTGGCCGCGTGGCTGGTTTCACTGCAAGCCACGCCGGGGCACGTGGTGGCGGTTACCCATCCGTTCGTGATTCGTGCTGCATTGATGCAGGTCGTGCAGGGCGAGGCGTTTCACAGCATCGATGTCGAGCCGCTGGCGGTGGTCGATCTGCGGTTTGCCGGGCGCTGGCGACTACGCTTGTCCGGCATGAGCGTGGAAGGAGCAGAGCAATGAAGCGATTGCTGGTGATCGGCATCGGTGCCGGCAACCCGGACTACATCACGATGCAGGCGGTGAAGGCGCTGAACCGGGTGGACGTGTTTTTCCTGATGGACAAGGGCCGTAGCAAGGACAAGCTGATCGACCTGCGGCGAGAAATCTGCGAGCGCTACATCAGCGATCGTACGTACCGTTTCGCCGAAGCCCACAGCCCGGAGCGCGAGCGCGGCGATGTGGACTACAGCGCCAGCGTCGATGATCTGAACCGCGCCAAGCAGCAAACCTTTGAACGCCTGATCAGTGACGAATTGGCTGACGGGCAGTGCGGCGGTTTTCTGGTGTGGGGCGATCCAGCGCTGTACGACAGCACCATTCGTATCCTGCAGGCGATTCTGGATTCGGGGCGATGCGCGTTTGAATTTGAAGTCATTCCCGGCATCACCAGCGTTCAGGCCCTGGCGGCACAACACAAGGTGCCGTTGAACACCATCGGCCGCTCGATTGAAATCACCACCGGCCGACGCCTGGCGGCAGGGCAGGTGAGTGACACGGACAGTCTGGTGGTGATGCTCGACGCCGAAGATTCCTACCATCAGGTGACGGATCAGGAGACAGAGATCTACTGGGGCGCCTACCTCGGCACGCCGGACGAAATCCTCATCCATGGCAAGCTCGACGACGTTGCCGATGAGATAGAACGGGTACGCAAGGCTGCGCGGGCCGAGCATGGCTGGATCATGGACACCTATCTTCTGCGCAAGCCTTGATCTCTCGACCAAAGCGTTCGCGATACACCGACGGCGGCACCCCGACCACGCTGCGAAACGCCACACGAAAGCTCTCCACCGACCGATAGCCACAGCGCAGGGCAATCTGTTCGGTGTTCTGCGGCGTGCTTTCCAGCAATTCCCGGGCCCGGGCCAGGCGTTCGTGTTGCAGCCAGGCCTTGGGTGACTGGCCGCTGGCTTCGCTGAATTTTCGCAGGAAGGTGCGTTCGCTCATCGCCGCTTCGCTGGCCAGATCGCGCACTTCCAGCGGTTCGTGCAGGCGCTCGCGGGCCCACTGCATCACGCGCGACAGGTCGCTGCGCGGCGTCGGGCTGACCGGCGTCGGAATGAATTGCGCCTGACCGCCGGTGCGCTGCGGCGACATCACCAGCCGCCGCGCCACCGAGTTGGCGATCTGGGTGCCGAAGTCCCGCGCCACCAGGTGCAGGCAGGCGTCGATTCCGGCCGCGCTGCCGGCCGAAGTAATCAATTGGCCGGAATCGACGTAAAGCACGTCCGGGTCGACATCGATGGCCGGGAAGCGCTCGGCCAGCTCCGAGGTGTAGCGCCAGTGAGTGGTGGCGCCGTGCCCGTCGAGCAGGCCGCTGGCCGCCAGCACAAACACGCCCGAGCAGATCGACAGCAACCGGGCACCGCGCGAATGGGCTGCACGCAATGCTTCCAGCAAGGCTTCCGGCACCGGCGCACTACGGTCGCGCCAGCCGGGAATGATGATGGTGCGCGCATCCGCCAACAGCTCAAGACCGCCATCGGCCAGCACCTGAATTCCGCCCATGGCGCGCATCGGCCCTTGATCGACGGCGGCGATGCAGTGCTCGTACCACGGGAAATCGAACTCCGGCCGGGCCAGGCCGAAGATCTCCACGGCGATGCCGAACTCGAATGTGCAGAGGCCGTCGTAGGCCAGAATCGCGACCAATCCAGGTGAATCAGGCATTTGGCGGAAAATTCCCGGTGAGTGTCTTGTGCGCCACTGTAGCGGCAAGCGGCGGCTCGATAAAGTCTGTTCATCCCCACAGACAAAGGAGTGATTCAACATGCCCAGCCTGGTTCGCGAAATCCCTGCAGCGCCTTCAGCCATTGCCCTGATGCATTTCAGCAACCGTCTGACCTTTGAAACCGATTGTTCCGACGTCTTCAGCAGCCAGGAAGCCGGTGATGTCGACTTTGTGCTGGTGGACGTGCGCGGGCCGTTGGCCTACGAACGTGGACATGTGCCGGGAGCGATCAATATTCCGGGGCGTTTGCTGACGGCGGAAGGGTTGGTGGACTACTCGAAAAACACGCTTTTCGTGGTTTATTGCGCCGGTCCCCACTGCAATGGTGCCAACAAAGCTGCGGTGAAGCTGGCGGCGTTGGGTTATCCGGTCAAGGAGATGATCGGCGGGGTGACCGGGTGGCTGGATGAAGGCTTCCAGTTGAGTGTTGCGACAGCGCGCGTCGCCACTGCGCCGATCGCTTGCGACTGCTGATAGCCAGAAGGTTGCCGCTTCGGCGGCACCTTTTGTCGGCTTTGTCCTACAACCCTTGCACCGCTCTGGCGCACACTTTTCCCACGTGATGGCACTCGCCGATTTTCTGTAAGTATTTGTCGCTTAAACACAATTTGCCCCGTGCGCGCCGCCATAGACTGCCGGCCACTTCGGTTTCTTTGCGCTACACAGCCCAAGGCCGAACCTGACAATCGAAAGCTGCCAATAAAAGCCTCCGCACACGGGAGTAATAAATGAAAAAGCTGGTTATGTTCGGTGCCCTGGCACTGTCGATGTTGTCCCTGACCGCCGTGGCCGAAGACGCCAAACCGATCCGTATCGGTATCGAAGCCGGTTACCCGCCATTCTCGATGAAAACCCCTGACGGCAAACTGGCCGGTTTCGACGTGGACATCGGCGACGCGCTGTGTGAGCAGATGAAAGTCAAATGCACCTGGGTCGAGCAAGAGTTCGACGGCCTGATCCCGGCGCTGAAAGTGAAGAAGATCGATGCGATCCTGTCCTCGATGACCATCACTGACGACCGCAAGAAAAACGTCGATTTCACCATCAAGTATTACCACACCCCGGCGCGCTTCGTGATGAAGGCAGGCTCGGGCGTGAAAGACCCGCTGGTTGAGCTCAAAGGCAAGAAAGTCGGCGTGCTGCGCGCCAGTACCCACGACCGTTACGCCACCGAAGTGCTGGTGCCGGCCGGGATCGAACTGGTGCGTTACGGCTCGCAGCAGGAAGCCAACCTGGACATGGTGTCCGGTCGTATCGACGCGATGCTGGCCGACTCGGTCAACCTGAGCGACGGCTTCCTGAAAACCGACGCCGGCAAAGGCTTTGAATTCGTCGGCCCGACCTACGAAGACGCCAAGTACTTCGGCGGCGGCGCCGGTATTGCAGTGCGTAAAGGCGATACCGAGCTGGCTGAGAAATTCAACACCGCCATCAACGAAATCCGCGCCAACGGCAAGTACAAGCAAGTGCAGGACAAGTACTTCGACTTTGACGTGTACGGCCATTAATACGCCGTAGAAAAAAGTGGCCCCGTTCATTCGGTGGCCACTTTTTTTTCGCCCGTGATTTATCCTGTCAGCACATTTTCAATGCAGTCATTGCCTCGGCAACGACTACAGAATTTCCGGAGTTCCCCATGCAACGCATCGACCACCTTCTGCCCTGGAGCCACCTGGGCAGCGAACGTTCCCTGAGCGTGTTCCGTTACGGCGCCGGCCCGCGCAAGGCCTACATCCAGGCCAGCCTGCACGCCGATGAACTGCCGGGCATGCGTACCGCGTGGGAGCTGAAAAAACGCCTGGCCGAACTGGAAAGCAACGGCCAGTTGCAAGGCGTGATCGAACTGGTGCCGGTGGCCAACCCGATCGGCCTCGATCAGCACCTGCAAGGCAGCCACATGGGGCGTTTCGAGCTGGGCAGCGGCAAGAACTTCAACCGCTCCTTCGTCGAACTCAGCGCGCCGGTGGCCGAGCGCATCGGGCATCAGTTGGGTGGTGATGCCCAAGCCAACATTGCGTTGATCCGCCAGACCATGGGCCAGGTGCTTGATGCGTTGCCAGCGCCGGCGTCGCAACTGGAAGCGCTGCACCGCCTGTTGCTGCGCCACGCCTGTGAGGCCGACATCACCCTCGATCTGCATTGCGATTTCGACGCCGCGATTCATATCTACGCCTTGCCGCAGCACTGGCCGCAGTGGCGATCCCTCGCCGCACGCCTGAAGGCTGGCGTGGCGCTGTTGTGTGAAGATTCCGGTGGCAGTTCGTTCGATGAATCCTGCTCCTCGCCGTGGTTGCGCCTGGCGCGGATGTTCCCGGAGGCTGCGATTCCACCGGCCAACCTCGCTACCACACTGGAACTGGGCAGCATGGGCGACACCCGCGTCGATCAGGCTCAGGCCAATTGCGAGGCGATACTGGGCTTTTTGGCCGAGCAGGGCTTCATCAGCGGTGAATGGCCGAAAGCGCCGGACGAATGCTGCGAAGGCATGCCGTTCGAAGGCACCGAATACCTGTTCGCCCCGCACCATGGCGTGGTGAGTTTCCTGCGCGATGCCGGTGAGTGGGTCGAGCGCGGCGATGCGCTGTTCGAAGTGGTCGATCCGTTGAACGACCGCGTGACCACCGTGCGTGCCGGCACCAGTGGCGTGTTGTTCGCCATCGATCGCGGTCGCTACACCCAGCCGGGTATCTGGCAGGCGAAAGTGGCGGGGCGCGAGCCGATTCGAGTCGGCAAGCTGATCAACGACTGACACCCCATCCTCCGGATCACAGTGTTAGGCTCTGCGCCGAACCCTGCACTGTGTGAAGGAAGGCTTATGTTGAAGGTGTTTACGCTGTTGACGCTGCTCGCGTCCACTGCCGTTCAGGCTCAGACCTCGCTGCAAAACGATCTGCCGCTCAACTACCTGGCCCAGGTTCACCCGGACGCCGAACAGCGTCCGCTGGTGATTTTCCTGCATGGCTATGGCAGCAACGAAGCAGACTTGATCGGTATGAAATTTCAGCTGCCCAAGCAGTACAACTACCTGTCGGTGCAGGCACCGATGGCGTTGGGTGAAGGGCGTTTCCAGTGGTTTCGCAAGAAAGGCGAAGGTGCCTACAACGGCGAGACGGATGATCTGAAGGCCAGCAGCCAGAAACTGCGGGCCTTTATCGCCGCAGCGGCGCAGAAATATCACGCGCAACCGGAGAAGGTGTACCTGATCGGTTTCAGCCAGGGCGCGATGATGACCTACGAGGTAGGGCTGCGGCAGCCGGCGGTAGTGGGTGGCATCGCGGCGTTGAGCGGGCGGGTATTGCCGGTGCTCAAGAGCGAGCTGAAATCAGAGCAGCAGCATCCGCCGCTGGAAATCTTCATCGGCCACGGCACGGCGGATGACCGTGTGCCTTACAGCGGTGGCACCGAGGCCGATGCGTTGTTGCAGAAGCTGTCGTACAAACCGCAATTTCATGCCTATCCCGGCGTCGGCCACAGCATCAGTGCGGCCGAGCTTCGGGATTTGAACGACTGGTTGCAGCAACTCAACCCGTGAAGATCACTTTTCCTTGAGGATGGTTTTCACCAGTGCCTCGTGACCGCTCTTGTCGCTGGCTCGGGAAATCACCTGGACCAGCGCCATGCGCGTGCCGGAACCGGCCAGCAACGTGGTGTTGAGAGTCTGGCCGCCGCCCTGGGTGGCGGTGCTGTCGACCTGACGCAAGCCCAGGCCGTTACCTTTCTGGGTCAGGCTCTTTTCGCTGAGCTTGTTGAAGTCCGGCAGGGCCTTGCGTTGGGCGTCGATGAAATCGGAGACGGTGCCGTCGAGGAATGCACTGTCGTTGTCCTTGACGTTGTTGCCTTCGGGAATCTGGTTTTCGGCGACGATGACCACAGTCTTGGTGGCGTCGTTGCTGTACATGGTGCCCTTGGCGCCGGTCGGCCCGGCCGGCAGCGGGTCGCCGACAAAGCCCTTGGGCAGGACAAAACTGAATTTGCCGTCGAGCATCGAGACTTTCTCGGTGACAACCTTCTCTTTGGCCTTGGCTGCCTGAGCATTGATGGCGCCGAAACCGGCCACCGCCGCCAACAACAGGACGACGGCTTTCTTGCTAAGCAATGACATTCGAATCTCCGAGGGATGGTCGCGCTTGGGCGGCGATCATCCCACGGAGCACACCCGGCACTCCAGAGCGGTTTGTCCGGGCGGGTTCAGTTCGGCGACGGTGCCGGCGCGGGTTTGGCCAGCAACTGCCGGGTGACGCCCAGCATCGCCACCGAAACGGCCACGGCCACCACGAAACCGCCGAAACCCAGATTGGGAACCGTCAGCGCCAGCACCAGACAAAACGCCGAAAACGAATACATCCCCGTCGCTGTCGCCCGCAACAACGCGGCGGTAAACGCCGGGCCACGGGTCTGCTGGGAAAACACCGCAATCACGCTGCCGAGCACCGGGAACACCGCGAGCAGACCGCTCCAGCGCTCGCCGACGGTGCTGGCCAGCATCGTCACCACCAGCGTGAGCGCGGCCCCGGCGATCATCCGCCAGACCAGTTTGTCCGACTTCGGCGCCGGGCCACTTACCACCGGTTGTACCTTGGGAAACAGGTATGGCGCGGCAAGCAGGGCAGTTGCAGCGGCGGCAATCGAGAAGGGCAGAGAGGCCGGTATCAGCGACAGGATCAACGCCAGCACGGCCCAGACCGATAAAGAAACCACCAACGCCAGCGGCCAGCTCGCCCGCTGCGCCACCTGCGCGTAAGTGATGCAAAACGCGATCATCGCAAACATGGCCGACAGCGCCGCCACCGCCGATTGCGCGGCAAACGCCGGGCCTTGCTCGATGGCGAGGAAAAACAGAATCGGCCCGACCACCACTGGCAACCCCGACAGCCACCCGGCGACGCTGGGGCCCCAACGCTTGCCCGCGAGGGAAATCAGCAGCAGGAAACCGGGAATCAGCAGCAGTTTGAGGATCAGCACGCAGGTGTCTCCTTCGGGTCAATAAGGGCCACGTTAGCACTGTGGTTCACGGATTGCTGTATATGCATGCAAAACATGTATACAAAATGACGAGCGCAATAGCCGACTATGCTCTGAGTATCAGGGTTTACCGGAGTCGATACCGCGATGAGCAATACACCGAAGTTGTTGCGTGGATGCTGCGGGATCGGCTTGTGGGCGTTGTTGCTGACACCCACCTGGGCCAGTTGGCAGGACGCGGTGCCCGGCGCGCAGATCATCGGCACCGGCGATTTCAGCGTGTTCGGTTTCGACGTTTACAACGCCCGGTTGTGGAGCGCCGCGCGTCCATTGGCCGATGGTCAGCCCTTCGCCCTGGAGCTGATCTATCGGCGTAGCGTGTCCCGCGAAGATTTGGTCAAGGCCAGCGTCGACGAGATCAAACGCCTGGCAGGCTCCTCCATCAATCCTGCGCAACTGGCGGTGTGGCAGGCCCAGATGCAGCAATCGTTCGTCGACGTGCAGGCCGGCACGCGGATCACCGGGGTGTATCTGCCAAGGCAGGGCGCGCGGTTTTTTGTTGGCCAACAGTTGCAGCACGAGATCAATGACCCTCTGTTCGCCCAGGCTTTTTTCAATATCTGGCTGGATCCACGCACGCGCAATCCCGAACTGCGCCAGCAACTGCTGGGTACTGCCAAACCCTGATCGCAGCACATCTGCGCTTGGGCGCACCGACTGAAACGTCTAAGCTGCGTCTTTCGACTTGTTTCTGGATGTGTGCGTGAAATTCAGCTTGCCCAAAATCGCTACGGCGCCGTTCTGCCCGCCGGAAGTGGCCGGCAGTGTTCCGGTCGATCCCAACGCCTCGTTCTTCAAACGCGTGCTGCGCTTTGCCGGCCCCGGTTTGCTGGTGTCGATCGGCTACATGGACCCGGGCAACTGGGCCACCGCCATCGAGGCCGGTTCGCGCTTCGGTTACAGCCTGTTGTTCGTAGTGTTGCTGGCGAGTCTGGCGGGCATGGTTGTGCAATGCCTGTGCTCGCGATTGGGCATCGCCACCGGGCGCGATCTGGCGCAGCTGTCCCGCGAACGCTACAGCACTCCGACGGCGCGGCTGCAATGGGTGCTGGCGGAAATCTCGATCATCGCCACCGACCTGGCAGAAGTGCTCGGCTGTGCGCTGGCGTTTCACCTGTTGCTGGGGTGTTCGCTGACGTTCGGCATCGCCCTGACCGCATTCGATACATTGCTGGTGCTGGCCCTGCAGAACCGTGGTTTCCGCCGGCTGGAGGCAATCATGCTGGTGCTGGTGGGCACCATCGGCGCGTGTTTCTTCGTTGAATTGCTGTTGATCAAACCGTACTGGCCGGACGTCGCCCTAGGCTTCAAACCGTCACTGTCGGCGATCAGCGACGCCGCGCCGTTGTACCTGGCCATCGGCATCCTCGGCGCCACTGTCATGCCGCACAACCTGTACCTGCACACCTCGATCGTGCAGACACGGTTGATTGGCAAGGATCTGGCCAGCAAGCAGGACGCGGTAAAACTGGCGCGCATCGACACCATCGGTTCGCTGGCGCTGGCGTTGCTGGTCAACGCGGCGATCCTGATTCTCGCGGCGGCAGCCTTTCATCAGTCCGGACACACCGACGTGGTCGACATCCAGGACGCCTATCACTTGCTCGACCCATTGGTGGGCGGCGCGCTGGCCAGTGTGCTGTTCGGCGTGGCGTTGCTGGCCTCGGGGCAGAGTTCGACCTTCACCGGCACCATCGCCGGGCAAGTGATCATGGAAGGCTATCTGAACCTGCGGATCCCTTGCTGGCAGCGGCGCCTGATCACCCGTGGGCTGGCGCTGATTCCGGCATTCATCGGCGTGTGGCTGATGGGCGACGGCGCGGTGGGCAAGTTGCTGGTGTTGAGCCAGGTGGTGTTGAGCCTGCAACTGCCGTTTGCGCTGTATCCGCTGATTCGCATCACCAACGACAAGCAACTGATGGGGCCGTTTGTGAACCGGTTGCCGACCAAGGTGCTCGCGTGGGGATTGTTTGTGGTGATCAGCGGGGCGAATGCCTGGTTGATTCTGCAGCTGGCGGCCTAACGGCCAAACGCTTCCACCACAAAATCAATGAACACCCGGGTCTTGGCCGGCAGCAAGGTGCGGCTGGGGTAGTACAGCGAAATCGCGCCGGCATCGCATTGCCAGTCGGGCAACAGTCGCACCAGTTCACCGCGTTCGATCTGCGCACTGACATCGGGCAGCACCAGCATCGTCACGCCCAGACCCAACAACGCCGCGGTGCGCATGGCCATCGGGTCATTCAGGACGATGTTCGGGTTGAGCAGGGCGCTGGCCTGTTCGCCGGCTTCGTTGTGCATCTGCCATTGGCGCAGGCGCCCGGTGCGCAGGCCGCGCATGACGATGCCGTGGTGATCGGCGAGATCAGCCGGATGTCGCGGCAGTGTGCGGCCGGCCAGATACGTCGGCGACGCCACCGCCAGCACTTCGGCGGACGACAATGGCCGGGCGACCACGCCGGGCGTCAGTTCGAAGCCGCCACCAATCGCCACGTCGTAGCCCTCGGCGATCAGATCCACCTGACGATTCTCGAAGTGCCATTCCGGGCGAATCAGCGGATAGCGCGCCAGAAACTCCGGCAGCAGCGGCAGCATGTGATCGATGCCGAACGTCGGCGGCAGGCTGATCTTGAGCACGCCCGCCGGCTCGCCGCGCTCGGTCGCCACCGTCGCAATCGCTGCCTGCAAGGCGTCGAGGTTGCCGCCGATGCTCGCCAGAAAACCTTCACCTGCCTCGGTCAACGACAGCTTGCGGGTCGAGCGCTGAAACAGCCGCACGCCGAGGTTGCGTTCAAGAATGGCCACGTTGCGACTGACCGCCGCCGGGGTCAGCGCCAGCAACCGTGCGGCGGAGGAGAAACTGCCGGTCTCGGCGCTGCGTACGAAAGATTCCAGATTGGCGAGTGTTTCCATGGGTTCGACCTGATAGCGATGCTTGAAGATCATTCAAGGCATTACCGGCTAATCAAGTGGGAATGGCAAGCGCAAGATTCGTTTCGAGTCTTACCCCCACTTTGAGGAGAACACCATGAGCACTATCGGAATCATCGGCGCTGGCGCCATCGGTTCAGCGTTTGCCAAAGCCTTGTCGCGTCAGGGCATCCCGTTGGTCATCGCCAACAGTCGCGGGCCGGAGACCCTGGCCGAGCTGGTCGCGGAACTCGGCCCGACTGCCCGTGCCGTTACCCGTGAAGAAGCGGCGGCCCAAGACATCGTGCTGGTCGCGGTGAACTGGTCGAAACTGCCAACCGCACTGGCCGGGCTCCCGGACTTCGGTGGACGGATCGTTATCGACGCCAACAATTCGATTGAAGCGCCGTCGTTCAAACCGGTGGATTTGCAGGGGCGGCCGTCCAGCGAAGTGTTCGCCGAATGGGTGCCGGGCGCGCGTGTGGTCAAAGCGTTCAACCATTTGCTGGCACGCTTGCTGGAAGCGGATCCGGCGTCGGAGGGTGGCAAGCGCGTGTTGTTCCTGTCCGGGGATGATGCGCAGGCCAAGGCGGAAGTGGGTGCGCTGATCGATCAGCTCGGCTTCTTCGGTATCGATCTGGGTGAGTTGAGCGTGGGTGCACGACTGGTGCAGTTCCCGGGCGGGCCGTTGCCGGTGCTGAATCTGGTGAAGTTCGCCTGACGTCCGGGCAAAAAAATACCCGGTGCGACGTGAGTCGTACCGGGTTTTGTTGCCAACGGGCAGTGGATGTCGTGGATCCGCCGCCCGCTGTGAACTCGCTTTTGTAACGCTAAGGATTTACGCGCGTTCCAGTGCCAGGGCCACGCCCTGACCGCCGCCGATGCACAGGGTCGCCAGACCCTTTTTCGCATCACGCTTGATCATTTCGTGCAGCAGGGTCACCAGCACACGGCAGCCCGATGCACCGATCGGGTGACCGAGGGCAATGGCGCCGCCGTTGACGTTGACCTTATCCAGATCCCATTGCAGATCCTTGGCCACTGCCAGCGATTGCGCGGCGAAGGCTTCGTTGGCTTCGATCAGGTCGAGCTGGCCAATGCTCCAGCCGGCCTTGTCCAGGCAGCGGCGAGTGGCGGAAACCGGGCCGATGCCCATGATCGCCGGGTCGACGCCCGCGTTGGCGTAGGCGGCGATTTTCGCCAGCACCGGCAGGCCCAAGGCCTTGGCTTTTTCGGCGCTCATCAGAATGACCGCAGCCGCGCCGTCATTCAGCGACGAAGCGTTGCCCGCGGTGACGCTGCCGTCCTTCTTGAAGGCCGGACGCAGTTTGGCCAGGGATTCGGCGGTGGTGTCGCCGCGTGGCTGCTCGTCGACCTTGAACGCCACCGGATCGCCTTTGCGCTGCGGGATCAGGATCGGGGTGATCTCATCGACAAAACGACCGGCCTCGATGGCCGCGGCGGCTTTCTGTTGCGACGCAGCGGCGAAGGCGTCCTGCTGCTCGCGGCTGATCTCGTACTTCTCGACCAGGTTCTCGGCGGTGATGCCCATGTGGTAATCGTTGAACGCATCCCACAGGCCATCGCTGATCATGGTGTCGACGATTTGCGCGTGACCCATGCGCAGACCGGTGCGCGCGCCCGGCATCACATAATTGGCCAGGCTCATGTTTTCCTGGCCGCCGGCGATGATCACGTCAGCATCGCCGCAACGGATCGCCTGGGCGCCGAGGTGCAGGGCCTTGAGGCCCGAACCGCAAACCTTGTTCAGGGTCATGGCCGGTACGGCGTGGGGCAGACCGGCCTTGATCGCCGACTGGCGCGCCGGGTTCTGGCCGGCGCCGGCGGTCAGTACCTGGCCCATGATCACTTCATCGACCTGAGCACCGTCCAGACCGGTCTGCTCAAGCAACTGGCGGATGACCGCTGCGCCCAGATCCACGGCGGAGACGGTGGCCAGCGATCCCTGGAAACTGCCGATCGCGGTACGCGTGGCGGCAACAATGACGACGTCTTGCATTTTCGAATTCCTCACTCGGCAGCGAACTGCATTTCCGGTACGTGATCCGGGACGATCAGTTTACCTGCGGTTTTGGCGACGATTTCCTCGACGCTGACGCCAGGTGCGCGTTCCTTGAGGACAAAAGCGCCATTTTCGATTTCCAGGTACGCAAGGTCAGTCAGGACGCGCTTGATGCAACCGGCGCCGGTCAGCGGCAGGCTGCACTGGCTCAGCAACTTGGACTCACCGTCCTTGGACGCGTGGGTCATGATGACGATGATGTTGTCGGCGCCGGCCACCAGGTCCATCGCGCCGCCCATGCCCTTGACCAGTTTGCCGGGGATCATCCACGAGGCGATGTTGCCTTGCACGTCCACTTCGAACGCGCCGAGCACGGTCAGGTCGACGTGACCGCCGCGGATCATTGCGAAGGATTCGGCGGAGCTGAAGATCGACGCGCCAATGCGCGCGGTCACGGTCTGCTTGCCGGCGTTGATCATGTCGGCGTCGATGGTGTCTTCAGTCGGGAAAGGTCCCATGCCGAGCAGGCCGTTTTCCGATTGCAGCATGACTTCCATGCCTTCGGGGATGTAGTTGGCGACCAGGGTCGGGATGCCGATACCGAGGTTCACGTAGTAGCCGTCCTGCATTTCGCGGGCGACGCGTTGAGCCATTTGTTCGCGAGTAAGTGCCATGTTCTTGTTCTCCGTCAGCCTGGATTATTTGCGGATGGTGCGTTGTTCGATGCGTTTTTCGAACGTGCCGCAAATGACCCGGTCGACGTAGATGCCGGGCGTGTGGATGTGTGCCGGATCCAGCTCGCCGGGTTCGACGATTTCTTCGACTTCGACCACGGTGATCTTGCCGGCGGTGGCGGCCAGCGGGTTGAAGTTCTGGGCGGTGTGGCGATAGATGACGTTGCCGAAGTGGTCGGCTTTCCAGCCTTTGACGATGGCGAAGTCGCCGGTGATGGATTCTTCCATCAGGTACTTGCGACCGTGGAATTCACGCACTTCCTTGCCATCGGCGACCGGAGTGCCGACGCCTGTGGCAGTGAAGAAGGCCGGAATGCCTGCACCGCCTGCGCGCATTTTCTCGGCGAGGGTGCCTTGCGGGGTCAGGACGACTTCGATGTCGCCTTTGAGCAGTTGCTCTTCGAACAGTTTGTTTTCGCCGACGTAGGAGGCGACCACCTTGCTGATCTGGCGGTCGGTCAGCAGCACGCCGAGGCCAAAGCCATCCACGCCGCAGTTGTTGGAGACGACGGTGAGGTCGCGGGTGCCCTTGCGCTTGATCTCGGCGATCAGGTTTTCCGGGATGCCGCACAGGCCGAAGCCACCGGCGATCACGGTCATGCCGTCTTCAAGACCTGCCATGGCTTCCTCGTAGGAATACACGCGCTTGTCGAAACCTGCCATATGCACCTCTTTTATTGTTTGTCGGGCGGCTGGCTAGCCGAATGACTGGAGTGTCGCGCTGAAGGATATATTTGTTAAGTTGATTTTTAAGGTTGATTGATTGATAAAGCTCAATAATTGACCTCGTTGATCGTTCCCACGCTCTGCGTGGGAATGCCTCTAGGGACGCTCCGCGTCCCAGTGACGCGGAGCGTCACGGGCTGCGTTACCACGCGGACGGTTCGACGCCTCGACGTGGGAACGATCAATGAGGTGTTCAGCTTAGTTCCTTGAGTGAATCGTTCATGACCATCAAGCAGATCCGCGCTTTTCTCGCCGTGGCCCAGAGCCTGAGCTTTGCCGTGGCCTGCGAGCGCCTGCACCTGTCTCAATCGGCGCTGAGCCTGACCATCAAGGCGCTGGAAGAAGGTCTGGGCGGGCGCCTGTTCAGCCGCAACACGCGCAACGTGGCGCTGACCCCGGAGGGCGAATCGCTGCTGCCGCTGGCCCGGCGCCTGATCGCCGACTGGGACAACGCCGAAGACGAAATGCGCCAGCGCTTCAGCCTGCAGCGTGGGCGGGTGACGCTGGCGGCGATGCCGTCGTTTGCCGGTAACCTGCTGCCGCCGATCCTCAAGACCTTCCGCGCGCGCTATCCAAACGTCAACGTGACAGTCAACGACGTGATCAACGAGCAAGTGCTGGAAATGGTGCGCGATCGTCAGGTCGAACTCGGCGTGGCGTTCGAGCCGATGCAGAACACCTCGCTGACCTTCACGCCTCTTTATAAGGATCGCTTCGTTGCGGTGGTGCCGCAGGATTCGTCGCTGGCCGACCGTAGCGACATTGATTGGCAGACCTTGCTGCAGGAACCGTTCATCACCCTGCAACGACCGTCTACGGTTCGGGTGATGCTGGAGGAACACTTGCAGGCCCGGGGCATGAAACTGCCGGTGGAATTTGAAAGCCATCAACTGGCGACAGTCGGGCGCATGGTGGCGAGTGGGCTAGGCGTCAGTGCGGTGCCGGCGTTGTGTGCCGGGCAGATGCGCGAGTTGGGCGCGCATTGCCTGACCTTGCACGAGCCCGTGGTTGAGCGGGCGATTGGCGTGCTGACGGATCCGGGGAATGAACTGTCGGCGGCGGCTCAGGCGCTTTTTGACATTCTCAAGGCTGAGGATTTTGGACATCTTTGAAATCCATCCCCCTCACCCCAGCCCTCTCCCGGAGGGAGAGGGAGCCGACCGAGTCGTGCTGCTTAGTACATCGACCTGAGCCACCGAGTCGATTATGGATTCAGGCTCATCAACTCTTGAGTTCGACTCGATATTTCAGGTCGATGTAACTCTTATATTCAGCGTGGTCAGTTCCCTCTCCCTTGGGAGAGGGCTAGGGTGAGGGGTTAGGGATCGCAAGCCGGACATCTCCCTCCCACCATCAACCATTCATTGCTTGAGCCAACAGCGGTAACAATTCCTCACAACACCCCTCAATCTTCAAATCCAGCAACTCATCCGCCCGCGTCTTCCCCAGATTGATCGCAATCAGCGGCTTGCCCCGATCCGCAATCACCCGGCACAGGCGAAACGCCGAATACGCCATCAACGACGAACCCACCACCAGCATCCCGGCGGCATTTTCCGCCAGCGCCATGGCCCGCGCTGCTGTCGGCTGCGCCACGTTCTCGCCAAAAAACACCACGTCCGGTTTCATCCGTTCGCCTGCGCAATGCGGGCAGTGCGGCACCTGGAAGCGCGCCTCGAAGGCCGGATCGAGCAGAGTGTCGCCGTCCGGCGCCTGCACGGCATCGACGCCGGCCAGATACGGGTTCTGCGTTTCCATCAATTGCTGAATCGAATCCCGCTCGCTGCGCTGACCGCAATCCAGACACAGAACCCGGTGCAGGCTGCCGTGCAGTTCGATGACGTCGTGACTACCGGCCTGATCATGCAAGGTGTCGACATTCTGGGTAATCAAACCGCCGATCCGCCCTTGGCTTTGCAGACTGGCCAACGCCTCATGGGCCGCGTTCGGCCGTGCCTGGCGCACGCGGGGCCAGCCGAGCATGGCCCGGGCCCAGTAGCGCCGACGCGATTCCGGGGCCGCGAGGAATTCCTGGTACATCATCGGCTGCCGGCCACGGCGCACACCGTCGGTGTCGCGGTAGTCCGGGATGCCCGATGGCGTGCTGATGCCGGCGCCGGTCAGCACAATGAAGTCGCCGTCGGCCATGACCTGTTGCAGATAGTCGAGCGGGTCGGGGAGGGGACGGTCGAGCATGATCAGCGCTCCGCAGGCTGTAAGTGCCTTGCAGGTTAGCACCGACGGACACCTCTTTTCAGAGGCGTCCGCTGCCCGAGGTTATTTGCGAGCCTCCAGGATCAGGTTGAACGGCGTCTGCGTCGCACGCCGGAAGTGTTTGAAACCTGCTTCGGTAAACACCTTGCGCAAGCGCGACTCGCCCGCCTGCGCACCGAGGCCGAGTCCCACTTCCTGGGACAGCGAATTTGGCGTGCAGATGAACGTTGACGCGGCATAGAACAAGCGCCCGACCGGCGTGATGTTTTCGTCCAGGGTGTCGTTGGCAAACGGTTCGACCAGCAGCACCGTGCCGTCGTCTTTCAAGGATTTAAACGCATGCTTTGCCGCACCGACCGGGTCGCCCATGTCGTGCAGGCAGTCGAAATAGCAGATCAGGTCATAGTCATCGCCGGGATAGCTTTTCGCCGTGCCCTGGAAGAACCGCGCGCGACTGCTGACGCCGCCTTCTTCGGCCCGTTGGGTGGCGACGGTGATCGAAGGCGCGTGATAGTCGAAGCCGACGAACCGCGAGTTGGGATACGCCTGGGCCATGATCACCGTGGACGCACCGTGACCGCAGCCGATGTCGGCGACCTTGGCACCTTCTTCGAGTTTGGCCACCACGCCGTCCAGCGCCGGCAGCCACTCGGCGATCAAATGCCCCTTGTAGCCGGGACGAAAGAAGCGCTCGGTGCCGGTGAACATGCACGGATGGTGATCGCCCCAAGGCAGGGCGCCGTTGCCGCGCATGGCCTTGACCAGTTTGTCCTTGTCATGGAAAAACGACGCCACCACCCCGAGGCCGCCGGCCACGTACACCGACGAATCTTCCTTGGCCAAAGCCAGCGCCTGTTCTTCCGGCAAACGAAACTTGCCGTCGTGGTGTTCCATGTAGCCGGACGCCGCGTGGGCGCTCAGCCATTCGCGCACCAGTCGCGGGTTGCAGGTGGTTTTTGCAGCGAGGGATTCGGGGCTGACCGGCTGGCTGTCGGCCATGGCCCGGTACAGGCCGAGTTCTTCGCCGACAATGACATTGGCCAGCATCGCCGCGCCGCCCATGTCGTTGACCAGTTTGCCCATGAATTCGTTGAGTCTGGCCTCGTCCATTTCATGTGCTCCTTTGACAGGATCACAGTCCGGTGGCGTTGGGGGTCGAGGCATTCACCACCGGGCGGTGGTCGTGGAAACGGGCAGGGCGACACTGCTGTCCTGCGTCCCCCTCGACTGGGTACTGATTGAGTCTAGCCGCTGTTGGCGCCGGCGGGAGCGGGCTGTGTGGATTTCGGGGTTGTGTATCGCGACGGTGTCTGTATCCCACTGTGTACAGGCCCGCCGCCGATACAAATCCCGCCACTTCCCCCGCATTACCCACACAGCCGCGATACACCCGCCGGTTTAACTGAGCCTGTCAGTCGCCGCCCCCGGCGGCTCCTCAGCAGAGACCTTGCCCATGCAGATTCCCCACCCCACCTTGCAGGCCAGTGTCGGGCTCGGCCTGCGTCGCGGCCTGATGAAAGACCTGCAAGCCGCTCGCACCGGCGATTTCGACTTTCTGGAAGTCGCCCCGGAAAACTGGATCGGCGTCGGCGGCGCTCATGGCGCCGCGTTGCGTGAGCTGGCCGAGCGATATCCGTTGTCCTGTCACGGACTGTCGTTGTCGCTCGGTGGCTCGGCGCCGCTGGACGTCGGTTTCCTCCGGGAAGTGCGGACCTTCCTCGATCATCACAAAGTACCGCTGTACAGCGAACACCTGAGCTATTGCAGCGACGACGGTCACCTCTACGACCTGCTGCCGTTGCCGTTCACCGAAGAGGCGGTGCACCACGTCGCCGCACGGATCCGTCAGGCGCAGGACATCCTCGGTCGGCGACTGGCGGTGGAAAACGTTTCCTACTACGCCGCGCCTCGCCAGGACATGGACGAAGTGACCTTCACCAACGCCGTGCTGCGCGAGGCCGATTGCGATCTGCTGCTGGACGTCAATAACGTCTACGTCAATTCGATCAACCACGGTTTCGATCCGCAGACATTCCTGGCCGCCATCGAGCCGGGCCGGGTGGTCGGGATGCACGTGGCCGGGCACTTCGACGAGTCCGACACACTGAAGATCGACACCCATGGCGCCTCGGTCAAACCGGTGGTCTGGTCGTTGCTGGTCGACGCTTATGCCCGATTCGGCGCGCAGCCGACCTTGCTGGAGCGGGATTTCAATTTCCCCGCGTTCTCTGAACTGGTGGCCGAACTGCAAACCATCCGCCGCCTGCAAGCCGAAGGAGGCCCGCGTGGATAATCTTCTGCTGCAACAACAGGCCCTGACCCGCTATTTGCGCGATCCAGAACATGAAGCGCCACCCGCCGACATGAACGCGGCGCGGGTCAATGTCTATCGCGATCTGGTGTTCAACAATGTCTCGCAACTGCTGGGCAGCACATTTCCGGTGCTGATCCGGATCATCGGTCAGGAACGCTGGCGCATGTTGATCCGCGGCTTTCTGCGGGACTACCGCGCGCAGACACCGAAATTCGGTGAGATCGCCGAGGAGTTTGTCGGCTACCTCGCCTCGGAACCTGCCGTGTTGAGCGAGGGCGACTGGCCGGCGTTTCTGGTGGAGCTGGCGCATTACGAATGGGTGGAAATGGTGTTGCAGCAGTCCGACGCCGAAGCCTTGCCGGCGAGCGATCCGGCGCACTTGCTGGAGCAGCCGTTGCAGGTTTCGGCACTGGCCTGGCCGTTGGCGTACACCTGGCCGGTGCAAATCCTCAGCCCTGACCATCAACCGTCTACACCACCGGCCCAGCCAACGTTGTTGCTGGTACGGCGCGCGGTAGATTTCAGTGTGAAGTTTTCCGAGCTGAGCCCGCTGGCGTGGCGGTTGTTGCAGCGGATCGAGGAGTTCCCGTTGCTCAATGGTCGTGAGCAACTGCAAGGGTTGGCGTTGGAGGCGGGGTTGCCGGAAACAGTGTCATTCATGGACAGCGGTCTGGCGTTGTTGCAGCAACTGCATGAGGACGGAGTGATCGGCATCAACTGATCTCACCGACAACAAAAAGCCCTGTGAGAGCATTGGCTCCCACAGGGCTTTTTGTTGGTTCAGGCCTGTAGCGGCAATTTCAGCTCCGCACACAACCCGCCACCTTCGCGATTGCTCAGCGTCAGCGAACCGCCCAGCGCCATCGCCAGTTGCTGGGCAATCGCCAGCCCCAGCCCGGTGCCGCCGGTGCTGCGGTTGCGCGAGTTTTCGACGCGGTAGAAAGGCTCCATCACCTGGGCCAGCTCTTCTTCGGCGATGCCCGGGCCGCGATCCATGACCTTGATCGACAGTTCGTTCCTGTCGCGTTGAATCAGCAGCTCGGCAGCGCCGGCGAACTTCAGCGCGTTGTCGGTCAGGTTGACCAGCACCCGGCGCAACGCGTGGGGACGGGTGTCGATGACCGCCTCACTCTTGCCGCTCAACTGCACCTCTTTGCCCATGTCCTGATAGTCGAACACCAGGCTGTCGAGGAACGAGTCCAGATTGGTGCGTCGGCTTTCCTCGGTCGAGCCGTGGATGCTGCGGGCATAGGCCACACCTTCGCGCACCAGATGTTCCATCTCGCCGAGGTCGTTCCACAGTTTGTCTTTCTCGGCCGAATCGTCCATGAACTCTGCCCGCAGCTTCATGCGGGTGATCGGGGTTTGCAGGTCGTGGGAGATCGCCGCCAGCAGTTGCATGCGTTCTTTCAGGTACGCGGCGATGCGCGCCTGCATCGAGTTGAAGGCGCGGGCGGCGTAGGCCACTTCGTTCGGGCCTTTTTCGTCGAGGTTGATCGGGTGGGCGTTCGGGTCGAGGGTTTCCACGGCGTTGGCGAGGCGGGTAAGGGGGCGGATGGCGATGCGCACCGCCAGCCAGGTGCAGGCGAGCATCAGCGCCAGTTGCCCGAGCAATACCACCGGCAGCCATGGCGACAGCGGCACCATCGACGGGCGCACATCGATGGTCACCGGGCTGCCGTCGCTCAGGCGCAGGTGGCCCTGAAAGTGTTTTTTCGGGCCGGGAATATCGGTGAACGTCAGCGGATAGGCCTCGCCAATTGCGTCGGTGATCGAGGTGACGGCAATCGGCACGTCCTGCGGATCCAGCGGTGTACCCGGTTCGCCTTCGCTCAGCAGATAACCGTAATTCTTGCGAGCCAGGCGTTTGAGCCACATTGGGCGTTCTTCGGCGGGCAGTCGGTCGAGGATGGCAATCGAGGTCGAAACGTCGGTTTCGAGGTTGCCGAGCATGGTGTTTTTCGCGCTTTCGTAGCGCTCGTAATATTGCGCGCCGAACGACAGCGCCTGAGCGAGGATCAGGCCGATCAGGAAAATCAGCGACAAGCGGGAGGCGAGGGTACGCGGCCAGTGCAGGGCGAGATTCATGCGGGGGCTCCGAGGACTTCGACCGGCAGCGAAAACACATAGCCTTCGCTGCGCACGGTCTTGATGTAGGCCGGTTCGCGGGCGTCATCCAGCAGGCGCTGGCGCAGGCGGCTGACCAGCAGATCGATGGATCGGTCGAACAGATCGGCGTCGCGGCCCTGGGTCAGATTCAGCAATTGATCGCGGCTCAACACCCGTTGCGGATGGTCGAGGAACACGCGCAACAGACGGTATTCCGCGCCACTGAGCGCGACCATGGTGCCGTCCTTGTCCAGCAGATGCCGGGCCGATGTGTCGAGCTGCCAGCGACCGAACGCCAGCAGCCGACCGCTTTCGGTCACCACCAGATTCGGCGGCAGCATCCGGGTGCGCCGCAGGACGGCATTGATCCGCGCCAACAGTTCGCGGGCGGCGAAGGGTTTGGTCAGGTAGTCGTCGGCGCCCATTTCCAGGCCGAGGATGCGGTCGGTTTCATCATTGCGCGCGGTCAGCATCAGGATCGGTGTGGCCTTGTGTTTGCCCGAGCGCAATTCGCGGCACAGCAGCAGGCCATCGTCGCCGGGCATCATGATGTCGAGCACGATCAGGTCGACGGTATTGGCTTCCAGAAAACTGCGCATCTGCCGGCCATCGGCAACCACCGTGGTGCGCAGGCCGTTCTTCTTCAGGTAATTGCCGACCAGTTCGCGAATCTCGCGGTCGTCGTCGACGATCAGGATGTGATCGACATGTTCCATGGGGCCAAACCTCAATCAAAGGGGATTGCCGGGCAGTCTATCGAGCATGCGCGAGGCCGCATGCCTGCCTTTGTATTGCAGTGTATCCAGCGCTGTGACGGATACACGCCGACGCAAAAAGCGGATTTTTACAGGGTTTTGTATCGCTGTGTATCCCGGGCGCGTGCGGATACGTAGCGATTTATACACGGCATTTGCCGACACATGCGCGATACCTCGCGAGCTTTAAATGAGCTCCATCGAGGCACACACAGAACGCCTCGGCCAAATCAACGATTCAACCATTGAAGCCCCGAGGAAAACGCCATGAACGCCAAGACCAAATCGATCGCTGCCGCTTGCCTGTTTGCCGCTCTGAACATCTGCACCCTGTCGGCCCGCGCCGAAGCCGATGTCACCCCGCAAACCTACTCCTACGGCAGCCACCTGGACATCCAGAAAGTGGTGTCGCTGAAACAGGACAACTCGATGACCTGCGGCATCGTCGATGCCCGCCTAACCTACCTCGACTCGGCTGGCAAGACCCAGGTGCTCGACTACCGCAAATTCGCCGACGGCTGCAACGAAGACAACTGATTACCCACCTCTATAAAAGGAACATCGCTATGAACAACGTATCGCGCTATCTGACCGCTGTTGCCTTCTCCCTCGCCGGCGTCGCGGCCCACGCCAACGCTGCCGTCGAACAGGACAGCTGTGGCAGCAGCACCTGCTTCCAACTGGCTCCGGTGGCCAAGCCGGGCAGCGACGGCCTGATCGCCGCCGACGGCGCCAGCCGCACACCACAAGGCCAAACACTGGCTGCCGACGGCTCCAGCCGCACGCCACAGGGCCAGACACTGGCTGCCGACGGCTCCAGCCGCACGCCACAGGGCCAGACACTGGCCGAGAACGGTGCCAGCCGCACGCCGCAAAGCCAATGGCTGGACAACCAGACGGCTTGAGGATTGAAGGGGGCTGCCCGTAACGGGCGGCCCCCGATCCAGTCAACAGACCACCCCTCATTCAAAAGGTGAACCTCATGTTTCTCATCGCTTTCCTGGGCGGTCTGTTGACTGTCCTCAGCCCGTGCATTTTGCCGGTGGTGCCGTTTCTGTTCGCCGGAGCCGACCGCACCCGTTCTTCGATCCTGCTGACCCTCGGCGGCATGGCCCTGACCTTTGCCCTGATCTCCAGTCTGGCGGTGGTCAGCAGCGAGTGGGTGATCGAGGCCAGCAACACCGGTCGCCACATTGCGCTGGCGGTGATGGTGCTGTTTGCGCTGTCGCTGATTTCCGCCCGTATCGGTGACTGGCTGGCCCGGCCCTTCGTGCTGCTGGGCAATCGCCTCGACCCGGACAGCCGGAAAAAGGCCGGCCCGATGGCGTCGATCATGATCGGTGTCGCCACCGGTCTGCTGTGGGCGCCGTGCGCCGGTCCGATCCTCGGCGTGATCCTCACGGGTGCCATGCTGCAAGGCGCCAACGCCCAGACCAGCCTGTTGCTGCTGGCCTACGGCGCAGGCAGTGCGCTGTCGCTGGGAACGCTGATCTTCGCCGGTCGCGGCCTGGTCAACCGGCTGAAACCGTCGATTCCGTTCACCGGCTGGTTCCGTCGCGGTGCGGGTGTCGCGGTGCTGGCGACGGCGGCGGTGATCGCCACCGGTGCCGACAACCTGCTGCTGGCCAACACTTCGTCCCAAGGCGTGGCGTCGGTCGAGAAAAGCGTGCTGGAAAACGTGCCGAAGGTGGTGGACTACTTCGTCAGCAAAGTCCGTGCGGACTCGACCGAAGACGAGGCCGGCAAAGGCGCGATGCCGTCGCTGTCCGGCGCGGTGCAATGGCTGAACTCGCCGGAACTGACGGCTGAGTCCCTGCGCGGCAAAGTGGTGCTGGTGGACTTCTGGACGTATGACTGCATCAACTGCCAGCACACCCTGCCGTATGTGAAAGAGTGGGAGAAAAAGTACGGCAAGGACGGTCTGGTGGTGATCGGCGTGCACACTCCGGAATACGGCTACGAGCGGATCATCGACAACGTCAAGGATCAGGTGCGGAAGCTCGGCATTACATACCCGGTGGCCATCGACAACAACTACGCGATCTGGCGCAACTTCGATAACCAGTACTGGCCGGCGCATTACCTGGTCGACGCCAAGGGGCAGGTGCGTTACACCCACTTTGGCGAAGGCAGTTACCAGGCGCAGGAGCAGATGATTCAGCAACTGCTCAAAGAGGCCAAGGCACCTGCTGCGTAAACCGCGAAACTCAATGGCTCACAGGTCGCGCACCATGAGCCATTGTTCGTTGCCCCAGGCGTGAAAACGCTCCAGCACCGTCCAGCCGCGTTTGGCGTAATAGTCCTTTTTGCTTTGAGTGTGCAGGTAGAAACGCGGCAGGCCCCGGAGTTTCGCTTCTTCGGCAATTCCGTCGATCAGCCTCTCTGCCAGACCCTGACCGCGTGATTCGGGGCTGACCAGCACACAGGCCAGCCACGGCCCCAGATCCGGTCGTAGGGCAAGGTCCGCCCGTGCCAATGCCGCACCGCCCAGCAGTCGATCCCCGTCCAGCGCAATCAGGCAGCGCCAGTCGCCATTGGTCTGGCCCTCGGCAAATTCGCGCTGCCATTCGGCCAGGGGCTGCTCGGCATATTCGTAGTGAAACTGGCGGTGGATCCATGCCGCGTAAGTGTCGCTGTGTTGCATGTGATCGGCGAGCCATTCGAAGCGCAAGGACATGATCGAATTCCGTTTCGGGGGAGGGTCTGCATGAGAGCCGATCAGCCGGCGCGTTGGCAACCCCCCGACAGTGTTTCGGGGCCTTTACAAAATCCCGCCACTCATCGGCCAACGCCCGGTTTTACGGGCTCTCCGGACGATTGGCAGGGACGCCGGACAGCGCCCGCGCGATAGTGGGCGAGCAGGGCCGCCAACGGCTCTGACATCCATAAAAAGAAAGCGAGGTTGCCATGCCGAAGTTCGTGATTGAACGCGAGATTCCAGGAGCCGGAAAGCTATCGGAGCAAGAACTCAAGGCCGTATCGCAAACGTCCTGCAACGTGCTGCGTGAACTCGGGCCAGAGGTGCAGTGGCTGCAGAGTTATGTGACTGCCGACAAGATCTATTGCGTGTACATCGCACCCAACGAGGAACTGGTGCGCGAACACGCCAAGCGTGGGGGATTTCCGGCCAATAGCGTGTCCCGGGTGACGAGCATCATCGATCCGACGACCGCCGATTGACCCCTCTGCCGTGGAGCCCCCATTCATGAGTACCCCCATTGATCTCACTGCCCTGAAGGAACGCCAGAAAGTCGCCTGGGCCAGTGGCGACTACGCCGTGATCGGCACCACCTTGCAGATCGTCGGCGAAACCCTCGCCGAGGCCTGCGACCTGCGCTGCGATGAAGAAGTACTGGACGTCGCCGCCGGCAACGGCAATGCCACGCTGGCGGCGGCACGCCGGGGTTGTCTGGTGACGTCCACCGACTATGTCGCGGCGCTGCTGGAGCGCGGGCAGGACCGGGCGCGCGCCGAGCATCTGGAGGTGACCTTTCAGGTCGCCGATGCCGAAGCGCTGCCGTTTGCCGATTCCAGTTTCGACGCGGTGCTGTCGACCTTCGGCGTGATGTTCGCCCCGGATCAGGCGAAGGCGGCCAAGGAGCTGGCGCGGGTCTGCCGCCGTGGTGGCCGGATCGGCCTGGCCAACTGGACACCGGAAGGTTTCGTCGGCCAGATGTTCAAGACCCTCGGTCGCTACCTGCCACCGCCACCCGTTGCGCAACCGCCCTCGAACTGGGGCGCGGAAGCCTGGCTGCATTCGCATTTCGACGATCGCCAGTTTCAGTTGCAGGTGACTCGACGCCACTTCAACTTCCGCTATCGCTCGGCGGCGCATTTCATTGATGTGTTTCGCCACTGGTACGGCCCGGTACACAAGGCATTCGCGGCGTTGCCGCCGGAAAGCGGGCAGGCGCTGGAAACGGACCTGACGTTACTGATCGACGGATTGAATCGGGCGGGAGCGGAATCGATGGTGGTGCCGAGTGAGTATCTGGAGGTGGTGATTACCAAACGCTGAAGCCATTGTGGGAGCGAGCCGGCTCGCTCCCACAGGAGTTTCTATTTCAGATGCGCACTGTCAAACCACTCCAGCGCTGTGCGCCAGATGCAGATGCCGAGAAAGTACGCCGACGCCAGCAGCCACAAACCCATCACCAGCGGGTTGATCGCCGGGTGGTTCAGCACCAGCGACAGACTGCAGAGCAACCAGATCGCCGTCACCGCAATGTTGATCGGCATGAACCGGCGGACCCGGAACGGGTGCAGGAATTTCATACGGGTCACGGTCAACAGTGCCAGGCCAATCACCGTGAGGAAGGTGAGCCACGGCCCCGGATCGATGATGTACAGGCACAAGGCAACCACGTTCCACGCAGCGGGGAAGCCGACGAAGTAGTTGTCCTTGCTCTTCATGTTGACGTTGCAGAAGCAGAACAGCGACGACACCAGAATCAGCGACACGGTCAGCAGCAGGGTGTAGTCAGGCAGGGGAATGTAGCGATAGATGAACAGCGCTGGGATGAACACGTAGGTCAGGTAGTCGATCACCAGATCGAGGATCGATCCGTCGAAACTCGGCAGCACCGACTGCACGTTGACCTTGCGCGCCAGCGCCCCGTCGAGGCCGTCGACGATCAGCGCCACGCCCAGCCACATCAGGCAGTGGATCGGCTGGTTTTCCAGCAGGGCAAGGGTGGCCAGGAAGGCGGTGACCACGCCGGTCGCGGTGAAACCATGGGCGCCCCAGGCCTTGAGCCTGGCGATGTGGACGGTCGATATCACGAAGGCGTTCTCCAGAAAGTGCAGCAAGCCGCGTAAACCCTCGGGCAGCAAGGGCGGCGACCAACCGGGTCGGGGTTGCAGTTATCGACCGGTCGGGCCGGGTCAAGGTTCACCCATTCGTGAAGATTAGCTGGCCGGGGGAAAATTTCTCTGGAGAATCACTCGCCCAGGGCCACGTCAGCCCAACGGTGCTGGCGCAACGCATCAGGAGGACTATCGTTGCCTGACGCAGTCATACCCCTTTGCCTGAGGACAACGTCATGAACACCAGTGATCTGCTCGAACAACTGCTGCGAGGCCAGGCCTCGGCGGGACAACAAGCTGGCGCGTCGGCCGGCGGGGGAGCGGGTGGGCTTGGCGGGTTGCTCGGCGGTCTGCTGGGCAGCGGCAGTGGCGGCGGTTCTCCTGCCGGAGGGCTGGGTGGCCTGGGTGGGCTGCTTGGCGGATTGCTCGGCGGTGGCGGGGCGCTGGGGGGCGGTACGCAGCGTCGTTCCGGTGGCACCAACTACGCGGCGCTGGCCTCGCTGGGCATGATGGCGTTCCAGGCGTATCAGGCCTGGCAACGCAGCCAGGCGTCCGCCGCGCCGCAGCAAACCCCGCAAACTGCGGACCTGTTGTCCGGTACGCAAGTCGAAGAACACAGCCACGCCGTTCTGCGTGCATTGATCGCGGCGGCCAAGGCTGACGGGCGGATCGACGAGTCGGAAAAACACCTGATCAGCAGCGAAATCGGCAAGCACACCGATGACCCGAACCTGCAGCAATGGCTCGACGATGAAGTCGCCAAGCCGCTGGACCCCACCGAAGTGGCTCAGGCGGCGCAGAACGATCCGGCCATGGCCGCCGAAATGTATCTGGCCAGCGTGATGCTGGTGGACGATCAGCAGGACGCCGAGCGCAATTATCTGGATGAACTGGCGGCGGCGTTGCAGATCGACCCCGAGTTGCAGGTCCACCTGGAGCAGCAGGCCAAGGGTACGGCCTGACAGCAAAACCTCGCAGCCTTCGACCGCTTCTGTTCAAACCAGGAACGTGTCGGGGGCTCCGTCCGTCCGGGCAAATTTAACGTCGATTGAATTTTCGGCAGGCGCCGCCTCTCTGCTGCATTAGAGGCGAGTGACTGAGCGTCCTGCCAATCGATCGAGAATATTGCCATGACTGTCCTGACTCACCTGCAAGCTGCCCCCGCCCAATCGCGACCGCTCGACTCTTCGGGTGAGTTGCGGCGTATCCATGAAGCGCTTTTATCCGACGAACATCCGCAGCCGCTGGCGCGCGCCTTTCTGGAAGATCAACTGCTGCAAGCCGCTCGGTTGAAGGATGAGTTGCCATCGGAGCCCGCGCAGTGGCATGCCTGGGTGGCAGAGCACTGTGCCGATGTTGCCCGGCAATATGCCGACTACTTGCAACAACGCAAGGCTGGAGGCGCACCGCAGTTCTTCAGTTGCAAGGCTCATGCGCTGTATTTCCTGCAAGCGGTGGCGCCGACCAAGCTGGTTGATGGCGCCTGGCTCTATGGTCTGCTGGGACAGTGGCGCGATCCGCGCTTCAGCAGCCTGCTCAGCACCTATCTGGAAGAGCTGGGCGATGGCAATCCGGCGCAGAATCACGTCGTGATCTACCGTCAACTGCTCGCCGAACAAGGCCTCGAGCCCAGCAGTCCTCTGCCCGACGAACGCTACCTGCAAGGCGCGCTGCAATTGGCCCTGGGTGCCGGCGGCATGGATTTTCTCCCGGAGGTGATCGGTTACAACCTTGGTTACGAACAGCTGCCCTTGCACCTGTTGATCAGCAGTTACGAGCTCAGTGAGTTGGGGATCGATCCCTACTATTTCACCCTGCACGTGACCATCGACAACGCCAGCACCGGCCATGCGCAAAAAGCCGTTCAGGCCGTTCTTGATCTGTTGCCTCTGGAAGCCGATCGCAGCGATTTCCTGCGCCGGGTCTCGCTGGGCTATCGGCTTAATGACCTGGGACAGGGCAGTCGCGCAATCATCGAGGAGTTCGATCTGGAGCGCGAACTGTTGGCGATGCTTGAACGCAAGTGTCCGTTCGCCCAACACATGCACTCCGACTATTGCCGCTTTGAAGGCAAGACCGTTAATCAGTGGCTGGCCGATCCGCAGCAGCTGTCCGGATTCTTGCAGGCCATGCAGGACAAAGGCTGGATCAAGCGCAACGAAAATCCGCAGGGCAGCCGCTTCTGGCAATTGATCGATGGCGATGGTGCGGCGATGTTCGGCGTGTTCAGCGCCTATGAAAAACAACTGGTGCACGACTGGATTGCCGGAAACTGGACTTCTGCGGACAAACCCGTCGCGTTCCGCCGCCGCCCCTCGGTCCCTGCGCCGATCGAGGTGCCCGAACAGGACCCTGATGTGCAGCGCCTCAGTGCGGCGCTGCAAGGGCAGGACGCTCACAGCCAAATCGCAACGTTGATCCCTTGGCTTGCGCCGGCACGCCATGCACATCCGGCCGGGCTGCTCGCCACTCGCCGTTTCATCCAACTCAAATCCGGCCTGCGTTAAGGAAGTCATCAATGAATCAGGAAGAACAACTGTCCGCCAACGACCTCGTGCTGCTGCAACTGGGGCGGCGCTTGCAGGCCGACGGCTATCGTTTCATCACCCCGACGCCGCTGACCCATCAACGGGTCAACCAGCGTGACGAAGGACAACCAGCCGATTGCCTGCGGGATGTGTTCGGATGGTCGCGCCCGTTCGAACCGGGCCTTCTGTCCGCCGATGAACAACGGCAATTGCAGGACGCCAAGGTGATCGATGAGTTCGACGGGCGCTTAAAGAGCCGGGTGCGCTGGTCGAGCCTGGATGACTTGCTTTTCGTGCATTCCGGATTCCCCACCGATGCCGCCGACTCAGTGTTCTTCGGCCCGGACACCTATCGCTTTGCTCAACTGATCCACAGTCATTTGCAGCAGAACTTTGCGCCCATCCACCGTGCGGTGGACATCGGTTGTGGCGCCGGAGTCGGCGCGATCCTGATCGGCCGTGCCCGGCGAGAAGCGCAAGTGCTGGCGGTGGATATCAACCCCGCCGCATTGCGCCTGACCACGATCAACGCGGCGTTGGCCGAAGTAGCCAATGTCGAAGTGCGCGCCAGTGATGTATTGCAGGGCGTCGACGGCGAATTCGACCTGATCGTCGCCAACCCGCCCTACATGGCCGATCCGGCCGGGCGAGCTTACCGCCACGGTGGCGGGACGCTGGGTGCGGGGCTGTCGTTGCGGATCGTCGAACAGGCGCTCAATCGCCTGACTCTCGGCGGCTCGCTGGTGCTTTATACCGGTGTGGCGATGGTTGATGGCCGCGATCCCTTCCTCGATACCGTAGTGCCACGGCTGGATGAAAAGCGCTTCGGCTGGACCTACCGCGAACTCGATCCCGATGTGTTCGGCGAAGAGTTGTTGAACCCCGGCTATCAGCGCGTCGACCGGATCGCCGTGGTCGCGCTGACGGTGACTCGAACAGGCTGAAACAAGGCAGGTGCAGGATGAGCAGGAATCTCGACGACTACAACCGGAAGCGCGACTTTTCGGCGACCTCTGAACCGGCAGCTGAACGACGTCGGGGCAAGAAATCCGCCGGCGACCACGCCCTGCAATTCTGCATTCAAAAGCACGACGCCTCGCACCTGCACTATGACTTTCGCCTGGAACTCGACGG
The DNA here is from genome assembly GCF_022496685.1 of Pseudomonas sp. B707. Taxonomy (NCBI): domain Bacteria; kingdom Pseudomonadati; phylum Pseudomonadota; class Gammaproteobacteria; order Pseudomonadales; family Pseudomonadaceae; genus Pseudomonas; species Pseudomonas sp. B707. The sequence goes on along the minus strand of NZ_WTVE01000009.1, from coordinate 66,820 downwards.
CGCGCTCAAGAGCTGGGCGGTGCCCAAGGGCCCGTCGCTGGATCCCAAGGTCAAGCGCCTGGCGGTGCACGTCGAGGATCACCCGCTGGATTACGCGACGTTCGAGGGCAGCATTCCCGAAGGGCATTACGGTGCCGGCGATGTGATCGTCTGGGATCGCGGCGTGTGGATTCCGCTGGAAGACCCGGAGAAAGCCTACGCCAAGGGCAAGCTCAAATTCGAACTGCAAGGCGAGAAGCTCGCCGGGGTGTGGAATCTGGTGCGCACCCACATGCCAGGCAAAAAAGAGCAGTGGTTTCTGATCAAGCATCAGGACAGCGCCGCGCGCCCGCAAAGCGATTACGACGTGCTGGTCGCCGAGCCCGACAGCGTGCTCAGTGAACGCACGATCGTCGACAAACCCAGCCTCAGTGCGAAGCAGGTCAAGCCGCTGAAGGCTTCGTCGAAAGCGCCGCGCAAGCCGGCTTCGGGCAAACTTGCCGGGGCGCACAAGGCCAGGATTCCCGCGCAACTCAAACCGCAACTGGCCACCCTGGTGGAGAGTGCGCCGGAAGGGGATTGGCAATACGAGATCAAGTTCGACGGCTATCGGATCATGGCGCGTATCGATCAGGACGAGGTGCAGTTGTTCACCCGCAATGGCCATGACTGGACGCACAAATTGCCGAAACAGGCGCAAGCCCTGGCGACGCTGGGCCTGGAGTCGGCGTGGCTGGATGGTGAGATGGTCGTCGCCGACGCAGACGGAGTGCCGGACTTTCAAGCCCTGCAAAACGCGTTCGATTCGGGACGCAGCGAAAACATCGTCTATTACTTGTTTGATCTGCCGTATCTGAACGGTGTCGACCTGCGCGAGGTGCCGGTGGAGGAACGGCGCGCAGCGCTGGCCACTGTTCTGAAAACCCATCAAGACCCGCTGCTGCGTTTCTCCGAAGCGTTCGACGAAACCCCGCAGGCGTTGCTCAACAGCGCCTGCCAGATGCGCATGGAAGGCTTGATCGGTAAACGCCTCGGCTCGCCTTACGTGTCGCGCCGCAGCAGCGACTGGATCAAGCTCAAGTGCAAGCATCGCCAGGAATTCGTGATCGTCGGCTACACCGATCCGAAAGGCGCGCGCAGTTCGTTCGGCGCGTTGCTGCTGGGTCTGCATGATCGTGACAGCGGCGAGTTGCGGTACGCCGGCAAGGTCGGCACGGGATTCAATGAAACCACCCTCAAGAGCATCCTCGCGCAGCTCAAACCGTTGCGGGTGAAGAAACCGGCGGTGGCCAGCCCGCCCACGGGGTTCGAGGCCAAGGGTGTGCACTGGCTCAAGCCTAGTCTGCTGGCGGAAGTGGCGTTTGCCGAAATGACCCAGGACGGCTCGGTGCGCCACGCCGTGTTCCATGGCCTGCGCGAGGACAAACCGGCCAAGGACATCACCGAGGAGCGCGCCAAACCGATGAAGACTTCAAAGGCTCAATCTACCGCGCCGTCCCAAACCGATCTGGCCGACGGCAAGGTGCGGATCACTCACCCCGACCGGGTGATCGACGCCAGCAGTGGCACCACCAAAATGCAGCTGGCCGAGTATTACGCCAGCGTCGCCGAATGGATTCTGCCGCAGCTCAAGGACCGCCCCGTGGCGCTGGTACGTGCGCCGGACGGCATCGCCGGTGAGCTGTTCTTCCAGAAGAACGCCGAGAACCTGGCGATCCCCGGCATCCGCACGCTCGACAAGGAGCTGACCGGCCAGCCGGTGATGCTGATCAACAACGCCGAAGCCTTGATCGGCGCGGTGCAGATGAGCACGGTCGAACTGCACACCTGGAACGCTACCACCACGGATCTGGACAAGCCCGACCGCTTTGTCCTCGACCTCGACCCGGATCCGGCGCTGCCCTGGAAAAGCATGGTCGAAGCCACGGCGCTGACCCTGACCGTGCTGGACGAGTTGGGCCTCAAGGCGTTTCTCAAGACCAGCGGCGGCAAGGGCATTCATCTGGTGGTGCCGCTGACCCGCAAGCATGGCTGGGACGAGATCAAGGATTTCAGCCACGCCATCGTCACGCACATGGCGAAATTGTTGCCGGAGCGCTTTTCTGCGGTGTCCGGGCCGAAAAATCGCGTAGGGCGGATCTTCATCGATTACCTGCGCAACGGCCTGGGCGCCACCACCATTTGCGCCTACGCAGCGCGTACCCGCGAAGGGTTGCCGGTGTCTGTGCCGCTGTTTCGGGAAGAGGTCGGGGAGATCAAGGGTGCCGATCAATGGAACGTACGCAACGTTCACGAACGACTGGCGGAAGTGGGCGATGAACCTTGGGCTGACATGAAGAAATCCCGGCAGAGCATTACGGCCGAGATGCGTAAGCGGGTGGGCATGAAAAAATGATCAGGTGCCGCGCAGCAAGTCGTGGGCGTTGAGCAGATCGAAGGCGACTTGCGGATTGTTTTCCAGGCCACGGCGGATGGCGGCGGGGATGGTTTTGCGGGTTTTGCGGCAGAGTCCAGGAAGCTCTTCGACCTCGATTTCGATGCCGCCTCGCACGGTTCGCACTTCACCGAACTTCGGTGCGATCAGCACGCGAATCCCGAGCTGATCGAACATCTTGCCTTGCAGCCGCTGGAGGTCGGCGAGGTCTTTGAGGTTTTCCAGACGCTCGAGCAGACGCTTTTCTTCCTCGCGAGTCAGCAAAAGGATGCGCACATCCGCGCCGGGCGTATCCAGCAGCGGATCACGCCCGCAGATGCACAGACCCGGCGGGCAAGGGGAGCGGAGTGAGGCGGAAATCGTCATGGCCTCCATCATAGAGGCCGTTCGACGGTTTTGCCCATGGTCGTTCGCCAGCCGTCCATCGGCAGGGCGTAACGGTGGCAAGTCCGTCAGCCACCATCATCATCGAACGTGCCGTGGTTACTGCGACAGACCTTCGTAGTGAACCAGGATGGCGTTGGCCAGCTCTTCATCGCTGGCGTTCAGGCCAGGATTGTCCTGACGCACCTGCTGCAGTACCGATTCCAGGTACACGCCACGGATCGTTCCGCCGCTGGCGACGAATGCCGACAAGTCGTCACGGGCCGGAATCACCATTTTGTGATCCTTGAACGTGGAATACAGCGAGGCGGAAACGCCGGCCGAAGTGGCGACATCCCCCGCATCCACGCGGGCGAAAGCCGAACCGAAAGGCAGGCACAGCATAAGAGACGAAACCAGTAGTAAACGACGCATGACGGTGTTCCTCCAGCAGCGTAAAGCGAAAAGGAAGTACCACATAATGTGAGAGGTGTCGGCGGGCACGGGAGTTCCGTAAGTCGGCTCAGCCGGTTGGGGGCGGCATGAGAACCGTCGCACAGTGCGGCATTTTTACTGGATGTAACGAAACACGCTGAGACGCTCTAACGCAGCGTGTTCATGGAAATAGGCTTAACTGAAGTGTTGAACGGCGCCGCGTGGCGCGACCTGGGAGGAAATCACGGTGTCGATCAAACTGCGTTTGGTGTTGCTGATTGCGACCAGCCTGCTGACGGCGCTGATCGTGAGCCTGGTCAGTTATGTCGGCAATCAGCGGATGGCTTCGGCGGTCAGTGACAACGCGGTCAGCATGAGCGCGCTGCGCAACCACATGGAAGCCGACATGATGCACGACGCCCTGCGCGCGGACGTGTATTCGGCGATGCTGGTGGGGCTGGGCAAAAGCACCAGTTCGGCGGACGAGGTGCGCAGTTCGGTCGAAGAGCATGCGGCGCATTTTCGCGAAGTGCTGGGTGAAAACCTCAAGCTTCCGGTGAACCCGACGATCAAGTCCGCGCTCGAGCAGATCAAGCCAAGCCTCGACACCTACATCAGCGCCGGCGAGCAGATCGTCGGTCTTGCGCTGGAAAATCCGGACAGCGCCCAGCAACAACTGGGGACCTTCAATACCGCGTTCAGCCAGCTCGAAGAACAGATGGCCGCTCTCAGCGAGCTGATCGAAACCAATACCCGGCAGACCAGCGAAGGCACTGAGGCGGCGATCCACAACGCCAATGTCGCGCTCGGCATCGTTCTGATCGCCAGTCTGTTGCTGCTGTTGGCCCAGGGCCGGTGGGTGATCCTGAGCATCATGGGGCCGCTGAAATCCGCCAGCCGCATCGCCGAAAGCATTGCTCACGGCAACCTCAGCGAGCCGATCGCCGAACCGTCCGGCAAGGACGAAGCCAGTGCGCTGATCCGCACGTTGGCCACCATGCAGCGCGACCTGCGAGACATGATCGACGTGGTGCGACGCAACGCCCATGGCGTCAGCGGCATGAGCGAACAACTGAGCCACGGCTGCCATCAGGTGGCCGACAGCAGCCAGCAGCAAAGCACCGCCGCCGGCACCATGGCTGCCGCCGCGAGCCAGATGACCGCCAGCATCGAGGAAATCACCCGTCACGCCGAGCGTGCTTTGAACATGGCCAGCCAGGCCGAGTCACTGGCGAAAAACGGCGGGCAGGTGATCCATCAGGTGGTCAGCGACATGGACGACATCGCCCGTTCCGCCCAGCAATCGGCGCAGGTGATCCGCACCCTCGATCAGGAATCCGAGGGCATCTTCAACATCATTCAGGTGATCAAGAGCATCGCCGACCAGACCAACCTGCTGGCGCTCAACGCGGCCATCGAGGCCGCCCGGGCGGGCGAGCAGGGCAGGGGCTTTGCAGTGGTGGCCGATGAGGTGCGCAGTCTGGCGGCGCGCACCAGCGCCTCGACCCAGGAAATCGCCGCGATGGTCGCACGCATCCAGAACAGCACCCGCGAGGCCGTCAGCAGCATGGAGGCCGGTGTCGCCCAGGTCGACAAAGGCATGGCGGTCACCGCCGACGTCGAACGCGCCATCCGCGAAATCCTCGACGCCACCCTCAGCACCACGCAACTGGTCAACGACATCACCCGCACCATCGGCGAACAGAGCCAGGCGAGCAACGAGATTGCCCATCAGGTGGAAATGATCGCGGGCATGTCGGAGGGCAACAGCAAGGTGATCGGTCAGACGGCCAATACCACGGATGAGCTGTCGAGTCTGGCGGGGCGGCTGGCGCAGTCGGTGGATCGGTTTCGGTTGTGAGAGCAGGCTCTGCCGCCTTGTCAGCGGCAGAGCTCATGCTTCAGAACTTGTACGCCTGACGCCCCACCAGCAACCACTTGCCAGCCTGCTTCTGCCAGATCTGGAAGTTCTCGATTTCCGTCGGCACGACCTCGGTGCCTTTGAGGGCCTGTGCTGAAAAATGATGGCGCACCAGCGCGGTGTCTCCGGACAGGGTGATGGTCTGGTTTTGCATTTCCAGGGTCTTGAACGCGCTCTTGCCGGTTTCGATATCGGCAATGAAGGCTTTCTTGTCCTGGATCTTGCCGCTGGAGTGGCCGTAGGTGAGGTTGTCGGCAGTCAGCGCGTTCAGTTCGGCGATGTCCTTGTGCAACATTGCCTGGGTCAGGTGATCGACGGCCTGGGCGACGTCCTGTTCCGCCGGGGCGGCGGCGACGTAGCCGCTGAAAACACAGAAAAGACCGAGCAGCACTTTGCTTTTGTTCATGAGAATTCCTTGTTTTTGTAGGTTTCGGAACGACTGGTTTATTTGTCAGTCGTCGTACAACTTAGCAGGAATATGAATGAGGTAGAAAGAGCTTCAGGAACCAATCGAAAACTATCCGGTCGCGAACAGACGCGCGGGTTTGCCATGACGTGATATTCTTCGCCCCACTTGGTTTGACCTAATTCAGTCTGGCGCGCTTTTCGGCGGGCCAGACAGAACCCCTGTCGCTCAAGTAGCTGAAGCCAATAATGATAAGAAGTCAGTTCAGAAGGGACATATAACTGAGGTCGACGCAGCCTGTCGGCCTTGTGTGCCCACCCGTCAAAATTGAAGTGTGCCGGAACCCGCGACGCTGGCCTGAGTGTCGCGAAAGAGGGGACCTCATACGTACAACAGCGGCGGGCGGAAGGCGTTTTATCATAGGTGCAACAGATGTTTAAGAAAGTGAACACAGCCTTGCTGGGGCTGGCTTTGGCGATGGGGATGTCTTCCGCCAATGCCGAAGAAGCAAAGAAAGTCGACGTCCTGCTGATCGGCGGCGGCATCATGAGCACCACCCTCGGTGTGTGGATCAATGAGCTGGAACCTACCTGGTCGATGGAAATGGTCGAGCGCCTCGACGGCGTCGCCCTGGAAAGCTCCAACGGCTGGAACAACGCCGGTACCGGTCACTCGGCACTTGCCGAGCTGAATTACACCCCGGAAGACGACAAGGGCAATGTCACCATCCCGAAAGCCGTCGAGATCAACGAAGCGTTCCAGGTCTCCCGTCAGTTCTGGGCCTGGCAGGTTCGTCAAGGCGTCCTGAAGGACCCTCGTTCGTTCATCAACACCACTCCGCACATGAGCTTCGTGTGGGGCGATGACAACATCAAGTTCCTGAAAAAGCGCTACGAAGCCCTGCAAGCGAGCCCGCTGTTCGCCGGCATGCAGTACTCCGAAGACCCGGCTGTGATCAAGAAGTGGGTTCCGCTGATGATGGAAGGGCGTGACCCGAACCAGAAAATCGCGGCCACCTGGAGCCCGCTGGGTACCGACATGAACTTCGGCGAAATCACCCGCCAGTTCGCCGGTTACCTGCAGACCAAGCCTAACTTCAACTTGAAGCTGTCCAGCGAAGTACAGGACATCACCAAGAATGCCGATGGCACCTGGCGCGTCAGCTACAAGAACCTGAAAGACGGCACCAAGACTGAAACCGACGCCAAGTTCGTGTTCATCGGCGCCGGCGGCGGTGCACTGCACCTGCTGCAGAAATCCGGTATCGAAGAAGCCAAGGAATACGCTGGCTTCCCGGTAGGCGGCTCGTTCCTGGTGACTGATAACCCGGCCATCGCCGAACAGCACCTGGCCAAGGCCTACGGTAAAGCTTCGGTTGGCGCGCCTCCGATGTCCGTTCCGCACCTGGACACCCGTGTCCTGGACGGCAAGCGCGTCATCTTGTTTGGCCCGTTCGCGACTTTCAGCACCAAGTTCCTGAAAGAAGGTTCGTACCTGGACCTGCTGACCAGCACCACCACTCACAACATCTGGCCTATGACCAAGGTCGGCATCAAGGAATACCCGCTGGTCGAGTACCTGGCCGGTCAACTGATGCTGTCGGATGAAGACCGTCTGAACGCGCTGAAGGAATACTTCCCGAACGCCAAGGCCGAAGACTGGCGCCTGTGGCAAGCCGGCCAGCGCGTGCAAATCATCAAGCGTGATGAAGCCGCTGGCGGCGTGCTGAAACTGGGCACCGAAATCGTTGCTTCCAAGGACGGCTCCATCGCCGGTCTGCTGGGCGCATCCCCAGGCGCATCGACCGCTGCACCGATCATGCTGAGCGTGCTGCAGAAAGTCTTCAAAGACAAAGTCGCCAGCCCTGAGTGGCAAGCCAAGCTGCACCAGATCGTTCCAAGCTACGGCACCCAGCTGAACAACGATCCAGCCAAAGTCGCTGAAGAGTGGGCTTACACCGCCAAGATCCTGCAACTGCCAACCCCTCCGGTGATTGGTCAGGTTGCAGCTCCAGCGGCGGACGCCTCGGCTGAAAAAGCCCCGGCTCCGAAAGAAAGCGCTGCACGTGACATGGCTCTGTAACTAGACGCCTGACACACGAAGCCCACTGAACCGGCGACGGTCAGTGGGCTTTTTTGTGTCCGGGTTTCAGGCCTTGGCGGCCGCCAGATAAGCCCCCAGCCGCCGGCCCATTTCCTCGCCCAACGCCTGCAAGCCACTCAATGGCCTTACCATCACCTCGAACTCGACGATCTTGCCCTGTTCATCGAAACGGATCATGTCGATGCCCTTGAGCTCTTTCGTCCCCACTTTGGCGCTGAATTCCAGCACCACATTCAGACCATCGGCCGTCGCCAGTTCACGGTGGTAATTGAAGTCTTCAAACACCTCGAAAACGGTATTGAGGATCATCGAGACCACCGGTGCACCCGGGTAAGGCGTGTGGGCCATCGGCGAGCGGAACACCGCTTTGGAATCGAGCAGGTCGGGCAGGGCCTTGAGATTGCCGGTGCGGATCATCTCGTGCCAGCGATTCAGGGACTCGGCGGCGTTGGGGTGCAGGTTCAGGTCGGACATGGTTTCACTCCTGTATTTTTGTTGTTCTTGGCGCGGCGCCCATGACTCTAGATCAAAGCGGCGCAATGGAAACCATTTGTACCGATCTGAATGTCGACCCATGCGCCAGCCCGATCCATCTGATCCGCTTTTTCCTGTCGAATCTGCATCTGTAACCATCTCAGCCATGCGCCCAAAATAGCCCTGCCGTTCGGTCATACGCGACGCGCTTCATTCCGGAGCGCCCGGTGCGCCGGACATTCAGTATTCAGGAGGCCTTCATGGCTAAGATGGCGATTTTCCTCGGCGGCTTTCTTGTGTTGACCATCATGATTGGCGTCCTTGCCACGATTTCTCCGGTCTGACGATCAGCCGTCGAGTTGCGACTTGCAGCGCTCTTCGACGGTTTCGGATGGAACCGGATCAAGGCGCCCCGAACACCATCGTCCAGTAAACCCCTTCATCACTGCGCGCCTCGCTGGCAAACCCGGCGCCGACCTGGGTGAACATCGGGTTCATCAAGTTGGCGCAGTGTCCGGGGCTGGCCAGCCAGCCGGCCATGGCTTTGCCCGGTGAGCTTTGTCCGGCGGCGATGTTTTCGCCGATCTGCCGGCCACGGTAACCGGCCGCCCGGGCGCGATCTGCCGGGCCGTCGCCGTCCGGGTCGCGGTGGGCGAAATAATTGCCGTAGGCCATGGCCTTGCTGTGGCCCTGAGCGGCGGCGCCGAGTGCCGGGTTCCAGCTCAAGGGGCGGGCGGCGGCGAAGCGCTGGCGACCGCACATACGGGGTCGGGCGCGGGCGGCGTTGACTTCGGCCAGCAAGGCCTTGCCGACGCTGCGGTTGTCGCCGACGCGACTGTCGAGCACCGGCCGGGCCAGCACCACTTGCCATTCGCTGCGGGCGCGGCTGATGCCGATGTCGGCGTATTGACCGTCGAGCAACGCGCCGCAGTAATCGTCTTGCAGCATTTCGAACGCCTCTTCGGCGTCCTGTGCGCCGACGATCCGGATGCTGCGCACCGCCACGGCGGCATAGCCGGAGTCTTTCAATCGTTCGCGCAATCCACCGCCATAACCATAACCGACCGGTAACGCCAGGCTCGACTTCAGCGTCAGCGGCGCCAGCCGTTGGGCGGTGCGTCGGTCACAGCGTTGCGGATGGGCGCGGTAGTCGTTGATGGCGGCCACCAGTTGTCGCTCGGCACCGGCGTGGGCAGAGGGAGAAAGCAGGGGAGAAAGGATCAACAGGCACAGCGAAACGAAGCGAGACGAACGAACGGCGTGGCGCATGGGACGCAAAGCTCTGAAAAAGGACAACACAGAAGGTGAGTGAACCGCAGAACGCGGCGCGGGTAGGACTGGCCTTTTTGCACTTGGTTCACGAAGCAGCGCCGGGTTTCATCGGCTGCCGACGAAGTGCTCAGCGATTCAACACATCCTGCATCCATTGCAGATATTGCGGCCGTTCGGAAATCGAATTGTGTGCCGAGTCGTTCACCACTTTGAGCGTGGCCACACCGTCGGGAAAACTGTGCAGCAAGCGCTCGGTGCTGGCCCTTGGAATCACCTCGTCATCACTCGCCGCCAGCAGCAGCGTCGGCACGCGGATATGTGCCGCGTACTGGCCGGACCGGAAACGATCCTTGAGCAACCACTGCACCGGCACCCACGGATATTGGCGGGCGGCGATTTCTTCGAGGCTGTTGTAGGGCGTGACCAGAATCAGCCGCGCCACCGGCCGTTGGCTGGCCAGACGCACCGCGACACCGGAACCGAGGCTGCGTCCCAGCAGCGCGACCTGCGGATGACTGGCATAGACCTGATCGAACAGCGCCAGCGCATCCTCGGCGATCGCTTCTTCGGAGGGCGAACCGCCGCTGCCACCAAAACCCCGGTAATGCAGCAAATACAGCGAATAGTCAGGAAACGCCTCGGAAAACTCCGGCAGATTGTGCGAAACGTCCTCGGCATTGCCGCCGAAATAGATCAGCGCTCTGGGCCCGGCGCGCTCGCGCACCGTCACGCGGATGTCGGCGTCGGGCATGGCCAGCGTCAACCGAGACTCCGGTGAAACGAGGCTGGCGGGCTGCGGAAAATAAATCAGCGCCCGCTGAAAAACGAACAGCGCCGCGCACAGGATCAGGTACACGGCGACGATCAATGCGACGAGTGACAACAGGGTTCTGGACATTCGACTAACTTTAACCGGGCGCGCAGGTTGGCTGTCGCAGTGTAGTCCAACGGTTTTGCGGGCTGCGTCAAAACACAAGGTGCAACAGATCCACAGGGCAAGGGCGCCAGCATGAACCACACTGAGGGATATTCCCGCCGCCGGTTGCTGACACTGGCAGCCGGGGTGTCAGCGGTTTTCACCTTTGACCGGGCGCTGGCCGCCATTTCGTTGCCGAACGCCACAGGAGCCCAGACCATGCAGACCCGCGCCATCCCTTCGAGCTCCGAGCCACTGCCGCTGGTGGGGTTGGGCACTTATCGCGGTTTCGACGTCGCTCCCGGCGATCCGGTCTACAAACAATTGCCGGCGGTGCTCGGCGAGCTGTTCAAAAAGGGCGGGACGCTGATCGACAGCTCCCCCATGTACGGCCGCGCCGAGGAAACCACCGGTGAATTGCTGTCGATCCACGAACCGCGCTCGCCGGCGTTTCTGGCGACCAAGGTCTGGACCCGTGGTCGCGAGGAGGGCATTGCGCAGATGGAACAGTCGTTCAGCCTGCTGCGCACCGAGCGCATCGACCTGATGCAGATCCACAACCTGCTCGACTGGCAAACCCATCTGCCGACCCTGCGCGACTGGAAAGAGCAGGGCCGCATCCGCTACATCGGCATCACTCACTACACGCCGTCGGCCTATGAGGAGGTCGAAGCGGTGCTCAAGGCCGAGCCGCTGGACTTCCTGCAAATCAACTACGCCCTGGATGATCGCGGGGTCGAGAAACGCATCCTGCCGCTGTGCCGCGAACGCGGGGTGGCGGTGATCTGCAACCGACCGTTCGGTGGTGGTGACCTGCTCGCGCGGCTCAAGGGCAAGCCGCTGCCAGGCTGGGCGGCTCAGGTGGGGGCGAAGAGCTGGCCGCAACTGGCGCTGAAATTCCTGCTGGCGCATCCGGCGGTAACCTGCGTGATTCCCGGCACCAGCAATCCGTTGTACATGGCCGACAATGCCGGCGCCGGGTTCGGGTTGATGCTGACCGATGCGCAGCGTCAGCAGTTGATTGCGCTGGTGAGTTAATCAACTTCCCGGGAGTGGTAGCGCACTAGCACCCCATGCTAGTGCGCTACCGGTTTCAGATCATCGACGGCAACGCATCCAGAACCTTGTCGAGGGTAATCGGGTACTCCCGCACCCGTGCGCCCGTGGCGTTATAGATCGCATTCGCCACCGCCGCACTCACGCCGCAGATCCCCAGTTCCCCGACCCCCTTGGCTTTCATCGGCGAGGAAATCGGGTCGGTTTCATCGAGGAAGATCACCTCCTGATGCGGGATGTCGGCATGCACCGGCACTTCGTAGCCCGCCAGGTCATGGTTGACGAAAAAGCCGTGGCGCTTGTCCACCGCGAGCTCTTCCATCAACGCCGCGCCGACGCCCATGGTCATGGCGCCGATCACCTGGCTGCGGGCTGATTTCGGATTGAGAATCCGCCCTGCGGCGCACACCGCGAGCATGCGCCGCACGCGGACTTCGCCGGTGGCGGCATCGACGGCGACTTCGACGAAGTGCGCGCCGAAGGTCGATTGCTGGTACTGCTTGGCGAGGTCGGCGAATTCGATGCTGTCCTCGACTTCGATCGCGGCGTGTTGCGCGGCCTCACGTAACGTCACGTTTTTGCTGCCCAAGCGCACGTGGCCATCGGCAAACTGCGCTTCACCCGCGTTCATGCCCAGTTTGGTCGCGACCGCTTCGCGCAGCTTCATGCACGCCGCGTAAACCCCGGCGGTCGAGCAATTGGCGCCGAACTGGCCGCCGGAGCCTGCCGACACCGGAAAATTCGAATCGCCCAAATGCACAACCACATCGTCGAGACGCACGCCCATCACTTCGGCGGCGGTCTGGGCAATGATCGTGTAGCTGCCGGTGCCGATGTCCGTCATGTCGGTTTCCACGCTGATCTTGCCGTCGCGCTCCAGCCGTACGCGTGCGCCGGACTTCACCAGCAGGTTGTTGCGAATCGCCGCCGCAACGCCCATGCCGATCAGCCAGCGACCTTCACGACGGCTGCCGGGCGTCGCATTGCGCTTATTCCAGCCAAAACGTTCGGCGCCGGTTTGCAGGCATTCAATCAGACGCCGCTGGGAGAACGGCCGCTCGGTTTTCACCGGATCGACCTGCGTGTCGTTGAGGATGCGGAACTGGATCGGATCGAGTTTGAGCTGTTCGGCCATCTCGTCCATGGCGATCTCCAGTGCCATCAGCCCCGGCGTTTCACCCGGCGCGCGCATGGCGTTGCCTTCCGGCAGATCCAGCGGCGCCAGGCGCATGGTCACCAAGCGATTTTCAGCGGCATAAAGCAATTGACTCGGTTGCGCCGCGACTTCGACCTTGCCGTCGGCGAGGTTGCCCGACCAGCCTTCATGGGCGATGGCGGTGAGTTTGCCGTCCGCTGTCGCTCCCATGCGAATCCGCTGAATGGTGGCGGGACGGTGGGTAGTGTTGTTGGCGATCTGCGGACGGGCGAGGGCGACCTTCACGGGTCGGTTCGCCAGACGTGCGCCGAGGGCGGCGAGGATCGCGTCGGCACGAATGAACAGCTTGCCGCCGAAACCGCCACCAATGTATGGCGAGATCAGCCGCACGTTTTCCTTGGGCAGGCCGAGGGTGGCGGCGATGTCGCCGACGCTCCAGGCGATCATCTGGTTGGAAGTCCAGAGCGTCACGTGATCGCCTTTCCAGGCGGCGAGTGTCGCGTGGGGCTCCATCATCGCGTGGGATTGATCCGGCGTGGTGTAGGTCTGGTCGAACTGCACGGGCGCGGCGGCGAAGGCGGTGGCGAAATCGCCGTGCTTGACGTCCGGCAGATCGTCTTTCGGTTCCACGCCCTGGTCGCGCACGCTGGCCAGATCAAATTGACCTTTGTCGGCCGCGTATTCGACGTTGACCAACTGCGCGGCAGCCCGCGCCTGTTCGAAGGTTTCGGCGACCACCAGCGCTACTGCCTGGTGATAGTGCTGGACTTGTGGCCCGGCCAGCAGGTGCGCGGCGTTGTATTGGCCTTTGCCGAGCTTGCCGGCGTTGGCGGCGGTGACGATGGTCAGCACCCCCGGCGCGGCGCGGGCGGCCTCCAGATCGATGCGGATGATGCGACCTTTGGCAATGGCCGAACCGACCACTACGCCGTACGCCTGATTCTTCACGGCTTCATGTTGCTCGTAGGCGTAAGGCGCCTGGCCGCTGGTCTTCAGCGGGCCTTCAATGCGGTCGGTGGGTTTACCGATGACGTTCAACTGATCAATCGGGTTGGTCGTGGCGGGCGTGTCGAATTTCATGCTTCGTCCCTCGCTTGGGCCAGCACCGAGGCAATCGTGCGCTCGACCAATGTCACTTTGAACTGGTTGTCAGAAGTAGGCGTGGCGCCGTCGAGCAGGCGCGCACTGACGGCCTTCGCGCCTTGCGGCAGCAGCGCTTCCGCCGCTTCGACTCGCCAGGGTTTCGGCGCGATGCCACCGACGGCGATGCGCCCGCTGCCATCCTTCTGCAGGATCAGGCCGACGGACACCAGCGCGAAGGCGTACGACGAGCGGTCGCGCACCTTGTGATAGACATGCGTGCCGCCCACCGGCGCGGGCAGGGTGACGGCGGTGATCAGTTCACCGGGCGTCAGACTGGTTTCGACATTCGGTGTGGTGCCGGGCAACTGATGGAAGTCCGCGATGGCGATGCGTCGAGTGCTGCCATCGACCTTGAGCGTTTCGACCTGAACATCCAGCGCCCGCATCGCGATCGCCATGTCACTCGGATGGGTCGCGATGCAAGCATCGCTGACGCCGATAATGCCGAGTTGTCGACTGACCCCGCCAATCGCCGCGCAGCCACTGCCGGGTTTGCGTTTATTGCAGGCCTGATTGGTGTCGTAGAAATACGGGCAGCGCGTGCGTTGGAGCAGATTGCCGGCGGTGGTCGCCATGTTGCGCAACTGGCCCGATGCGCCGGCGAGCAAGGCGCGGGACAGCAGCGCGTAGTCTTTCCGGACGCGGTTGTCGGCGGCCAGATCGGTGTTGCGCACCAGCGCGCCGATGCGCAAGCCGCCGTCGTCGGTCGCTTCGATCTGGTCGAGGCCCAGGTGATTAACGTCAATCAGCTGCTGCGGCGTTTCGATGTCGAGTTTCATCAAGTCCAGCAGATTGGTACCGCCGGCGATAAAGCGGGCGCCCTCGATTTGCGCGGCTTGGGCGGCGGCTGCGGCAGGAGAGTCGGCGCGGCTGTAGTTGAACGCTCTCATGCTGGCACCTCCGCGACTTCGCTGATGGCTTCGATGATGTTCGAGTAGGCGCCGCAACGGCAGATGTTGCCGCTCATGCGTTCCTGCAATTCGCTGGCGATCAGTTGCGGCGGTTCGGTGAGGCTGGCGCTGGCGTGGCTGGGGATGCCGTCGCGGATTTCCTGAAGCACCGCCACCGCCGAGCAGATCTGCCCCGGCGTGCAGTAGCCGCACTGGTAACCATCATGCTTGATGAACGCCGCCTGCATCGGATGCAGATGATCCGGCATGCCGAGGCCTTCGATGGTGGTGACTTTGGCGCCTTCCTGCATCACCGCCAGGGTCAGGCACGAATTGATTCGCCGGCCATCGACGATCACCGTGCAGGCGCCGCACTGGCCGTGGTCGCAGCCCTTTTTGCTGCCGGTCAGCTGCAGGTGTTCGCGCAGGGCGTCGAGCAGGGTGGTGCGAGTATCAACCTCCAGCGCCTGTGGCTTGCCGTTGACTTCGATGGTTACTTTGGCCATGGCCGGTTGCTCCAGGCTGGCCGCGTAGGCCTTGAGGCTGATGAAAGGGGGCATCGCGAACGCGGTTGCGGTCACGGCACCGAGAATCAGGAAACGGCGTCGGGAGATCGCCATTGGCGGATGGTCATTCATTTGCTTGGCTTCCTCTATCAGGTCGGCAGGGTGTGAAAGACCCGCACGGGTACGCTGGCGTGGTTGCCAGTCTCGCTCTGTTCTAGGAGTGACCACGCTGGAGAGGAAAAGGTTTTCTTTGATTTGCGCATGGCCTCATGCGCGCGGTTCATGAATCGACAGAAGGAACGCGGGTACCTTGGCTGTGAGTCAGATCACTCTCACAACCGAGGCACCCGCGATTCTCAATGTGCGCCGACCACCATGGACGTAAACGGCGCCACATACGCCTGCAACGTCACCAGACCGCCGACCAGGATTGCCAGCACGATGGAATGGAAGAACACGTAACGCAGGATTTCCCCTTCATGGCCGTACCAGCGTGTCGCGGTTGAGGCGACCACGATCGACTGCGCGTCGACCATTTTGCCCATCACTCCGCCGGAGCTGTTGGCCGCCGCCATCAGGACCGGGCTGATGCCCAGCTGCTCCGACGTCACCCGTTGCAAGCCGCCAAACAGCACGTTGGACGCGGTATCCGACCCGGTAAGCGCTACGCCAAGCCAGCCGAGCAAGGTGCCGAACATCGGGTAGAAAATCCCCGTGGCAGCGAATGCCAGCCCCATGGTCGCGTCCAGCCCCGAGTAGCGGGTCAGGAATCCCAGCGCCAGCATCGCGGCAATCGTAATCAGCGAGAAGCGCACCACCCACAGTGTGCGAAGGTACTGTTTGATCAGTTGCGGGATCGAGTAGCCCATCAGCAATCCACCGACAATCGCCGCGAGCAGGATGCCGCTGCCGGTGGCAGTGAACCAGGTGAACTTGTACACCGCCTCTTCAGCTTTCGGCGCGGCGACCACCGGCGGGACTTTTTCGATCTGCAGATGCAGGGAGCTGAAAGTCACGGCCGGGGCGAACACCGGATTGGCCTCGCGCAGCGGTTTGCCCTGCGGATCAAGCTTGGCCGATTGGGTAACGGGGTCCATCGCCGGACGGGTGTCGAACATGTTCTTGAAACCCTGGGTGCCCCAGGCAAATACGAACACCGTGAGGATGATCCACGGCATCCACGCGCGCATCACTGCCGGGCGCGCCTGATCGCTGAATGCGGCGCTGGCCGTGATTTTTTCTTCTTCGACCTTCGAGTCGTCATGCCGTCCCGTCAGCGCGGCCGAGGTATGAACAGTCGCCGGCCTCCAGACCTTGAGGAACAACGTCAGGCAGGCCATGGAAATCAGCGCGGCGATCACATCTACCAGCATCGGCCCGTGGAAGTTCGAAACCAGAAACTGCGGGATGGCGAAACTCACGCCAGCCACCAGAATCGCCGGCCATACTTCCAGCATCTTGCGCCAACCGGCGAATGCCCAGATCAGCCAGAACGGCACCAGCACCGAGAAGAACGGCAATTGCCGTCCCACCATCATCGACAACTCCATTTCATCCAGCCCGGTGACCTTGGCCAGCGTAATGATCGGCGTGCCCAGGGCGCCAAAGGCCACGGGCGCAGTGTTGGCGATCAGCGCCAGACCGGACGCTGCCAGTGGCGAAAAACCAAGACCGATCAGAATGGCCCCGGTCACCGCCACCGGGGTACCGAACCCGGCGGCCCCTTCGAAGAAAGCACCGAAACAAAAGGCGATCAGCAGCAATTGCAGGCGCCGGTCGTCGGTGATGCGGGCGAGCGAATCCTGCAACACCTTGAACGAGCCGTTCTCGGTGGTCAGACGATGCAGAAAAATGATGTTGAGCACGATCCAGCCAATCGGCAGCAGCCCGTTGGCCGCCCCGAACAGCGCCGCAGAACCGGCCATGTTGGCGGGCATGCCGAAGGCGAAGATCGAGATCAACAGCGCTGAGGCCAGCGCCAGCAGTGCGGCCAGATGAGCCTTTACGTGAAAGAAGGCCAGCGCCGCCAGCATCACCACCACGGGAACGGCGGCCATGATCGTGGAAATCACCGGATTGCCGAACGGGTCATAGACTTGTTGCCAGACCATGTCGCACCTCTGCTTGTTGTTCTTGAGGGGCAGATCCTTTGCGCGTTGCAAGCAGTATAGGTGGCATTTGGCCGCCGCTCGGGCGAGGCGGGCGAGGCGATCAACGGTCATCGGCGGTCGGTGAATCATCGTCGTTTTCCCCGGTCGTATCTGCGGCAGCGCACACCGCGCCTCTTCGGTGTGGGCAGCGCTGCCGTTTCCGTCGTCAAGACCTTGGTTTTAGGGAAATTCTGAATGATGCGTGCAACAAGCCTGCTGCTGACCGTTTCCGCCGCTGTACTGCTGGGCGGCTGTGTGGCGGATTTCGATGATGACCATCGCCATGGCCGGCATTACGACCGCGATCATGGCCGTTATTACGATCATGACCGGCGCTGGGACGACCGCGATGACGACCGCCGCGACGGGCGTCGTTATCACCGCGACCGGGATGATGACTGACTGAAACGAAGAGGGCGTTCCCCTGTGGGAGCGCCCTCTGGCATTAAAAATGAGCGCTCGCCCGGACGCTGGATCGCGCAGGCACGGAGGCCTCGATGTCCAGCAAATGGGTGGCGAGAATGTCGCTCAGAAATCGGAACTGATCGTTGAGGCCCACCACTTCATTGCTGAAATGATTGCTCGCGGCGGGCATCAACAGGTCTTCGAAGGCTTCGTCGAACACCAGCGCCTGTGTCTTGCGCGACACGGCGTGCTGATCGTAGTAGTTGCTGCCGAAGACCGGGAAACTCACGGCGAGGGTGACGGTATTGATCATGATGTGAACTCCTCGTGCTGTGTGTTTCGGATGGGCTAATCGTGCCTTTGGCGAGCAACATGCGGAAGGCAATCGTCGCGATGGTGAATATCGACGGCATTGATGGTTGGACCGGCGCGGCCCTGACCAGCGGATAAACGGCGCACTGCACGCACCTATACTCATTTCATCTTCCCCGCATTCTTCAGGTCTCCTGCCCGAAGAACAGATAAGGACCGCCACCGTGAACCTGCGTGCGCTGCTCGTCGCCGCACTGGTGTTGCTGGCCGGCTGCGCAACCACGGCGCGGGCCCCGGTAAGCGCGCCGGCGGTGGTGGTCTCGCCGGCGACTTGGCAGCAGATCGACCGCGAAATCGTCAGTGCCTCGAAGCAGGCCATCGAGCAGGTCAAGCTGTTCGCCCGTGGCTCGATGGAACATTGGCGCATTCGGGTCTATGAGCAAACTGAAGAAAATTTCATCCCGTGGTTCAGCAGTTACTGGACCCAGGAATGGCTGTCGATGAAGGTCAGCTGGTACACCATCAGTGCCAGCGGCGAGCAGGGCGCCTCGGCCAAACGTCTGGCGGCCTATCTGCTGGAGCAATATCAGGAACGGGTACTGGCGCCGGTGGCGGTGGAGATCGACCCGGACGCGATCCTCGGCCAGTCCACCGCGTTTTACGCGCAACTGATGGCGCAGCAGATGCCGGTCATCGCCCAGCGCCACGGCGTGCCCATCGCCCAGCTCAACGGGCGCTTGCAGAAAATCCCCGCCATCGCCCTTGGCCCGCCGTCGGCGAGGGATGCTTCGCTGTATCAGGTTGTCAGCACTGAGCCGTTGAACACGCTGCCGGCCTACGCCGCGCTGATCGACAAGATTCACACCGACGGCGGTTCCAAAGGCGTGACCTCGACGGAGTCGGCCATGGCCCCGGTGGCCAAGCGTGCCAGCCAGCGCATGGAGGCGGAAATGGCCCCGCGCGGCGCCGCGAGCGCGGTGGCGGCAGCGGCAGGCAAACTGGCCGGGGCGCTGATTTCGGTCGGGGTGGCAGGCATCCGCGCAATCATTCAGGCCAACGACCGCCCGGACAGCGAAGCGCTGATCCGCAGCAGCCTGGGCAACACCTTCGACAAGGCCTGGCTGAAACTGGTGCAGAACCCGACCACCGGCGTGATGGCCGGCACGCTGCACATGGCGGCGCAGGTCGAGGGAAATCTGGGCGGGCGGGACGAGCCGTCGGTCGGGTTGGGCGTCAACCGTGTCGAATGGCGGCCGCCCGAGTCGACTACTCAGCAGATCGAACCCACCCTGCAAGGAGAATGATCATGGCTTACATCGATGTGTTCGTGGCGCCCGTGCCGAATGCCAATCGCGAACAGTACAAGAAGCACTGCGAAATCGCCGCCAAGCTGTTCAAGGAATACGGCGCGCTGGAGGTGATTCAGGGCTGGGGCGATGACGTGCCGGACGGCAAGGTCACCTCATTCCCGATGGCGGTGAAACTCAAGGAAGGCGAAACCGTATCGGCGGGCTGGCTGGTCTGGCCGGACAAGGCCACCCGCGACGCCGGCATGGCGAAAATGATGGAAGACCCGCGCATGCAGCCGGACGTCAATCCGATGCCGTTCGATGGGCAGCGGATGATCTTCGGTGGCTTCAAGGACATTCTCGAGCCTTGATGCCGCGTTGCCGGGTCACTCCGCCGACGGGGTGATCCGGCAGCCTTTGCGGTTGCGAATCTGCTCGTCCGTCGGCCGCTCGCGCACAAATTCGAAACGCGGCTCACCTTCGCTGTAATGCACCAGCCAGCCCCATTCCAGTTCGCTCTCATCCTGTCCGGGATTCGGCGGTCGGGCCCACCAGGGTTCTTTGCTGAGGATCTCGCGCATGATGTCCTCCGGTTGATGGCAATCGTTGAACTATAAACCCCACGCCGAGAGTCGCCAGAAACGGGCGTGTAGAATCCAGGGATCTCGACGAACGAAGGAGCGTGGCCATGACGGACGAAACGCGCGGGGATCAACCGTTCAAGCGGCTGTTCTTCGCCCTGGACTGCCCGCCGGCGCAGCGCAAGGCGATTGCCCAGTGGCGCGGCGAACTGGGTTTGCGTACCGGCAAACCGGTGCCGGCGGACAACTTTCATCTGACGCTGCTGTTTCTCGGTGCGGTGCCGTTGGCGCAGATTGGCGAAGTCTGCGAGGCGGCGGCAAAAGTGCGCACGCCGGGCGAGGCGCTGAGGATTTCACTGGATCGGTTGCAGGTCTGGCGCCGTGCCGGGGTATTGTCGCTGGCGCCCGAGCAGGCGCCGCAGGGATTGTTGCGGCTGGTGTATGCGCTGGAGCAGGCGATGTTGCCGTTCGGATTTGAAGAGGCGACGCGCGAGTATCGTCCGCACCTGACACTGGCCCGGGACTATCGGGCGCCGGAACCGGAATCTGCCACGCCGCCGGAGTTCTTCCTGCGGGCTGAGCGCTTTGCGCTGTTCGAATCCCACAAGGGCCGTTATCGCTCGCTGGCCGACTGGTCACTGATCTGAGCCCACAAAAAAAGGCGCCCGAGGGCGCCTGAATTCACCTGAACCGAGGAAGCCAGGTGAGGCCGTTCAGAGCAGGGGGCAGCGGTGGTAAGGCGCTGCATGAACGGAAACTTGTGATTCTGATCGCTGACTGCCTGATCGTTCCCACGCTCTGCGTGGGAATGCAGCCCGGGACGCTCCGCGTCCCAAAGCGGACGCAGAGCGTCCATTGAGGCATTCCCACGCGGAGCGTGGGAACGATCACCGCGAGTACTCCAGGTTTATTTGCCGAGTTTCACGCGTGTCCAGCCCCGGGTCATGATCCGCTGTGTGGCAATCGGCTGATCCGGCACCGCATACAGCGTGGCCATCACCGCTTGCGGCGGGTACGAGCCCGGATCGTTGCGGATCGCTTCATCCACCAGCGGCGTCGCGGCTTCGTTGGCGTTGCTGTAGCCGATGCTGTTGGTGACCTCGGCGATGATGTCCGGGCGCATCAGGAAGTTCATGAACAGGTAGGCGTTCTCGACGTTGGCGGCATCGCGCGGGATCGCGACCATGTCATAGAAACTGCCGGCGCCTTCCTTGGGAATGCTGTAGTCGATTTCGACCTTGTTGCCCGATTCCACCGCGCGGGCCTTGGCCTGCAGCACGTCACCCGAGTAACCGACCGCCACGCAGATGTTGCCGTTGGCCAGATCGGAGATGTACTTGGACGAATGGAAATACGCCACCGACGGCCGGATCTTCATGAACAGCGCTTCGGCTTCGGCGATGTGCTTCACGTCCTTGTCGTTCACCGGATAGCCCAGGTAGTGCAGGGCGGCCGGGAGCATTTCGGTCGGCGAATCGAGGAAGCTGATGCCACAGGCCTTCAGCTTCTCGGCGTTTTCCGGTTTGAACAGCAGGTCCCAGGAGTTGGTCGGCGCATTCTTGCCGAGCACTTCCTTGACCTTGTCCGGGTTGAAGCCGATGCCGATCGAGCCCCACATGTACGGGAACGCGTGGGCGTTTTCCGGATCACTGGCGGAGGCGTTTTTCAGCAGCACCGGGTTGAGGTTTTTCCAGTTTGGCAGCTTCGATTTGTCCAGAGTCTGATAGACCCCGGCCTTGATCTGCTTGGCCAGGAAACTGTTGGACGGCACCACGATGTCGTAGCCGGATTTACCCGCGAGCAGACGTGCCTCGAGGGTTTCATTGCTGTCGAACACATCGTAGGTCACGCGGATGCCGGTCTCGTCCTCGAACTTCTTGACGGTGTCCGGAGCGATGTAATCCGACCAGTTGTAAACGCGCAGCACCTTGTCGTTGGCCTGGGCGCCCGTGGCGATTGCGCCCAATAAGGACAGTGTCAGCAGAGTCCTGCCAAACATTTTCATCGGTGAAACTCCATTCTTTTTATTCAAAAGCTTTTAAGCCAAAGCGCAAAGCCGTAAAACGCGACGGCCCTAGGCCGTCGCTGCCACTCGTTGAGGTTGCGGTTGCTGCCACGATTCGTTGGCGGTCTGATCCATCGCTTCCTGAATCGCACGCTTGCGGTTGGCTTCTGCCTTGCGGCCGAAGTACCAGACCAGGAAGGTCACCAGCGACACCGCCAGCAGAATCAGGCTGGCCACGGCGTTGATCTCGGGCTTCACACCCAGACGCACGGCCGAGAACACTTCCATCGGCAGGGTCGTCGAACCCGGGCCCGACACGAAGCTCGCCAGCACCAGATCGTCCAGCGACAGCGCGAACGACATCATGCCGCCCGCCGCCAGCGACGGCGCGATCATCGGGATGGTGATCAGGAAAAACACCTTGAACGGTTTCGCGCCCAGATCCATCGCCGCTTCTTCGATCGACAGGTCCAGCTCGCGCAAGCGGGCGGAGACTACCACCGCCACATAAGCGGCACAAAACGTGGTGTGGGCGATCCAGATGGTGACGATGCCACGCTCCTGCGGCCAGCCGATCAGTTGCGCCATCGCCACGAACAGCAGCAACAGCGACAGACCGGTAATCACCTCAGGCATCACCAGCGGCGCGGTGACCAGACCACCGAACAGCGTGCGACCCTTGAAGCGGGTGATACGAGTCAGCACGAAGGCGGCGAGGGTGCCCAGCGCTACGGCGGCAATCGCGGTGTAGCAAGCGATTTCCAGCGAGCGCACCACCGAGCCCATCAGTTGGGTGTTGTCGAGCAGGCCGACGTACCACTTCACCGACCAGCCGCCCCAGACCGTCACCAGTTTCGAGGCGTTGAACGAGTAGATCACCAGAATCAGCATCGGCAGATAAATGAACGTCAGGCCGAAGATCAACATGAACTTTGCAAAACCGAAGCGTTTCATCCCCGTGCCTCCATCTCTTTGGCCTGGCTGCGGTTGAACAGCAGAATCGGCACAATCAGGATCAACAGCATCACCACCGCCAGCGCGGACGCCACCGGCCAGTCGCGGTTATTGAAGAACTCTTGCCATAGCACGCGACCGATCATCAGGGTCTCCGGGCCGCCCAGCAGTTCCGGAATCACGAACTCGCCCACCACCGGAATGAACACCAGCATGCAGCCGGCGATGATGCCGTTCTTGGCCAGCGGCACAGTGATTTTCCAGAAGTTGTTGAAGTTGCTCGAACCCAGATCCTGCGCGGCTTCCAGCAGGCTGCCGTCGTGCTTCACCAGGTTGGCGTAGAGCGGCAGCACCATGAAAGGCAGGTAGGCGTAAACCACGCCGATATACACGGCCGTGTTGGTGTTGAGGATCTCGATCGGGTGATCGGTGAGCCCGGTCCACATCAAAAATGCGTTGAGCAAACCGTTGTTGCTGAGGATGCCCATCCATGCATAGACGCGGATCAGGATCGCAGTCCAGGTCGGCATCATGATCAACAGCAGCAGGACGTTTTGCGTTTCCTTGCCGGTCTTGGTGATCGCGTAGGCCATCGGGAAACCGATCACCAGACACATCAGCGTACTGAGCAGCGCCACCTTCAGCGAACCGAGGTAAGCCGACAGGTACAGCTCGTCTTCGCCGAGCAGGGTGTAGTTGCCGATGTTCAGGAACAGCTGGAATTTCTGTTCGGCGTAGGTGTAGATCTCCGAGTACGGCGGGATCGACAGCGCGGCTTCCGAGAAGCTGATCTTCATCACCAGAAAGAACGGCAGCATGAAGAACAGGAACAGCCAGATGAACGGGATGCCGATGACGAACTTTCGCCCGCTGGGCACCAGGCGCAGGAATTGCTGATTGAAGGTTCTCATGAGCGCAGTACCACGCCGCTGTCGTCTTCCCACCAGACGTAGACCTTGTCGTCCCAGGTCGGACGCGCGCCACGACGTTCGGCGTTGGCCATGAACGACTGGACGATCTTGCCGCTCGGCAGCTCGACGTAAAACACCGAGTGGCCGCCGAGGTAGGCGATGTCATGCACCTTGCCTTCGGACCAGTTGTAGCGGGTCTCCGGCTTGATCGTGCTGACGAGCATTTTTTCCGGGCGGATCGCGTAGGTGATCGACTTGTCCTGCACCGAAGTGCTGACGCCATGACCGACGTAGATCTTTTGCTGCAAGTCCGGGCTGTGAATGATCGCGTGACCTTCAAGGTCCTCGACCACGGTGCCGTCGAAGGCGTTCACGTTGCCGATGAATTCGCAGACCATGCGGCTGACCGGCGCTTCATAGATGTCGACCGGGCTGCCGATCTGGGCGATCCAGCCCAGGTGCATGATCGCGATGCGCTCAGCCATGGTCATGGCCTCTTCCTGGTCGTGGGTCACCATCACGCAGGTCACGCCGACGCGCTCGATGATCTCAACCAGTTCTAGCTGCATCTGCGAACGCAGTTTTTTATCCAGTGCGCCCATCGGTTCGTCGAGCAGCAACAGCTTCGGACGCTTGGCCAGGGAGCGGGCGAGGGCCACGCGCTGACGCTGGCCGCCGGACAGTTGATGCGGGCGGCGCTTGGCGTATTGGGTCATGTGGACGAGGCGCAGCATTTCTTCGACGCGGGCATCGATTTCGCTGGCCGGCAAACGGTCCTGCTTGAGGCCGAAGGCGATGTTCTGCGCCACGGTCATGTGCGGGAACAGGGCGTAGGACTGGAACATCATGTTGATCGGCCGCTCGTACGGCGGCATGTCGGTGATGTCGACACCGTCGAGCAGAATGCGTCCTTCAGTCGGCCGTTCGAAACCGGCGAGCATGCGCAGCAAGGTCGATTTGCCCGAGCCGGAGCCGCCGAGCAGGGCGAAGATTTCGCCCTGATGGATCTCCAGGGACACATCGTCCACCGCAGTGGTTTCGTCGAACTTCTTGGTAACTCGATCGACCTTCACCAGAACCTTTTTCGGTTGCTGATGACCTTCAAGAGCCTTCCTGTAAGTGCTGGAGGCGTTTGCCATGTGAAACTCCCAACAGGTTTCAGTCGCCGGGCCAACGCGGCCTGGCTTAAGAGTGGATTGCAGACCCGCACCGTGCGGGTTGTTCGGCGCCGCCGTCCTGGCTGCCGGGTGGTGCTTTTTGTTTTCGCGGTGTGTTGCTGATCGCGGATGACGGATGCGCAAACGCGCAGCCGCCGACCCCGCGGGGGCAGTAAATGGTTTTGCAATCGTTGGGTGGCGTCAGCGCTGGTTGCGTCGCGCCGCACGCTGGCGGCAAGCCTCGCCGAATGCCTGGAAAATCCGCAGGTAGTTCGGGTTGTCCAGCACCTGCCATTCCGGGTGCCATTGCACGCCGAGGGCGAAGGTCGGGCTGTGTTCTACCGAGACCGCCTCGATCAGGCCATCCGGTGCCACGGCTTCGGCGCGCAGGCCGGGAGCGAGGCGGTCGATGCCCTGACTGTGAATCGAGTTGACCTGGAATTCACCTGGCAGCTCCAGCGCTTCGAACACGCCACCGGGCAGCACCGTCACGGCATGGGCCGGGGCGTATTGCACGGCGACATCCGGGCTGTCGGCTTCGCGGTGATCGAGCATGCCCGGCAGCTCATGCACCTTCTGGTGCAGGCTGCCGCCGAACGCCACGTTCATTTCCTGGAAACCCCGGCAGATGCCGAGTACCGGAACGCCCGCCGCGATGGCTGCACGCAATAAAGGAAGGGTAGTGGCATCCCGCGCCGGATCATGATCCGTGCCGGGAGCGCTGTCCGGGCCCTGATAGTGGAAGGGTTCCACGTTGGATGGGGAGCCGGTCAGCAACAGACCGTCGAGCTGACCCAGCAGGTCTTCGATTTCAGTCAGTTTGCCAAGGGAAGGAATGACGACGGGCAACCCCAGCGCCGCAACGCTGACAGCGCGAACGTACTTGTCGCCGCTGATGTGATAGGGGTGCAGGCCAATCTGTTTGACGCACGCAGTAACGCCGATCAATGGCTTGAATGCCATTTTTATTCACCTCGAAGTTTGACACTTGAACGAGCTTTTCCGGAGCTTAGCCTCGTTGATTTTAATTAACAACTCCCATGTAAAAAATTCTAAACGCCGTTCATCAAATCTTCATCAAGACCGGGGCTCTGGCGCCTGCTTTGGCACGAGAGTGTTAAAAAAAGCCCAAAAAATAAACGCTGAGCGGCCCTGTGTTCGCTATTGACTTCACTTTGCCGTTCGGGTTGACTGGCTCGGCGAAACAGCAGTGAACATAATAATTAACAGCTAAATAGGTGCATCATGTCGGTCCCTCTGCGTGCCGTTCAACTCAACGAAGCAAACGCATTCCTTAAGAAACATCCTGAGGTTTTGTACGTCGACCTTCTGATTGCAGACATGAACGGTGTGGTGCGCGGCAAGCGCATCGAGCGCACCAGTCTTCACAAGGTTTACGAGAAAGGCATCAACCTGCCGGCCTCGCTCTTTGCCCTCGACATCAACGGCTCCACGGTGGAAAGCACCGGTCTGGGCCTGGACATCGGCGACGCCGACCGTATCTGCTACCCGATCCCCGGCACCCTGAGCATCGAGCCTTGGCAGAAGCGTCCGACGGCGCAACTGCTGATGACCATGCACGAGCTGGAAGGCGAGCCGTTCTTCGCCGACCCGCGTGAAGTACTGGCCAACGTGGTGCGCAAGTTCGACGCACTGGGCCTGACCATCTGCGCCGCGTTCGAACTCGAGTTCTACCTGATCGACCAGGACAACGTGAACGGCCGTCCGCAATCGCCGCGCTCGCCAGTCTCCGGCAAGCGTCCGGTGTCGACTCAGGTTTATCTGATCGACGACCTCGACGAGTACGTCGACTGCCTGCAAGACATCCTCGAAGGCGCGAAAGAGCAGGGCATTCCTGCCGACGCCATCGTCAAGGAAAGCGCCCCTGCGCAGTTCGAAGTCAACCTGCACCACGTCTCCGACCCGATCAAGGCGTGCGACTACGCCGTCCTGCTCAAGCGTCTGGTGAAGAACATCGCCTACGACCACGAGATGGACACCACCTTCATGGCCAAGCCATATCCGGGCCAGGCGGGCAACGGTCTGCACGTGCACATTTCGATCCTGGACAAAGAAGGCAACAACATCTTCGCCAGCGAGGATCCCGAGCAGAACGCCGCGCTACGCCACGCGATCGGCGGTGTGCTGGAGACCCTGCCTGCGCAAATGGCTTTCCTGTGCCCGAACGTCAACTCGTACCGCCGCTTCGGCGCACAGTTCTACGTGCCGAACTCGCCGAGCTGGGGCATCGACAACCGCACCGTGGCCGTCCGTGTGCCGACCGGTTCGCCGGATGCCGTGCGCATCGAGCATCGCGTAGCCGGTGCCGACGCCAACCCGTACCTGCTGATGGCTTCCGTGCTGGCCGGTATCCACCACGGCCTGACCAACGAAATCGAACCGGGCGCCCCGGTCGAAGGCAACAGCTACGAGCAGAACGAACAGAGCCTGCCGAACAACCTGCGCGACGCCCTGCGTGAGCTGGACGACAGCGAAGTCATGGCCCGCTACATCGATCCGATGTACATCGACGTATTTGTCGCGTGCAAGGAAAGCGAGCTGGCCGAGTTCGAGAACTCGATCTCTGACCTTGAGTACAACTGGTATCTGCATACGGTGTGAGGTCCTCAAAAGCCCCTCACCCTAACCCTCTCCCGGAGGGAGAGGGGACTGACCGAGTTGTCTTGAGATATTCAGCGACCTGACCGATCCAGTCGATTATGGATTCGGTAGAGATTTTTCAGGTCGGCGGAGCTCTCCAGCATCCCCCGGTCGGTCCCCTCTCCCCCCGGGAGAGGGCTAGGGTGAGGGCAGCCATCTCAAGTCGAACACACACACCAGACACCCCCAAATTCCCCCGCGTCGAGCCACCACCATGACAACGACCCGCAACGACTGGGAACAACGCTTCCAGTCCCTGACCCTCGAATCCCGTGCCTTCATCAACGGCGAATACCGCCCGGCCATCAGCGGCGAGACCTTCGAATGCCTGAGCCCCGTCGACGGCCGTTTCCTGGCCTCCGTCGCCAGCACCGATGAAGCCGACGCCAACCTCGCCGTCGAGGCCGCGCGCCAATCCTTCAACTCCGGCGTGTGGGCCAACAAGCCCCCGACCGAGCGCAAGCGCATCCTGATTCGCTTCGCCGATCTGATCCTGCAACACCAGGAAGAACTGGCGCTGCTCGAAACCCTCGACATGGGCAAATCGATCAGCGACTCGATGAGCATCGACATCCCGGCGACCGCCAACGCGATCCGCTGGAGCGCCGAGGCGATCGACAAGATCTACGACGAAGTCGCCGCTACCCCGCACGATCAACTCGGTCTGGTCACTCGCGAGCCGTCCGGCGTAGTTGCTGCGATCGTGCCGTGGAACTTCCCGCTGATCATGGCCAGCTGGAAATTTGCCCCGGCATTGGCGGCGGGTAACTCGTTCATCCTCAAACCTTCGGAAAAATCCCCGCTGACCGCGATCCGTATCGCGCAACTGGCGCTGGATGCCGGCATTCCGAAAGGCGTGTTCAACGTCTTGCCAGGCTTCGGTCACACCGTCGGCAAGGCGCTGGCGCTGCACATGGACGTTGACGTGCTGGCCTTCACCGGCTCCACCGCGATTGCCAAGCAACTGATGATTTATGCCGGCCAAAGCAACATGAAACGCATCTGGCTCGAAGCGGGGGGCAAGAGCCCGAACGTGGTGTTTGCCGACGCACCGGACTTGCGCGCGGCAGCACAAGCGGCGGCCGGCGCCATTGCGTTCAACCAGGGCGAAGTCTGCACCGCCGGCTCGCGCCTGCTGGTGGAGCGTTCGATCCGCGAGCAATTCATCCCGCTGCTGGTGGAAGCGCTGCAAGCGTGGAAACCCGGGCACGCCCTCGACCCGGCCACTACCGTCGGCGCCGTGGTCGATCAGCGTCAATTGGACAACGTGCTGCGCTACATCAGCATCGGCCGGGAGCAAGGTGCCGAGCTGATCGCCGGCGGTCAGCGCACCCTCGAAGAAACCGGCGGCACCTACATCGAGCCGACGATTTTCGACGGCGTGACCAACGCCATGACCATCGCCAAGGAAGAAATCTTCGGCCCGGTGCTGTCGCTGATCACCTTCGACACCGTTGAAGAAGCGCTGCACATCGCCAACGACAGCATCTTCGGCCTGGCCGCCGGGGTCTGGACCAGCAACCTGAGCAAGGCCCACACCTTCGCCCGTGGTTTGCGCGCCGGCAGCGTGTGGGTCAACCAGTATGACGGCGGCGACATGACCGCGCCGTTCGGTGGCTTCAAACAGTCGGGCAACGGTCGCGACAAATCGCTGCACGCGTTCGACAAGTACACCGAGCTGAAAGCGACCTGGATCAAGCTCTGACTCTTTTACAGCGGTGGTCGCCTGCAACCGGCGACCCTCGGAGAATAAAAAAATGAAACAACAACACGTGAACAGCTACTACGCCGCCACCCGCAACGAAGTGATCGATTTCCCGATCCTCGAAGAGTCGGTGGAGTGCGATGTCTGCATCATCGGCGCCGGCTACACCGGCCTGTCCTCGGCACTGTTCCTGAGCGAAGCCGGCTACAAGGTGACGGTGCTGGAAGCGGCGAAAGTCGGCTATGGCGCCAGCGGTCGCAACGGCGGCCAACTGGTCAACTCCTACAGCCGTGACGTCGACGTGATCGAAGAGCGCTACGGCGACAAGACCGCCGAAATCCTCGGCAGCATGATCTTCGAAGGCGCCGACATCATCCGTTCGCGCATCAAGGAATACGACATCAAGTGCGACTACCGCCCGGGCGGCATTTTCGCAGCGATGAACAAGAAACAACTGAACGGCCTGGCCGAACAAAAACGTAGCTGGGAACGTTACGGCAATAAAAACCTGAAGATGCTCGACGCTGCGGACATCCGCCGCGAAGTCGGCTCCGACGCCTACGTCGGCGGTCTGCTGGATATGCAGGGCGGTCACATCCACCCGCTGAACCTGGCCCTCGGCGAAGCCGCGGCCATCGTGCGTCTGGGCGGCAAGATCTACGAGCAGTCCGCTGCCGTCGAAATCAAATACGGCGAGCCCAACGTCGTGCGCACCACCAAAGGCCAGGTCCGCGCCAAGTACCTGCTGATCGCCGGCAACGCCTACCTGCCGCAAGGCCTCGACAACCGTGTGACCGCCAAGAGCATGCCGTGCGGCTCGCAGATCTGCGTCACCGAACCGTTGACCGAGAAACAGGCGCGCAGCCTGATCACCAACAACTACTGCGTCGAAGATTGCAACTACCTGCTCGACTACTACCGTCTGACCGCCGACAACCGTCTGCTCTACGGCGGCGGCGTGGTCTACGGCGCCCGTGAACCGGACGACATCGAAACCCTGATCCGCCCGAAGATCCTCAAGACCTTCCCGCAGCTCAAGGACGTGAAAATCGACTACCGCTGGACCGGCAACTTCCTGCTGACCATGTCGCGCATGCCGCAATTCGGCCGCATCGAGAAAAACGCCTACTACATGCAGGGCTACAGCGGCCACGGCGTCACGTGCTCGCACCTGGCCGGCAAACTGATCTCCGAAATGATCCGCGGCGACGCCGAACGCTTCGACGCCTTCGCCTCCCTGCCACACATGCCGATGCTCGGCGGCCGCACCTTCTCCGCGCCGCTGACCGCCCTCGGCGCCGTGTATTACTCGCTGCGCGACCGTTTCGGCATCTGATTAACCTCGCCGGCGGCGCCCCCAAAAAGGGCGTCGCCGGCTTTTTCATGTGCCGTCCATCGAACCTGCTGAGCAACACCAGCAAACGTGATTTAATAGCCGCCTTTCACGGTTCCGGGACACGGGAGCAACGTGATCCGCGCGACCTGCGCGGCACCCGCCACCCACCCCCATTACCCTTAAGTCGTTCTCACATAAGGCTGTCATGGATACGGGTTCTCGACTCAAACTAGTACGCGAAAGCTACAAACTCTCCCAGCGCGAGCTGGCCCGGCGTAGCGGCGTGACCAATGCCACCATCTCCCTGATCGAACAGAATCGTGTCAGTCCTTCCGTCAGCTCACTGAAAAAGCTGCTCGAAGGCATCCCGATGTCCCTGGCCGACTTCTTCACCTTCGACCAGCCCCCTCGCGAACACCAATACGTCTTCCGCGCCAACGAACAACCCGACCTCGGCCGTCACGGCCTGCGCCTGCTGCTGATCGGCGCCTCGGTCCCCAGCCGCCAGATGCGCTTGCTGCGCGAGCAATACGCACCGGGCGCGAGTTCCGGGGAAGAGCCGATTGTTCACGCGGAAGGTGAGGAGTGCGGGTTGGTGACGCGTGGCACCGTGGAGTTGACGGTGGATGGGCAGGTGAGCGTGTTGAGTGCGGGGGATGGGTATTACTTCCCGACGACGTTGCCGCACAAGTTCCGGAATATCGGGGCGGATGAGGCTGAGATTATTAGTGCGAATACGCCGGCGAATTTTTGAGAAAAACGCCGTTTTCCTCGCATGAACCGCAAACTGAAAACCGCAGAGATGCGGTTTTTTTACGACTGAAATTCTGTTCCCTCTCTCGTTTTTTGAATGCTTAAAGTGATGTTTATGTGCCATCATATGGATCCAAAAAATGGAGGTGGCTCATGGCAGAAAAAAAAGACGAGAATTTAGGTGGAGCCGTTGCCGCAGGCGTTAGCGCTGCAACAGGAGCAGGCCTCGGTGCAGCCTACGGTGTAACCGCTATCGGAGTAGCCGCAGCTGAAACGGCCGCAGCGGCTGCTCTTGCGCCTGCTGGATCGGCTGCAGCAACTACTGCAACGTTGGCTGCAGCGGGTGGTGGTAGCTTGGCGGTGGGTGGAACTGGGATGGTTGGTGGGGTAACGGCGATTGCGGGAAGTGCTGCTGGCGCTGCCGTCTTGCCTATTGTCGGATGCGCTGTTGCCGGAGCTGCGGTGTTAGGGTTGGTTGGCTGGGGGGCTTATAAAGTTGGTCGTAAGTTTCTTGATGATTGAACAAAATTAGTCGCAAAATATTTAAAAAATTTGTTTTTTCGATGATTCATTACGCTCGGTAATTCGATTGTATAGATCGTAGCGAGCCAAGCTTTTTGGTCTCAACAGATAAGGATGTTGCAGATGTGGTTTTTTAAAAAGGAAGGTCGTGCTACATATCTAGAGTTTTTGAGGAATTTAACTCCGCAGATTCTTCTATTCGCCGCCATCATGATTATTGGCGAAAAAATGATGAGGCAACCTCCTGAGTCTTGTGCGTGGTATGGCATTGGGGTCTTTGTGCTAGTGCTGTTCGCAATTATGTGGATTCTTGCATTCGCTGCCAATGGATCTCTTTTATATGACAAGGCATTGGCCAGTCGCTCTGACATTGAAGAGCATAAGAGCATGCTGAAAGAGGGTGGGCTCAAGGGTGGTAAGTTGGCATGGGCGTCCTTTAAATATACTGCTGGTAATCATCGGCTTTTGGTTGCTGAAGTCGTGATCATCATTTTTGTGATCTATGGTAGTACAATTTTGGCGATGATGTCCGGTGTTATAACTGCACTTGGATTTCTCAAAAATGTAAAATAAAAAGTAGCTTAAAAGTGGCAGATTTATTTGTGCAAGTCCGTCACCTTCAATTTTCCTAGCCAAAAACACCAAGTTTCCGTTGCTCTATAACTCGAAACGCGTCACTCACGTCCTGAATTATAGTTCTGGCGATGATGGTGACTGTGTTGATGTCATGTTCCATGAAAAGGTGACAGATTTATTTATGTGGCAGGATGCCGAAGAGCTGAAACAACGTGTTGCCGGTTTCCAGAATGAATACTTCTCCGCCTGCCTGGCCCGTGCGACACTATAGTTTTTTATTATTTTCTATCGATTGCGGTGGTGCAGTAGATGTTTTCTTGTGAGCAGTACTCAACATTGACGGAAGTTAAATCCGTCTTTCTAGTTGTAGGTGGTTTGACGACAGTGGCTTACGTAATTTATTTAGGCGCTATAGTAGTTCTGAAGGCGCTGGGACGTGATCTAAATCGTCTTGTAAGTAATGGGTTTTTTGTGTCTCTGGTGAATTTGGCCGCTCGTCGATGCATTTGGTTCGCTGTTTGCGTATCTGTTGGAATGGCTATCTGTGGTTGGATGATATTGGCACTGGATTACCTTTTATCATTGAGATTTGGCCCCTTTGAAGAATGTACAACAGTGTACTTTCTCTATGGGTGGAAAATGTGCCTCACTGGAATGATGCTTGGATTTTTGCTTTATTTTGCGACAAAAGCTCAGCGTTTCCACATTCCGCTTGGTAAATTCACATCGCTGACCATCAGTACCCCTCGAGAATATCACCTGCATCTAAATGGCAAGATTGAGCCGGTGTCAATGGCATACGTTTATGCGCGAAATTCCATTAATAAACTTATAAAAGAACACTCTGGATTCGTGTTGGTCATGGAATCTTGGCTTTTGGCCCAAGATGCTATTCCGCCAATAGGAGTAGAGGCAGTCAAGGGAACGTACTCTTTTGTTGTTTCGTGGCGTAGTCGAAGCGGGGGGAAGTTTGTTAGAGGTTTTTTGCTGGTCTGTAGACTTGTTGCAATGTTTGTCTTGGCTCCAGTGATATATAAAAAATATCGTGATCTTCGGCTGAGTCCGATGACTCCATCGAGGGGTATGCAGTTGCTGTTGATGAAGTATTCTTCCCTTAATGTCAGTTGGAGTTATAAAATGACACCATTTTTTCAGCTCTTGGTTTTAACTGCTCTGTACCCGGAAAGAATGGAAGCGGCAACAGGGTGTAGCGGAGTAATAGTTATAGAGATTTAAGCTAGAATTGCTTTTTTTTTGGAATTAAGAAGGTGACAGATTTTCTTGTGTAAGCCCGCCATCTTCCAGTGCTCTAACCAAGGAAAACGAAAGAAAAGGTGACAAAGAAAAGATGACAGATTTAATTATGTGAACCTGTCACCTTCAAGTTTTCTAGCCAGGAACATCGAATCCTCGTTGCTCTATAACTCGAAATATATCACTCACGTCTTGCACCATGATCCTGGCAATGGTGGTCACAGTGTAGATGTCGTGTTCTGCATGGTCGGGGAGGCGGATGCAGGCCATCAGATCCAGGTATTTGAGAACGGCGTTAAGGCGCTCACTGGCACAAGCATGGAGGTCCCGCAGTGGGGCGTCAGCGTCGATGAGCAGGACGGGTCGATCGGTAGCGGGGTGGGACATGTTCGCGCAGTGGCGCATCAGTTTCTGTGTCGTCATGGTGTTAATCCTTTGTTGAGAAGAATTGCCACCGTTCTGCTGCGAAACAAAATGGGTGGCAGCTATGCGCGGGTTCGCAGACCGGAGGATTAACACCAAGACCCGGCAGACCCGAAAGTCTCCCACGCACAACCGCCGTAAAATTTGCGCAGCCGGGAGTCGGCCGTGCCAGACGGAACAGGTGTCAATCTTAAGGGCTGCGAAACCCTATCGCCAAATTCCTTCAGCGACAGACCCACTCTAGGTACCGATTCCCACCGTCGCAATCAGACTGTAGGACGTGAAATCACCACGTGTGGCCAGCGATTTTGCTCCCGGTTGGCGGCGCAATCGGCGTAAGTCAATGGCTGCAGCGTGTCAGGGAAAAATGACTTGCCATGTTTCGGCCCACTTCGCAGCCCCATAAGAACCAGCTCCCTCACGACGCGAAGTGATTTCCTACGGCGTTTTCAGATCAAAAAATTCATCACACATTCCACCCCCGGAACTTTCCCCAAAACCGATGTCAATTTGATGGCGTGTCGCGACGCTCATTCATCGGCTCAAGCAGTGCCAGGCTGGTTCCTGGTCAACCAAGGAAGTGTGTGATGAGACTATTACTCGCAATGTTGTTGATGTTCAGCGGCTACAGCTTTGCCAGTTGCGGCAACATTGATGACCACGATCAGCGTGCCTATTGCAATGCAAGGGAGAGCGGCAGCAGTTGCGGCAACATCGATAATCACGATCTACGAGCGGCGTGTAACGCGGAAATGGGGGGCAGTTCCTGCGGCAATATTGACGACCATGACCAGCGTGCCTATTGCAACGCCAAAAAGAGCGGCAGCAGCTGCGGCAACATCGATGATCATGACCTGCGTGCACGGTGCAACGCGGAGCAGGGTGGCAGTTCCTGCGGCAACATCGATGACCACGACCAGCGTGCCTACTGCAATGCCACCACGGGTGGCAGCAGCTGCGGGAATATCGACAACCATGATTTACGTACGCGGTGTGAGGCTATGAAGCGCTGATCTGGTTTTGATTGCGTCACCCAGTGCCAGGCTGTTTCCCGGCAAGCCCAAGGAAGTGTGAGATGAAACTGATTCTTGCGATGTTGTTGCTGTTCAGCGGTTATGTTTCCGCCAGTTGCTCCAGCATCAGTGATCACGACAAACGCAGTTACTGCCAGGCCAGGGAGGAAGGCAGCAGCTGTTCTTCCATCGGCGACCACGATTTGCGTTCGGCCTGCGAAGCGGAAAAAGGCAGCTCGTGCTCAAGCATTGGCGATCATGACCAGCGCGCTTATTGCGAAGCCAAAAAGGGCAGCAGTTGTTCCTCCATCGGCGATCACGACCTGCGCGCGGCCTGCGAAGCGGAGAAGGGCAGTTCATGTTCAAGCATTGGTGATCATGACCAGCGGGCGTTTTGTGAAGCGAAGAAGGGCAGTAGTTGTTCGTCAATTGGCGATCATGATCTGCGCAGTCAGTGTGAGGCCATGAAACGCTGAATCCACCCGCCATCTAGAACCAAAAGGGACACCCATCGGTGTCCCTTTTTCATGCGAGCTTGAACGCTGTTATTTCGCCTTCCAATGCCCACCCCCGTTCTCGCAATCAATCCGCGCCTGCGCCAGATGCTCCACGTCGTAGTAATAGGTGGTCACTTGCGCGCTGTCCGGAATGTTCAGGGCCTTGGCGTTTTTGTCCTTGCTGGTGGAGTGCGGGTTGGCCAGGGATTCCTGAGTGAGAGTGGCGATACACGAGGCCTGATAGTGGTCGGCGCAGTGTTCGACCTTGGTTTTGCTGCTGTTGAGCATGTCCTTGCTTTCGTTGCTGCACGACCAGTCGATGGCGTTGATCGGCATGCCTCCGTATTCGTAGCAGCTGTGCGTCTCGACGGCGGGCACCGAGGGGCTGGAGGAGCGGGTCTTGACGTCGCAGCCCTCGGCCATGACGCAGGTGGGGATGAAGCTGAAGGTGGCGATCAGGAGCAACAGTCGGATGTTCATCGCGGAACTCTCCCATGGCCCCGTGTTTGATCGTGAGCGGGGCGCTTATGGTTTCGAGATGGGGCGGGCGCGGGAGGTTCCATCAGGATTTTGATTTGCGCCGGGCGTACAGAGTGAGAAACAATCGGACACACCTAGCACCCAAGGATTGGAACAGTGCACATGATTCAAATCGGCAGCCGCAACAACGCCCCCACGCCGCAGCACAAAACCCATGACATCTACATCTTCAACATCGACCTGTCCCGCCCGGCGACGCCGTTCTGCTTCGAGCAATCGATTGGCGGCGGGCATGTCGAGCAGGGTGGTGCGCGGTGGTTGGCGCTGGATGAGCTGGATGGCTGGCCCGGCGAATGGCGTGAGCATTTGAAGAAGTCCGGTTGTGCCTGGGTGGCCGAATTGATGGACGCGCATTCGGGGGAGAGTCAGGCTGATCTGGTCTCGCTGATTCTCCAGCGCTATGCCGAGCCGGCGCAGCCAACTGGGCGTTTGCAGGCGATTGGGCGCTGGTTCAAGCGCCACTTCTATATTGGCGGCCGGTACGGCGTCTGACCCGAGGAAACGCCCATGACTCAAACTCTGGAACGCGCCATCGCCATTGCCGCCACGGCCCACGCGGGGCAGGTGGACAAGGGCGGCGCGCCGTACATTTTGCATCCGCTGAAAGTCATGTTGCGCATGAACAGCCTGGAAGAGCGCATCGTTGCGGTGCTGCACGATGTGGTCGAGGACTGCGGCATCAGCCTGGAGGATTTGCGCAAGGAAGGCTTCAGCGAATCCGTTTTGTCCGCCATCGAATCGGTGACCAAAGTGCCCGGCGAATCCTACGAAGACTTCGTCGAGCGGGCGGCGCAGAACCCGATCGGGCGGGTGGTGAAACTGGCGGATCTGGAAGAAAACAGCGACCTGTCGCGGATTGCCTCGCCGAGCTGGGAGGATCTGGAGCGGATCGAAAAATATCGGCGGGCGATTGGACGGCTGCGCGCCTGACCTAACTGAAAAGCACCTTGAATAGCCAGGAAGGCGACCATGAAATCCATTCTGTGTTTGGCGATTGCTGCCGGCTTCGGCGCACTGTTGCAATTCGAAGGCGTGCCCCACGGTTTGCTGTTGGGCTCGATCCTTGTCACCGCGCTTGTAGTCACCAGATTCGGCATCGTGCCGGCAACGCCTTATGGCCTGGGCTACATTCAGGTCACGCTGGGCATCGCTACCGGGTTGATGTTTGAAGCGTGGGACAGTGCGACCGTCTCGACGATGTTGCCGAGCCTCGGCGTGTTGCTGTTGTGCCTGGCAGTGCAAGTGGCGCTGGCCGCGTGGTGGCTGTCGCGCGGTGCGGGGTGGAATCGCACGGATGCCTTGCTGGCGGTGTATCCGGGGGCGCTGGCGGCGGTGTTCGATTTGCTGGAATCGCATCAAGCGTCGAGCAAGGTGATCATCGTGCACTTGATGCGCCTGCTGCTGATAACGGTGCTGGTGAGTTTGCTGATTCCCGGAACGGCACCAGTTGCGGTGGCCGAGGTCGATCCGCTGTCGACGGGCATGGCGTTGACCGTGCTGGCAGTGATCGGTTTGAGCGTGGTGGTCGGGCGTTTGCTGCTCGCCGTTGGCGTGCCGGCGCCGTTCATGTTGACGGCAATCATCATCACCGCCGTGTTCGTGAAATCAGGATGGCTGCAGGGCTTTCATATGCCGGACTGGAGCCTGAATCTGGCGGCGCTGATTCTCGGTGTGCGGATCGGCTCGCGATTCCAAGGGCTCGGCCTCGCGGAGCTGGGACGTCATGGTCGCACGGCTCTGGTATCGGTGGGGTTGATGATTCTGGTCGCGGCGATTTTTGCATTGGCGGCGGCACGGTTGCTGGGCAGCGATGCGTTGTCACTGTGGCTGGCCTACATGCCGGGGCCCATCGAAACCATCGCGATTGTGGCGTTCGCGGGCGGGCTGAATGTGGTGTTTATCCTGACTCACCATCTGGCGCGAATGGTGGTGTTGCACTTTGCACCGGCGTTGTTGGTACAGGTTCGGCGGGTGTGGGAGGGCGTCTGACCGGGACTTCGATAGCCACCTTCAGGGTTCAACATCCGTCGGCATACATCAGCGCTAACTGTTCAATCCACTCGGTAGGGGCTTGGAATCTTGCAAAGTACGCTTGTTTCTCAGCGTCACCGAGTCGGATGAAATACGGAAGAAAGTAGTTGTCGTTATAGAAACCCTGCGTGCCCTGCATATTGCCGCCCCACCACGAGGCGGGGTAATCGTCGAAGGCAATCCAGGGCGGAGGCACGCAAAAGGTCTGATTTCCAAGGCTACTCAGAAACTCGACGCTGTTGGTCAAGATACGAATGGTCAGCGCGTTGAACTCGGTGGTGGAGGGGAAGTAAATCAACAGCTCCTGCTTCGTGACATCTTCGTATTCAAAAACGGTCAGGTCTTTGAATCTGCGCTCGTCGATCTTTTGGAAAAGTGATTCCACCAGTCGCTGAAACTTGCAAAAGTCATCGGCGACCATCAGAAGGGAGCTGTAATAAGCATTGATCCCGGACGCTGCTACAGATACCACCGTCGATAGTTTCGGCAGGCTGGCGCTTGGTAACGGTGAGGCGAATCGGGTCTTGAGCGCTTGCTCGCTGTAACCGGCAAAAAGCTTTCGTCTTGCGGGTTTCACGAAAGCCATGATTCGGCTGAGTAGATTCATCGGGATGGGGGACACAAAGAGATTGGCGTGCCGGGATGGTACCCAACAAGCGGGGTATGAACCATTGATGCGTTCGCCCGGAGTTGTGAACCCCCGTGAACTACACTCCCAGATTACCCCGCCCCCCAGGCAAACCCCGCCGCGTCGGAGGTCATCATGTTCCGCCATTCACTGTTCATCGCAGCGTGCCTGTGCGCCACACAGGCCAGCGCTGAATCCGTCGTCCCGCTCAAGGGCCAGACTTCCCAGCAAACCCAGATCGACATCAACGACTGCCATTCCATCGCGTCCACTTCAACCACGTCGACACCCCAGGCCGGCGGTCGGTTGAAGGGCGCCGCAGTGGGAGCCGCTGCCGGCGCCACCGCCGCCGAAGTGCGCGGCCGTCAACACGACGAGTTTTACGAAGCCGTGGACGATGACCGCAAGCAGGATTACCGCCAGAACCGCGCCAAAGACACGGCTGCCGCCGGTGCGGTAGTCGGCGGTGCGCGGCAGCGGCAGGATCGGCGCGAGCAGCGGCGGACCGATGCTTCGGCCAGTTCAAGCGCCTACACCGGTTGCCTGCAAGGGCGGGGTTATCAGGTCACGCCCTGACGGCTTTCCCGGTGCGCGACGAGCAGGTGCATCATCACGCCGCTGTAGAGCGTCACCAGAATGAACAAGCCCATGCGCGCCGCGAACGCGGTGTAGACGTCCTTGCCCGCTGCGCTGTCTTCAACGGATTGGCCAAGCAGGATGATCATGGTGATCAGAGTGTTGAGCCAGAACCCCGGCGTCAGTTGCGTCGGGTGCAGCCGATAGAGTTTGCGCGCCAGAAACAGCCCGAACAGCAGCATCCACAGAAAGAACATCCACAGGTGCACGAACAGGCTCAACGCGCACCAGAACAGCACCGCCAGCAGCCCGCCCAATAAGGTCGAGCCGAGCAATTCGCGCCCGGCGTGGTGGGTGCGGGTGGTGGTGCTTTGCTGGCCGAGGCTGACGGCTTTGAGGATGATCGGCAGGTAGCTGGCCGGGTCGATCAGCACCAGCAGGAAGGTCGGCAGCACGATCAATGTTGCGCGCATCGCCACGCGGGGTACGTCTTCGGCGGGCAGGGCGGGAGCAGGTGGTGGCGCGGGGCTGTTGGCCGGTTCCGGGAACAGGACGTGGCTCAGTCCGACCATGATGACGGCCAGCAACAGGCCTTTGACCAGCGCGCCGATCACCGCCATCGCCAGCTCGAATGAGGCGAAACCGGCGGCGGAAATCATGGTCATGCCGATCACCAGAAACGTCATGATCAGCACGTTGCCGCCGCGCAGTCCGTAGGTGAAAACCAGAAACAGCCCGACACCGATCAGCAGCACGCCGCACACCGGGTAATAGCGCAGCAAAGGCACCAGCAACAGGCCGAGACTGGTGGTGAATGCGGCGACCAACGTCAGCACCAGCGCCATTTTCACCGGCAACGGTCGAGGCATACTGGCCAGCAGCAACACCGCGAGCACCGGCGACAAAAACGACAGCGGCAAGGCGAGGCCGTAACTCGCGGCGGTGCACAACGCCGTGCCGCAGGCCAGGCGCAAGGCCCGTTGCGCCGGGACGCTGCGTTCAATAGGCCGCTCAGTAGGCATAGCTCAGCCAACTCATCAACCAGACAAACACCCGCCCGAGTGGATTGAGCAGATTGCCCTCACTGGGAAACGCCATGACTTCCGCCTGCCCGCCAGCGCGAATCGAACGACTCTCGAACAGACGCTTTTTCGCCTCCTCGCTGAACTCGATGATCACCGGAAAACGCTGCGCCGGACGCAGCCAGTCGCGGCTGTTCTGGATCGTCGGCAGGGTGCCGGGCGGCGGCGTCTGGCCGACGCTGACGCCATAACCGACGCTGCGCACCCGGCCGTCGAGCACTTCGCCGGGCAGGGCGTCGAGGATGATCGACACCGGCGTGCCGGGCTTGATCCGGCCGAGGTTGTTCTCGGTGAGGTCGGCGCTGACCCACACGTCCTGGATCGTGATCAGCGTCATCACCGGACTGCCGACAGCGGCGAACTGGCCGACGTCGGTGCGCAGGTCGGTGATCAGGCCCGCCGAACGCGCACCAATGCGGGTATTGGCCAGATCGAGTTCGGCCTTGGCCAGCGTGGCGGCGGCGCTGAGCAGTTTGGCGTTGGTGTCGGTGTTGCCGCCTTCCTGCTCCTGCGCCCGCAGCACTTCGGCCCGGGCGGCGGCGACTTGGCTGACGGCAGCCTCGTGATTGGCCCGGGACACTTCCAGCAGCCGTACGGACACCGTGCCTGGGTCTTCTTTATACAAGCCTTCAAGCCGCCGATTGTCCTGGCGCGTTTTGAGTTCATTGGCTTGCGCGGCCCGCAACGACGCCTGGGCCGACGCGATGCCGGCGGTGCTGGCGCCGACCGTGCGCCGGGTGTTTTCCAGATCGGCGCGGGCCCGGTCGACGGCGATCTGCAGCGGCTGCGGATCGAGTTCGAAAAGAATGTCGCCGGCCTGCACGTCCTGATTGTTGCGCACGTTGACCTTGATCACCCGGCCCGCGACTTCCGCCGCCACCGGGATCACGA
This sequence comes from Pseudomonas sp. B707, assembly GCF_022496685.1. Classification (NCBI taxonomy): domain Bacteria; kingdom Pseudomonadati; phylum Pseudomonadota; class Gammaproteobacteria; order Pseudomonadales; family Pseudomonadaceae; genus Pseudomonas; species Pseudomonas sp. B707. The sequence goes on along the minus strand of NZ_WTVE01000009.1, from coordinate 25,514 downwards.
ACGCGCCGACCCGCGCCTGCTGGGTATACGGCGTGATTCGGTCGGCCAGCAGATACCAGATCAGGCTCAGCACAATCACCAGCAGCACCCAGCGGATGCCTTTTTTCGCCGGATCCGGCGGCGCTTCATCACTCATGGCGGTCTACCTGCGAGGGAATCGGATAGGTCGGTTGGGGCGGCGGGGCGCTCAGCAGATCGCCCCAGTCGGTGCGTTGCTGCATCTGCTGCCGGGTCGCTGAATCAATCTGCGGCCCGGCGCTTTGCCAGCCGCCACCGACGGCGCGGTACAAAGCAATGAGGTTGCTCACGGCGTTGCTGCGGCTGACGAGATAGTTGTCCTGTAGCTCCAGCAACGCACGCTGGGCATCGAGCACCCGCTGAAAATCCGAATAGCCTTCGCGGTATTGGGTGTTGGCCAGCACCAGCGAACGCCGCGCCGCACCTTCGGCCTCGCCGAGAATGCGCTCGCGTTCCAGCGCTTTGGTCAGGCCGCTGGCGGCGTCGTCGGCTTCGCGGGCAGCCTGGCGGACTTTGTCGCGATAGGCTTCGATCAGTTGCTGCAACCGCGCGTCCTGCACGCGGATGTTGTTGTGGATGCGGCCGTAGTCGAACAGGTTCCAGCGCAGGCTCGGGCCGCCGATCAGGTCGAGGCTGCGCGGGGTGCTGCCGAGGGTGTCGCTGGACCAGACGATGCTGCCGAGCAGAGTCAGCGAGGGGTACAGATCGGTTTCAGCCACGCCGACCAGCGCCGATTGCGCGGCCACGTTCAGCTCTGCCGCGCGCACATCGGGACGGCGCAGCAGCAGGTTGGCCGGGACGTCCTGCAACACGGCGCGATCCACCAGCGGAATCAGCCCCGGTTGTTCCGCCAGAAACGCCGCGCCACCGGGCGGCTGGCCGACCAGCACGGCCAGCGCATTGCGGGTACGCAGCAATTGGTCTTCGAACGCCGGAATGCTGCTCAAGGTGCCGAGGTATTGGGTTCTGGCCTGTTGCAGGTCGAGTTCGGCGGTCTGGCCGCTGCGAAAGAGTTTTTCGGTGATCTCGAAGTTGCGCTTTTGCTGGGCGGCGTTTTCCCGGGCGACCCGGAGCCGGGCTTCGGTGGTGCGCAGGGCAAAGTAGGTGTCGGCCACTTGAGCGCGCAGCAGCACGAGGGCGTCTTCGTAGTTGGCCTGGGCGGCGAAGTAGCTGGCGTCGGCGGATTCGATGGCGCGGCTGAAGCGACCCCAGAAATCCAGTTCCCAGCCGACATCGAACGCGGCGCTGTGCTGCCAGAAGTGCAAGTCCTGCGGATTGCTGCCGCCGGACTGGTGGCGATCGATGTACAGGCTGTCGGCGCTGGCCTGTTGCAGTTGCGGGTAGCGACCGCTGTCGGCGATGCCCAGTTGCGCGCGGGCTTCGAGGACCCGCAGGCCGGCGATCTTCAGGCTGCTGTTGCGGGCTTCGGCGTCGCTGATCAAACGGTCGAGGATCGGGTCGGCAAACACCTGCCACCACTGGCGCAGATCCGGCACGGTGCCGCGTTCGCTGGCCTGCTCCAGTGCCGGGCTTTGCCACTGCTTGCTCCAGGCTTCGGCCGGTGGCTGGAAATCCGGGCCCAGCCGCAGGCAGCCGCCAAGGCTCAGCGCACCGAGCAGCAGCAGGTGGCCGGGACGGATCAGCAGGGCTGGCGTTGCAGGCATACCGGGAGGCCCCAGCGGGAAATGTCACTGGAGCATAGACCGCAGATTGCGGGTTGTTCGAAGCAATCAGCTGCTACGCTTTTTCAGGCGAACACCACCGAACCCCGCCCCGGATAAAAAGGTAGGAAGCCATGGACACTGCTCAAGAACCGCTTGCCCCCACCAGCGCCAGCTGGCGTTTCAAGGTCGGCGTGGCAATCATCTGCCTGATGCTCGGTTCGTGGCTGATGGTGCCGATTGCCGCCGCCCTCGACGTGCCGGGCTCGAAAGTCGCGGCGCTGACCGGGGTGTTGTTCATCAGCAATAAAGTGCTGTTGCTGCTGGTGATCGCGGTAATGGGCAAGGCCGGGTTCGCCGAACTCAAGCGCACGATCGGCCACTATATTTCCGGCGTGATCCCGACCCCGGTGGCCGAAGTCAGCCCGATGCGCCACAAGATCGGCGTGGTGATGTTCTGCCTGCCGCTGCTGTCGTCCTTCCTGGAGCCGTATTTCGACAACTTCTTCCCGGGCGTACGGCCCAACCTCTGGCAGATGCAGGCGCTGGGCGACTTGATGTTCGTCGGCAGCTTTTTCGTGTTGGGCGGCAATTTCTGGGACAAGGTGCATGCGCTGTTCGTGCGCAAGGCGCGGGTGGTTGCGGAATGACCGCCAACTGAGCACTGACTTCGATCAGGCGTGCCCAAGCGCGATGGCAAACGACACGACGACCATGCAGGCGAAAGCGAAATTGAGGTTCATGGGGTGTTCATCCTGGTCCTTTTGAAAGTGGGGCCATTCTGCCGGGGGTGGGTCAAAAGAAAAAATTCGGCTTCGTGATTCCAATGATCGAAGCCATTGATACCGGCGTTGTGTTTGCAGGTTTGCTTGGCTAAGCTCACACAAACCTGCAATGACAAGCACAAACAGGCAAAACCATGCACGATCATTCCGCATCCGAGCTTCCCTCCCTGCGCCGGCAGAAAATCCTTCTGATCCTCGAACGTGACGGCAAGGTCATGGCGTCCGAGTTGAGCCAGCATTTTGCGGTGTCCGAAGACACCATCCGCCGCGATCTGGCCGAGCTGGACAACGCCGGGCTGGTACAGCGAGTGCACGGCGGCGCGCTGCCGAGGCCCAAGGACACCGGCAAGGACTACTTCACCCGGCTGGAGGAGATCGACGAGGTGAAGATTCGTCTGGCGCAATTGGCGGCGCAGCAGGTCAGGAACGGGCAGACGGTGATGTTCGATTCCGGTTCCACTTCGTTGCAGGTGGCGCGTTCGTTGCCCAGGGATATCAGCATCACGGCGGTCACGGCCTCACCGATGACGGCGATCGCGTTGTCCGAATACCCGGGCATCAAAGTGATTCTGGCGGGTGGGCAGTTGAATCCGAAAACCATGTCCGCCGGTGGTCACGAGGCGCTGCGGCTGCTGTCGGGGATCAAGGCGGATCTGGCGATCACCGGGGTCTGCGCGATTCATCCGGAGGTGGGCATCACCTCGCTGCATTTCGATGAAGTGCCGGTCAAACAGGCGCTGCTCGATTGTGCGGCCCGGGTGATTGCCGTGACCACGGCGGACAAGCTCGGCGCGGTGGAACCGTTTGTGGTGGCGCCGTGCGAGCGTTTGCACACGCTGATCACCGAACGGCATGTGGCGTCGGGGAGTGTCGAGGATTATCGGCGGTTGGGGATTGAGGTGGAGCAGTTGCCCGACTGAGGTTTTGTGGCAAAAAAAGGCCCCATCACTGGCGATGGGGCCTGTTCGATCAGCGCAGTTTTTCCAGCATCTGGTAGTACCACATGCCCGCCGCCAGCATCGGATTCCCCAGCAGATCGCCCATCGGCACGCGAATGTGCGTGCACGCGGCAAACGTGTCGAACTGCTGCATCTGCCCGGTGATCGCGCGGCTCATGATCTCGCCCATGATGTGGGTCGTGGCGATGCCGTGGCCGGAGTAGCCCTGGCAATACCAGACGTTGTCCGAAAGCTTGCCCAGTTGCGGGATGCGGTTGATGACGATGCCCATCGCGCAGCTCCACTGGTAATCGATCTTCACCCCTTTGAGCGCCGGGAAGGTCTGTTCGATGCACGGCCGCAGTTCGCCGGCGATGTCCCGTGAATCCTTGCCGCTGTAGTTGGCGCCGCCGCCGAACAGCAGGCGGCCGTCGGCGGTGAGGCGGTAGTAATCGAGGACGAAGCGGCAGTCGTAAACGGCGAGGTCTTCAGGGTTGATCTGCTTGGCCAGATCCCCCAGCGGTTCGGTGGTGACGATGCCGCCCATGGCCGGGAAGATTTTGCCCTTGAGTTGGCCTGGTTCGAGTTTGTGATAGACGTCGCCCGCCAGTAGCACCTGATTGGCGTCGATCTGGCCGTGTGCGGTGCGTACGCCAGGGCTGTCGCCGTGAATGATCTCCAGCACTTCACTGTTTTCGAAGATCAGCGCGCCGAGGCTTTCCGCCGCCCGCGCTTCGCCGATGCACAGGTTGAGTGGGTGCAAATGCATGTTGCGGGTGTTCTTGATTGCGCCGTGGTAGAGATCGCTTTGCAACAGGTCGCGCACCTGGCTGCGGTCGAGCAGGCTGACTTCATCACCCATGCCGCGACGCACGGCTTCGTCGTAGTCGCTGCGCAAACCGGCCATGTGGCTCGGCTTGTACGCGGCGTGCAAGTGGCCGTGCTTGAGGTCGCAATCGATGGCGTATTTCTCGACCCGCTGCTTGATGATTTCGTGGCCGCGCCAGCGCAGGTGCCAGATGAAATCATCGACCTCATCGCCCAAGGTGTTGCGCATCTGTTTGCGCATCGCACCGTCGCCGGACAGGCTGCCGGTGACCTGCCCACCATTGCGCCCGGTGGCGCCCCAGCCGATCTTGTGGCTTTCGACGATGGCGACTTTCAGGCCTTTTTCGGCGAGTTCCACGGCGGTGGCGACACCGGTGAAACCGCCGCCGATGATCACCACATCGACCTTGTGCCGGCCTTGCAGGGTCGGGTAGTCGGTGTCGCGGTTGAGGGTCGCGGTGTAGTAGGAATTGCTGCGTTCAGTCATTTCAGTATCCAAGGCAAAAACAGGAAAAAAGGATCAGGCTTCGGTCAAATACCAGCGCCAGTCCTGCTCACCCACTTCGGCCATGAACTGCCGGTATTCCGCACGTTTTACCGCCAGATACACCCCGAGGAATTCCTGCCCCAGCGCGTCCCGCGCCCACACCGAATTTTCCAGTGCTGTGAGCGACGTCAGCCAGTCGGTCGGCAGCAATTCTTTCGCCTGCGCGTAACCGTTGCCTTCCACCGGCTCACCCGGATCGATGTCTTCTTTTATCCCGCGATGAATGCCCGCCAGGATCGCCGCCGCTGCCAGATACGGGTTGGCATCGGCGCCGCAGATGCGGTGTTCGATGTGTCGGGTGTTGGCCGGGCCGCCCGGAACGCGCAGGCTGACGGTGCGGTTGTCGACGCCCCAGGTCGGTGCCAGAGGCGCGTAGCTGTTGGCCTGAAAACGCCGGTAGGAGTTGGCGTTCGGGCAGAACAGCAGCAGCGAATCGAGCAACGAGGCGAGCATCCCGCCAATCGCCGTGCGCAGCAGCGGGGTGCCTGCCGGATCTTCGGAGGCAAACAGATTGCGCCCCTCGGCATCGGCGAGACTGACGTGCATGTGCATGCCGGTGCCAGCCAGGTGATCGAACGGCTTGGCCATGAACGTCGCCTGCATCCCGTGCTTGTGCGCCACGGCTTTGACCAGTCGTTTGTAGCGCACGGCCTGGTCCATCGCCTCCAGTGCATCGCCGTGTTCGAGGGTAATTTCCACCTGGCCCGGCGCGTATTCCGAGATCGCCGTGCGCGCCGGAATGCCGTGCAGCTTGCAGGCGCTGTAGAGGTCGGCGAGGAACGGTTCGATCTGCTCCAGCTCACGCAACCCGTAGACCTGCGTGTGTCTCGGTCGACCACCGTCGGCATCCAGCGCCGGTTGCGGGCGACCGTTGTGATCGCGTTTGGCGTCGAGCAGATAGAACTCCAGCTCGCAGGCCATTACCGGGTGGTATCCCTCGGCTTTCAAACGGTCGATGACCTTGATCAACAGGTGACGCGGGTCGGCAATGCTCGCCGGCATGCCTTGTTCCGGGTGCATGCTGACCTGCACTGCAGCGGTCGGAATCTGCCGCCACGGCAAGCGCACCAGACTGCCTTCCAGCGGGTAGGCGCGGCAGTCGATATCGCCGACGTCCCACACCAGACCGGAATTTTCCACGTCTTCGCCGTGCACCGTCAGGCCGAGAATGGTGCTTGGCAGCGGGCGTCCGCTTTCGTATACGGCGAGCAGTTCTTCGCGGTGCAACAGCTTGCCGCGCGGCACGCCGTTGGCGTCGAGGATGAACAGCTCGATCATGTCGATATCGGGGTTCTGCTCAAGAAAGTTACGAGCGTCTTCAATGGCTGCGAATTTCATAATCAATCACTCACGATGGCGCCGCACAGGCGCGCAGATTCGGCCTGGACGCAGCTCGGCAAAAGGCGCGGGCGTCCTGGCAGGGATATCGAAAAAAGAGGAGGAGCTGTCGCGATTTTTAGCGGCGCGATCAGACAGGCAGGCAGATATCCGGCGGGCGTGCGGAGTGGCGCAGCTTGGAACGGCTCAGGGCCATGGGGAGATTGACGATGCGATTCATGCGCGGCCCCTGTGAAGGAGGGCGCACAGTGCAGAGACGTTCAACGATTCTGATTGTTGGAGTGACGTGCTCATGACGCGTGTTTCCGTTGGCGGAAAACGTCGGCGGCGGGAGAGTCCCGCCATGCCGGTGTGGCTGGATAGTAAGGGGGAATCCCCGGATAAGTAAACGCCTGATTCCGCGATCGGTGGCGTGCACCCCGGTTCAGCGCAGCAGGTAAAACCCCAGCCCGACGAGGGCGCAAACGATCAACACCTCGATCACGCCGCGTTTGAAAAAGAACAGGGCGAGGGCGGCCATGAGGGCCAGCACGATCGAGAAAACATCGGGCTGACCGGTAAAACCGGTGGGCCAGAGCACGTGGTAAGCAAAGAAACACGCCAGATTGAGGATCACCCCGACCACCGCTGCGGTGATCGCGGTCAGTGGCGCAGTGAACTTCAGTTCGTTGTGCGTCGACTCCACCAACGGCCCGCCGGCGAGGATGAACAGGAACGAGGGCAGGAAGGTGAACCAGGTCACCAGCGTCGCGGCCAGCGCGCCGGCGGCGAACGCGTGTTCCGGGCCGAACGTCGGTTGCACGTAAGCGCCGACGAACCCGACAAACGCCACCACCATGATCAGCGGCCCCGGCGTGGTTTCGCCCAGGGCCAGGCCGTCGATCATCTGCGTCGGCGTCAGCCAGCCGTAATGCCCGACCGCGCCTTGATACACGTAAGGCAGCACAGCGTAAGCGCCGCCGAAGGTGAGAAGCGCCGCTTTGGTGAAAAACCAGCCCATCTGCGTGAAGGTGCCGTCCCAGCCGAACAACGCGGTCAGCAACGCCATCGGCAGGCACCACAGCAACGCGCCGATCAGCAGCAGACGCAGCAGCCTCGGCAGGCTGAACCGTGCATGTTCGGGCGGCGGAGTGTCGTCATCGATCAGCGCCGGGCCGAAGGATTTTTCGCCGCCGCGATGGCCGCCGTTGCTGAACCGCTGTGGCGCCCAGCGTCCGCCGAAATAGCCGATCAATGCCGCGCCGAGCACGATCAGCGGGAACGGTACGTTGAAGGCAAAAATCGCCACGAACGCTGCCCCGGCGATCGCCCACAGCCAGCTGTTCTTCAAGGCTCGGGAGCCGATGCGATGGGCCGCGTGCAGCACAATTGCGGTCACCGCCGGTTTGATTCCGTAAAACACTCCGGCCACCGCTGGCACGTCGCCGAACGCGATGTAGACCCACGACAGAGCGATCAGAATCAGCAGCGAAGGCAATACAAACAGCACTCCGGCCAATATGCCGCCAGGGGTTCGGTGCAGCAGCCAGCCGATGTAAGTCGCCAGTTGTTGGGCCTCGGGGCCTGGCAGCAACATGCAGTAGTTGAGCGCATGCAGGAAGCGCCGCTCGGAAATCCAGCGCCGACGCTCCACCAGTTCCTGATGCATGATCGCGATCTGCCCGGCGGGCCCGCCGAAGCCGATGCAGCCGAGTTTGAGCCAGAACGGCCAGGCTTGGCGCAAGGTGATGGGTTGAGGACGGGACAAGTCCTTTGGTGTCTGGCTCAAGTGTGGCTCCACGTTCGATCGGCGGAAGCTGCTATCTAATCAGGCTTTTGTCGCATTCGACAGTACCCGGTCAGGCATGCGCCAGACTCCAGCGAACCGCCGCATCCTGATCACTCTCCCGCGCCTCGACCCAATGCGAACCCTCCTGGGTAGTCTCACGCTTCCAGAACGGCGCACGCGTTTTCAGCACATCCATGATGAACGCACAGGCTTCAAACGCCGCATGCCGATGCTTGCTGCTGACGCCAACAAACACGATCGGCTCGGTCACCGACAATGCGCCGACCCGATGCACAATCTCCACCGCCATCAGCGGCCAACGCTCGCGGGCCTGTTCGGCAATATGCTCCAGAGCCTTCTCGGTCATGCCCGGATAATGCTCCAGAAACAGCTCGGTCACCGACTGCCCGACGTTCAGATCCCGTACATAACCAATGAAATTCACCACCGCGCCCACCCGTGGATTGCGCGCATGCAGGTCGGCAATCAACTGACCGGCATCGAAGCCTTTACGCTGGACTCGAACACCCATGCCTCAACCCCCCGTGACGGGCGGGAAAAACGCGATCTCGTCGAAATCCTCGATCGTCTGATCCGGCTGACACAGCTCCTGATTCACCGCGCACATCAGGTTGCCGGCGCCGAGCACTTCACGCCACACATCGCCACGTTGCATCAGCATCTGCCGCACGTCTTCAACACAAGCGAGGGTGTCGCTGGCCGGAATCTTTTCACCGCCCAGATTGAGCCGGTCACGGTAGCTGGCGAAGTAGTTGATCAGAATCATTGCGGGTTCTCCCATTGAAAGTGGCCGGAGCGGCCGCCCTGTTTGCTCAGCAGGCGGATGTCGCCGATCACCATCGCCCGGTCCACCGCCTTGCACATGTCGTAGATAGTCAGCGCGGCGACGCTGGCGGCGGTCAGGGCTTCGAGTTCGACGCCGGTCTGGCCGGTGAGGCGGCAGGTGCTGGTGATCTGCACGCGGTCCGGCTCGCAGGCCTCGAGCTCGACGTGGATCGAACTGAGCAGCAGCGCATGACACAGCGGAATCAACTCGTGGGTGCGCTTGGCGGCCTGAATCCCGGCGATCCGCGCCACGGCGAACACATCGCCCTTGGGGTGGCCGTTGGACTGGATCATTTGCAGGGTTTCCGGACGCATCTGCACCCAGGCCTGGGCGGTGGCTTCGCGGCGGGTGGCGGCTTTGTCGCTGACGTCGACCATGTTGGCGCGGCCCTGTTCGTCGAGGTGGGTGAGGGTGTTGCTCATGCGGTGGGCTCCTGGATCGGGCTGTAGATTCGCGGGGCGTTGCGGTGCGGGACGTGGATCAGGTTCAGGCGGTGCTTGAGCGCCCAACGCACGGTCAGCGCGGTGGGGGCAGACAGGCTGACAAGGGTGCCGAGGCGGGCGCGCACGGCTTTGTGGATCAGTTCGAGGCTGCAACGGCTGGTGACCACGACGAAGCCCTGACGCGCATCGAGACCTTCGAACTGCAGTGCGCCGATCAGCTTGTCGAGGGCGTTGTGGCGGCCGATGTCTTCGCGGCACAGCAGCGCTTCGCCGTCGGCGTCGAAGTACAACGCCGCGTGCAGGGCGCCGCTGCTGCGGGCCAGTTGCTGGGCCTGTTCGATGCGTTGGCGGATCCCCTCGAAATGTGCGGCAGGTGGCAACGGTGTCGGGGTCAGGATCTCGAGTTGCGGCAGCGCCTGCTCAAGGGCTTCCACGCCGCAGAGGCCGCAGCCGCTGGTGCCCGCCATCTGCCGCCGGTGATCTTTCAGGGCCCAGAACGCACGGCTGGAAATCTGCACGTCGGCCTGGCAGGCCTGGTCGAAATGGGTCAGGCGGATGTCGTGGATATCGTCGAGGCGGTCGACGATGGCGTTGCTCAGGCTGAAGCCGCGAATGAAGTCCTCGATGTTGCCTGGCGAGACCATCATCACGGCTTGATTCAGTCCGTTGTAGCTGATGGCCAGGGCGATTTCCGCCGCCAGCTTCGCGTGGGACACCGGCGCGTCGTCGAGGTATTCGCGGTAGGCCACTTGCGCCGGTTGTGGCGCGGGGGCGTTGGCGTCGCCCGGTTCGATGAGTTGTTCAACTTGGCACAGCATCCTGAAAATCCCCGAAGCGCTGAAGTGGGTTCAGGCTACGGGGCAGGGAAAAGTGCGTCCAATCGCTTGTTCCGATGCAGTGATTGGATTGGTCGATGACCGCTTTCAGGCCGAGAATAGGTGTTGACTGATAAGGCCTCATCGCTGGCAAGCCAGCTCCCACAAGGTTTCGTGTCAAACACAGAATTTGTGACTAACTCAATCACTGTGGGAGCTGGCTTGCCAGCGATGGCGGCCTGACATTCAACACATTTATTCGGCAGGCGCCTCGACCCCGAACATCTTGCGCGCCTCGGCAAAACACTTCTCGGCGATCGCCGAGCGCGGTTCGGTCTTGCGCATCACCAGCCCCAGCGGCGCGAGTACGCTGGCATCCGGCAGGTTAATGAAAGCCAGGTGCTCGATCGGCTCTTTCAGCCCGCTGTCCAGCGGCATGATCGAGCAACAGAAGCCCTGGTGAATCGCCTGCAGCAATTGATAGGTCGAATCGCTTTCCATGATCGGCTGCGGATTCAATCCGCGGCTGCGGAAACTCAGGTCGATGGATTTTCGATAGTGCATGCCGGTGGTGATCATCCCCAGCGGCAGTTCGGCGGCGTCTTCCCAGCTCATTTCCGGGCCTTCGAAATGGAAGTGGCGGGTGTCGTAGAGCAGGCCGACGCGGGTCTCGCCAATCTCGAAAAACTCGAAATAGTTCGGGTTGACGTGGTCCAGATAACACACGCCCAGGTCCAGCTGATTGTTGCCCAGGCCCTCGATGATCTCGTCCGAACTCAGCGACGACAGGCTGTACTTCAGCTCCGGATAAGTCCCGGACAAACCCTGAATGTAATTCACCGGATTGAAGTTGCTCAGCGGCACCAGCCCCAGGCGCAGGCTACCCACCAGTTGCCCCCGGCAGGCCGCCGCTTCGGCAAACAGCCCGTCGTGGGCCGCCAGCAACGTGCGGGCCCAGGCCAATACGCGCTCGCCGGCCTGGGTGAACCCTTCGAAGCGCTGGCCGCGATTGACCAGCACCAGATCCAGCTCGTCTTCCAGATTGCGCAGGCGCATCGACAGGGTCGGCTGGGTGATGTGGCAGCGCGCGGCGGCCTGGCCGAAGTGGCGGGTTTCGTCCAGCGCGATCAGGAACTTGAGTTGTTTGATGTCCACGACGGCACCTGCTCGATAAGGAATTTTGATTGAGTATTGACGCAGATGCGTACGGCGCACGAAAAGCGCAGGCAGCGACGATCCCATCGAGGGCTTTTTTCGTCCAATCGGCAGTGTTTACGAGCCTATCGAGGGTTTCGATGACCCCCGGTTTCATTGAGCCGGACAGCGCTCGAGGGGCTGAAAAAAAACCACCGATAGAGCAGGTCGATAGTGTGGTCGGCCAGAGTGATTAGACAGTCCTCACAAGCGGCACTTAGGCTCGTCATCCATTGAATTGACGACGGCCGGAGAGTGCCATGAGTGTTAAATCGGATGCCTTGTTCGTTCCCCTGAATATTGCCGTGCTGACGGTCAGCGATACCCGCGATTACGCCAGCGACACCTCCGGCCAGTTGCTGGTCAGCCGCCTGCTGGAGGCTGGCCACACCTTGAGCGAACGCAACCTGCTCAAGGACGACCTGTACAAGATCCGCGCCCAGGTCGCGCAGTGGATCGCCGACGACAACATTCAAGTGGTGCTGATCACCGGCGGCACCGGTTTCACCGGGCGTGACAGCACTCCGGAAGCTGTAGCCTGCCTGCTGGACAAGCAGATCGACGGTTTCGGCGAGCTGTTTCGCGCCATCTCGATTCTCGACATCGGCACCTCGACCGTACAAAGTCGCGCGCTCGCGGGCCTGTCCAACGGCACGCTGGTGTGCTGCCTGCCGGGTTCTACCGGCGCCTGTCGCACGGCGTGGGAAGGCATACTTGCCGAACAACTGGATAACCGTCATCGCCCGTGCAACTTCGTTCCGCACCTCAAACCGGTGCAAGCCTGCGGGCCGCGCGGATGAGCAAGCCGGGTTTGATGCCGATCGAGGACGCCCTCGACCAACTGTTGGCGATGGCTGATGAACAACGTCTGCCGGACAGCGAATCGGTGCCGCTCAATGAAGCGCGCGGACGCGTGCTGGCGAGCGATCTGGTCGCCACCCTCGATCTGCCGCCGTGGCCGAACAGCGCCATGGACGGTTACGCCTTCAACCTTGCCGACCTGCATCGCCAGCCGTTGAGCGTGTCGCAACGGGTCTATGCCGGGATGGCGCCGGACGCCTTGCTATCCGGCACCTGCGCAAGGATTTTCACCGGTGCGCCGTTGCCCATGGGCGCCAATTGCGTGGAGATGCAGGAAAACGTCGAGGTGCTTGAAGACGGCCGCGTCCGTTTCCTGCAACCGCTGAAGGTCGGGCAGAACATCCGCGCCCAGGGCCAGGAAAACCGCGTCGGCGACACCTTGCTGCGCGCCGGCAAACGCCTCGGCCCGTTCGAACTGGCCGTCGCCGCAGGGCAGGGCATGACCCATTTGCCGGTGGTGCGTCGTCCGCGCGTGGCGTTGCTCTCGACCGGGGATGAACTGGTGGAACCAGGGCAACCGCTGCGCCCCGGCAGCATTTACAACAGCAACCGCACCTTGCTTGACCACTGGTTGCGGGAATTGGGTTGCGAAGTGATCGACGCCGGGATTCTGCCCGATCGCCCGGCGCAGACACGGCTCAAACTCGAGCAACTGCAAGTGGCAGCCGATCTGATTCTGACTACGGGTGGCGTGTCTGCCGGTGATGCCGACTGCCTCGGTCAGGTGCTGCGCGACAACGGCAAACCGCTGCTGTGGAAACTCGCGATCAAACCCGGTAAACCGCTGACGGTCGGGCATTTCGGCACGGTGCCGGTGATCGGCCTGCCGGGCAATCCGACCTCGGCGCTGGTGACCTTCGGCTTGCTGGCGCGCCCGTACCTACTGCGCATTCAAGGCGTGGAAGAGGTGATGCCGCTGAGCTTCACGGTCAACGCCGGCTTCGACTGGCCGAAACCCGGCAGTCGTCGCGAGTACCTGCGGGTACGTCTGGAGGGCGGGCAGGCGGCGCTGTATCCGAACCAGAGTTCCGGGGTTCTGCTCGGCGCGACCTGGGCCGACGGATTGGTGGAAATCCCCGAGAACAGCATCTTGCAGATGGGTGATCCGCTGCGTTTCATTCCGTTCAGCGAGCTGTTCTGAGCGCGATTAAAAGGTGCAAACCGCTTGCCGGGAAACTGTCGAAGACTGTGAAGACGGCTATCGGGTCAATCCCAGCCGTTCATGCCATTGGGCGATGGATTCTTCGGGATAGACCTCGAATTGTTGATCCTTCTTGCTCGCCTGCACTTCGACCCACGGTGCCTTCGAACCGAGCATCAAATGAGTGTGTTCCGGCGGCACCGGCAACGGCGTGTCGATGGCCGAGGCGAACGGGTGGATCAGCGCCGGCCATTCCGGGCTGAACAGCCACAGGCCGCTGCCGCACTGCGAGCAGAAGTGCCGTTCGGCGCTGCTGCGGTGGGCGCGGGCATCGCCTTCGTCTTTCATTTTCGCGTGGTAGATCGTGATGTGTTTGCGCCCGCGCACCTTGAGGCTGGCTGCGTCGCCGCCGAGGTTGATCGCAAAGCCGCCACCGCCCTGGGTCTTGCGGCAGATCGAGCAGTAGCAGCGCTGATAAGGGTAGGGGTGGGCGCTGTCGAGGGTGAATGAAACCGCGCCGCAGTGGCAGGAGCCTTCGAGGTGCATGAGTGGCCTCCGGTGTTTTTTGTTGGTGCGATTCAGCCTAGAAGAGATCTCTTGCCTGTGCCGCCGCTATGGACGCCTGCGAAAAGCCCGGTCAGCATGTCCGCAAAAAAGGGATCCACACCCATGCGCCGACTACCTTCCCTGGCCGCCCTGCGAACTTTCGAGTGTGCCGCCCGCCACGCGCATTTCGGCCGCGCCGCCGCCGAGCTGTGCGTCACCGACAGCGCCGTCAGCCATCAGATCCGCCAGCTCGAAGAGCAACTGGGCGTGTCGCTGTTCATCCGCGAGGGCCGACAGATTCGCCCGACCATCGCCGCCGGGCGCTTGATGCAGAGCCTGCAACAGGCCTTCGAACTGATCGGCGATGCCTGCGACGAGTTGCGCGATCCGTCCTCGCTCGCGGTGTTGCGGCTGGCGGTCACGGCGGAGTTGGCGCAGAAGTGGCTGATGAATCGTCTCACCGATTTCTACGCGCGTTATCCGCACATCACCTTGCATCTTTACGAGCAGCCAATCGACGCCACCGCGCCCGGCGAAGACATCGATCTGGCGATCACCTACGGCACCGGCCCGGTGGACAGCAGCGCGTACTTCGTCCGCCCGTTGCCGGCGCTGCAGTTCTTCCCGGTGTGCAGCCCCGGCCTGTTCAACCAGGGCACCCTGAAAACCCCGAAGGACCTGGCCCGCCATTGCCTGCTGCACGACGATCAGGACGGCAAGACCTGGACCGCGTGGCTCACCAGCCATGCCGGCGACCTGCGTCCGGAGCGCCAGTTGTATTTTGCCCACGCCGGTCTGGCGCTGGAGGCGGCGGCGCAAGGGCAGGGCGTTGCGATGGGCGACAACCTCACCGCGCAGGAGGATTTGCAGAGCGGGCGTCTGGTGCGCCCGTTCACCTCCAGCATGACCGCGCTGGGGCAATACGCGCTGGTCTGCGAGCGGGTGCGGCTGGAGCGTCCGGCGGTGGCGCAGATGCTGGAATGGTTCAACGATCAACTGGCGGATTGATGAGTTGAATTCAACTGTTCCGAAATAATCATCGTTGGCGGCCCGACTGCCCGCGACCGTAGCCTGAGGTCATTCCCATCCCGACGACGAGGTTTGACCATGGCACGTTTGCTCGACACCACCCCGAAACAGGACGGCTTCCGTCTGCCCGGCGAATTCGAAGCCAAGTCCGGCTGCTGGCTCGGCTGGCCGGAGCGCACCGACGTCTGGCGCAACGGCGCCAAGCCTGCACAGAAAGTCTGGGTGCAGATTGTCACCGCGATCTCCCAGAGCGAGCCGGTGACGGTCTGCGCATCGGCCTCCCAGTTCGCCACGGCCCGCCGCCAGTTGCCGCCACAAGTGCGGGTGGTGGAAATGACCTGCAACGACACCTGGTTCCGCGACAGCGGCCCGTGCTTCGTGGTCAACGACCAGAGCGGTGAAGTGCGTGGTGTCGACTTTGAATTCAACGCCTACGGCGGCCTCGACGGCGGGCTCTACTACCCGTGGGACAAGGACGACCAGATCGCCAGCAAGATCCTCGAAATCGAACGCTTCGACCGCTATCGCGCGCCATTGATTGCCGAGCTTGGCGGTATCCAGAGTGACGGTCAGGGCAGCATCCTCACCACCGAGCAATGCCTGCTCAACCGCAATCGCAACCAGCACCTGGGCAAGGACGAAGTCACCCGCCGGCTGACCGATTACCTCGGCGCCGAGCAAGTGATCTGGCTGCCACGCGGTTGCAAGTTTGACGAAACCGACGGCCATGTCGACGACCTCGCGTGCTTCGTGCGCCCCGGCGAAGTGGTGCTGCAATGGACCGACAACCGCGACGATCCGCAATGGGAAATCTATCAAGAGGCCTACGACATCCTGCGCAGCACCCGCGACAGCCGTGGCCGCGAGCTGATCGTGCACAAACTGCCGCAACCGGACGTGCTGGAGTGGACCGCTGAAGAAGCCGAAGGCCTCGATCAGCAGGACAGCACCCACACCCGTCAGGCCGGCACGAAAATCTGTGCGTCGTACATCAACTACTACGCCGGCAACAGCTCGATCGTGGTGCCGCTGTTCGGTGATCGCAACGATCAGGTGGCGCTGGCGACCCTCGCCGAACTGTTCCCGCAGCACAAGATCGTCGGCATCGAGAACTCCCGGGAAATCCTGCTCGGTGGCGGCAACGTCGCGTGCATCACCATGCCGCAATACGCCGGCCAGAAAAAAGGAGCCTGACCATGGGCCTGCACAAACTGAGTAAAGCGTTATTGCTGGTGCTTGCACCCCTGTGTGTGCAGGCTGCCGAAACGGCGAAACCGGTTGTCAACCTGTACATCTGGGGCGAGTACCTGGCCCCGGATACCCTGAAGAATTTCGAGGCGAAAACCGGGATTCGGGTGGTCGCCGATCACTTCGATTCGCTGGAAACCGTCGAGACCAAACTGCTCACCGGGCGCAGCGGTTACGACCTGGTGCTGACCGCCGGCCAGCACCTGTCGCGGGCTATCGAGAGCGGCGCGATCCAGACCCTGAACAAGCAGCAGCTCCCGCATTTTGCCGGTGTCGGCGAGGAGTTCCGTCAGCACATGGCGGTGTTCGATCCGGGCAACCGCTACGCCGGGATCTACGCCTGGGGTACCACTGGCGTCGGCTATCAGGAGGAGGCCGTGAAGCAGCGCCTGCCGGACGCGCCGAGGGACAGTTGGGCGATGCTGTTCGATCCGGCGGTGGTGTCGAAATTCGCCGATTGCGGGGTAAGCCTGCTCAACGATCCGAACGAAGTGTTCGCGGCAGTCATGAAGTACATGGGCCTGGACATCAACCGCCAGAGCCTCGACGACCTGAAACTCGCCGAGCAGCAACTGGCGAAGATCCGCCCGTACATCCGCTATTTCGACAATGACCTGAACATCAGCGACCTGGCCAACGGCAACACCTGCGTGGCGATGTCGTGGAACGGCAACGTTGCCATCGCGGCAGGTCAGGCTGAAGCGGCCCGCAAACCGTTCAAGTTGAATTACCGGATTCCGAAGGAGGGCACGCTGATCTGGTTTGATGCCATGGTCATTCCCAAGGATGCACCGCACCCCGAAGCCGGATTGGCATTGATGGATTATTTGATGACACCCGAGGTGATTGCGCCGATTACCGATACGATTCATTACGCCAATGCGATCACGGCGGCGGACGGGTTGGTTGATCCGGCGATACGCAATGATCCGGGGACTTATCCGCCGGAGGCGGTGAGGGCTTCGCTGTACAGCAAGAATGACAATGGCAAGGCGTTCAACCGGGCTTTGATTCGCGCGTTCAGTCGGTTGAAATCCGGTCTGTAGCCAAAGCCCCTCACCCCAACCCTCTCCCAAAGGGGGAGAGGGAGCCGACCGAGGTGTCTTACGCTACACATCGACCTGAAACACCGAGGCGACTATGGATTCACCAACGTGTTGGCAACTATGGGTTCGCTCACGTCTTGGCGCCTATGGATTCAGAGTTGATGTTTCAGGTCGGCGGAGCTCTCCAATATCCCCCGATCGGTTCCCTCTCCCTCCGGGAGAGGGTTAGGGTGAGGGGCTTTTCGGCACCCGCCACAAATACCACGCCGCCACCGTCCGAAACGGACTCCACGCCAACCCGATCTCAATCATCTGCTTGCGTGCAGGCTGCACCTCCAGCCCCTTCAACCGCCGATACCCCTCGCGCACCCCAAAATCGTCGGCCGGCAGAATATCCGGCCGCTCCAGGCTATAGATCAGCAACATCTCCACCGTCCAGCGCCCAACCCCGCGCAGGCTGACCAACCGCTCGATCAGCGCCTCATCCTCCATCGCCAGCGCGGTCGAGTAATCCGGCACCACGCCGTCCAGAGTCGCCTGGGCAATCCCCTGAATCGTCGCAATCTTGCCCGCCGAAAACCCGCAACTGCGCAATCGGTCGAAGTCCGTCGCCAGAACCTGCTCCGGACGCGGAAACGTCTGCCCGGGAAACAACCCCACCAGCCGCCCGACAATCGCATCGCCAGCCTTGGCATGCAGTTGCTGATAGGCAATCGCCCGCACCAGCGACTCATAGGGATCGCGCGCCGGATGCGGCTGATGCAGGCAGGGGCCAACCGCAGCAATGTGGCGCTGCCAGTCGGCGTCGAGGCTGGCCAGAAATTCACTGGCCGGTTGGTAGGGATCGGGTATCGGCAACTTCGGTGATCCGTTGATTTGAAAGCCGGGAGGGGCGTGGGTGTCGATTTGTCAGAAAGCCAGAGGTTGCGTGAGCTGCACGGCGGCGTTTTCCAGCCGGAGCAAAAACGCCTTGCGCGGTTGCCCACCACCATAGCCCGTCAATGAGCCGTCCGCACCGATCACCCGATGGCACGGCACCACGATCGACAGCCGATTGTGCCCGTTGGCCAGCCCCACTGCTCGGCTGGCGCCGGGTTTGCCCAAGCGTGCGGCGATGGCGCCGTAAGTGCTGGTGTGGCCGTAGGGGATTTGCCGCAGTTCGCTCCAGACCTGCCGGGCAAACTCGCTGCCGGGCAGGTGCAGTGGCACACTGAATTCGCTCAGCTTGCCGGCGAAGTACAGCGCCAGCTCGTTGTCGATCTGCTGCAAATGCGCGTTCTGCCCCGGTGCGACCACGTAGCCGTATCGGTTTTGCAGCTCCTCGACTTCCCGGGTCAGCGCCGGACGGTCGAGAAACTCCAGCAAGACCAGCCCGCGCCGCTCGGCCATGGCAATCATCGGACCCAATGGCGTGGTCAGGCGGGTGAACAGCAGCGGTTCACTGGCCGCTGCGCGCCCCGGCGTGATGTGGAACGACTTCTGAAACGCATCGCGAAAACCACTGAGGGATTCATAACCGGAGTCGAACGCGGCATGGTCGATGGACGTGCCTTGCTTGATCCCGCCCAATGCCACACCGAGCCGGCGCGTGCGCAGCCACGCATGGAAGGTCATGCCGAAATGCTGTTTGAACCAGCGCCGCAACTTCAACGGTTCGATGCCCTCGGCGAGCAATTGCGCATCGCTCCAGCGCACCTCGGGATCGGCGTCGACAGCTTTCAATAGTCGCTGCACCCAGTCCGGAGCGATGGCCGCAGCGTCCAGCGGTTTGCAGCGCAAACAGGCGCGATAACCGGCGGACAGGCAGTCGTCAGCGTGGGCGAAGAACTCGACGTTTTCCGGTTTCGGCTTGCGCGCCGTGCAGGTCGGGCGGCAAAAGATCCCGGTGGTTTTCACGGCCGTGAAGAACACGCCTTCATAGGCGGTGTCGCTTGCGAGCATGGCGCGAACCATTTCGGCGTGAGGGGGCAGGACAGCGGTCTGTATGTTCATGGGCCGAGGATAAAACCAGTTATTCGATGGCTCCACCGAAAAATCGACAGTGAATTTTCGGGCCGCTGCACTACAGTGATCGGGTCGCTACAACTCGGGAAATGAAGGTATGCCACCGTTCACGATTCAACACATCGATCACATCGTGCTGCGCGTCGCCGATCTGCAACGCAGCATTGATTTCTACGACCGGGTCTTCGGCGCCGAAGTGGTCAAGCGCAACGAAAAGTTCGGTCTGGTGCACCTGCGCGCCGGCACGTTGATGATCGATCTGGTCGACCTCGACGGCGAAATCGGCCGCAAGGGCGGCGCCGCTGCCGGCAGCGAACGGCGCAATGTCGATCACTTCTGCCTGCGCATCGAGCCGTTCGATGAAGCGGCGCTGATCAGTCATTTGCAAGCCTGCGGCCTGAGCGTCGAAAAAGCCGCCACCCGTTTTGGCGCCGAGGGTTACGGCCTGTCGCTGTACTGCTTCGACCCGGACGGCAATCAGGTCGAACTCAAAGGCCCGTCCGAAGCCTAGGCCCGTTTGGCCATTAGCAACACCGAAGCCGCCGCCGACAGCAACCCCGCGCAGCAACGGTTGAAAATCCGCTTGCCGCGCGGCTCGGCGAACCAGCGGCGCATGTGCAGCCCCATGTACGCGTAGGCGCTGATGGCGATCCATTCCAGCAGCAGGAACAGCACGCCCAGCAGCATGAACTGCGGAGTAATGGCGCGGTTCGGGTCGACGAATTGCGGCAGGAAGGCGGTGAAGATCAGGATTGCTTTTGGATTTCCCGCTGCCACCAGGAATTCCTGACGCGCCAGGGCCAGAATCCCGCTCGTCGGCGCAGTCACCGCGTCTTCGGCGGCAGGATTGGCCCGCCACAGCTGCCACGCCAGATACAACAGATACCCCGCGCCAACAATCTTGATCCCATAGAACAACAGCTCGGACGTTTGCAGCACCACCGCCAGCCCCGCCGCCGCGAGGGCGATCATCCCGGCAAACGCCAGCAATCGCCCGACACCCGCCACGCAGGCGCGCCGATAGCCGTAACGGGTGGCGTTGCTGACCGACAGCAGGTTGTTCGGCCCCGGTGCCATGTTCAAGGCAAAGCAGGCGGGCAGAAACAGCGAGAGGGTGGCGAGATCCATGGTGCGGGCTCCGGTGACGGGAGCGGTATTTTTATCACGCGGGTGTGCGGGCCTGAACCGTACAGTCAGGCGCCAGTGTCGCGGTACAGCGACTATCGGCAGTGAATTCCTTCGAACTTTCTGCCGTCCGGTCAGCTCTTAACCCTTCACAGGTTGATGAATTCATCAGAGAATCCCATCTGCCGGGTCAGAAACTACCATTGCCGTGTAAGCTTTCGCGCCATGCTTCTCCATTCCCCCATGGCCCCAGGCGGCCCACTGTACGAGCGACTACATGCAAGCAAAGGCCCGCGAGGTTCATGTACCACCGGTGTTGCAGGATCTGCGCGCCGGCACGGCCGAACTGCACATTGCACTTGAAAAGCGCCTTCCTTTTTTCTCCGACACCCTTGATCTGCACGCTTTCGAGCGACTGATGCGCGCCTATTACGGCTTCTATCAGCCATTGGAAGCCGTGCTGCAGGACAGCGACGCGATTCCCGCTGATTTTGATCTGGCTTCCCGCCTCAAGACACCGACCCTGCAACGCGATCTGCAAGCGCTGGGCGCAAATGGTGGCGATTTTCCGATCTGCCGCCGGTTGCCCGTCATCGACTCCGCCGCCGCGTGCCTGGGTGTGCTGTACGTACTGGAAGGTGCAACCCTCGGCGGGCAAATCCTGCGCCGGGAGATCGCCACGCGGTTGAGCCTTGGCGCGGACAACGGCGCAGCGTTTCTGGACATCTACGGCGCTGCCACCGGCCGGCGCTGGCGCGATTTCATCGAATACCTGGGCAGTCGCCCGATGGACGCCGACGAGCGTAAAGCCGTCGTGGCGGCGGCCCACACTACATTCAGTTGTTTCGAGCAGTGGCTCGAAAGTCAGGAGGTTCTGGTATGAACCCGCAAGACAAAGAAGCCTTTGAAGAGTTGCTGGCCAACTGCGCCGACGAGCCGATCCGCTTTCCCGGCGCGATCCAGCCGCACGGTTTGCTGCTGACCCTGAGCGAGCCGGACCTTTCGATCATTCAGATCAGCGCCAACGTCGAGACCTTGCTCGCCCGGCCGGCACAGGAACTGATCGGCCAGCCACTGCAAAGCCTGATCGGCGATGCCCATGCCGCGCAGGTTCGCGAGGCCTTGCAGCAACCGGCCTTGTCCGATGCGCCGCCGCTGCACTTTCGCCTCAACGGCACCGCGTTCGAAGGTTTGCTGCATCGGCATCAGGATGTGCTGATCCTGGAGCTGGAAATCCACGTCGAAAATTTCCAGCCGCGCAATGTCGCCGGCACCGAAACTCACCTCGGGCGGATGCTCGCGCGCCTGCAAAAGGCCCAGAGCCTGCAGGCGCTGTACGACATCAGCGTCAAGGAAATCCAGGCCATGACCGGTTACGACCGGGTGCTGATCTATCGCTTCGAAGAGGAGGGCCACGGTCAGGTCATCGCCGAAGCGTCCGATCCGTCGATGGAAGTCTTCAACGGTCTGTTTTTCCCGGCCTCCGACATCCCCGAGCAGGCCCGCGAGCTGTACCGCACCAACTGGCTGCGGATCATTCCGAATGCCGACTACCAACCGGTGCCGCTGGTGCCCAAGTTGCGCCCGGACACCCAGACCCCGCTGGACCTGAGTTTCGCCACATTGCGCAGCGTGTCGCCGATCCACTGCCAGTACATGAAGAACATGGGCGTGCTGTCCTCGATGAGCATTTCCCTGCTCAAGGGCGACAAGCTCTGGGGCCTGATCAGTTGCGGCAATCGTCAGCCGCTGCACGTGCCGCACGAGTTGCGCACGGCATGCCAGACCATCGGCCAGGTGCTGTCGTTGCAGATCAGCGCGATGGAAGCGCTGGAAGTCAGCCGTCAACGGGAGGAAAAGGTCGAGGCGCTGGCGCTGCTCAATCAGGCGATGATCGACTCGCCACAGAACGTCTTCGATGGCCTGGCCAACCAGCCACAAGTCCTGATGGCGCTGGCCAATGCCGGCGGCATCGCGATCATCGAAGACAAGCAATTGCACCGTTACGGCAACTGTCCGGAGCCGGAAGAAATTCGAGCCCTGCACAAATGGCTGCAGGAGCGTGGCGAGCCGGTGTTTGCCAGTCATCACCTGGCCAGCGTCTACCCGCCGGCCGCGCACTATCAGCAGGTCGCCAGCGGCGTGCTCGCCATGAGCCTGCCCAAACCGGTGGACAACGGCGTGCTGTGGTTCCGCCCCGAAGTCAAAGAGAACATCAACTGGAGCGGCGACCCGCGCAAGCCGCTGGATCTGGAAAACTCCGACGCCGGCCTGCGTCTGCGGCCGCGTACTTCGTTCGAAATCTGGAAGGTCGAGATGGCCGGGATTTCCACCAAATGGAGCCACGGAGATCTGTTTGCGGCCAACGACCTGCGTCGCTCGGCGCTGGAAAATGACCTGGCTCGTCAGGTGCGCCGCGAGCAGGAAGCGGTGCGTGCCCGCGACGAACTGGTGGCGGTGGTTTCTCACGATCTGCGCAACCCGATGACCGTGATCTCGATGCTCTGCGGCATGATGCAGAAGGCCTTCAGCTCGGACGGGCCGCACACTTCGCGGCGCATCTCGACTGCGATCGACACCATGCAACAAGCCGCCGGGCGCATGAACACGCTGCTGGAAGACTTGCTCGACACTTCGAAAATCGACGCCGGCCGCTACACCATCGCGCCGCAGAAACTCGATGTCGCGCAGATGTTCGAGGAGGCGCAATCGCTGCTGGCGCCGCTGGCGCTGGACAAGGACATCAGCATCTCGTTCGAGGCCGATCCCGACCTGAGCATCCATGCCGACCCCGAGCGGTTGTTTCAGGTGCTGTCGAATCTGGTCGGCAACGCGATCAAGTTCACTCCGCGCCTGGGCACGGTCGATGTGTATGCCAAATCGGTCGGTGACGACATCGTCTTCACGGTGCGCGACAGCGGCGAAGGCATTCCCAAGGATCACTTGCCGCACGTGTTCGACCGTTACTGGACGGTCAAGGAAGGCAATCCGACCGGCACCGGGCTGGGCCTGTACATCACGCAGGGCATCGTCGAGGCCCATGGCGGGCAGATCGTTGCCGAGAGTGAGCCGGGGCAGGGCAGTGAGTTCCGCTTCACCGTGCCGCGTCAGGACTGAAAAAGCCGATCAGCGTTGGGGGGCCTGCAACATGGCCACCCATTCTGCGGCGAATCGATGGCAATCGCCGGGCCAGCGCGCCGTCAGCAGTTGCCCGTCGCGCACCACAAATCCCGATTGCAGTTTCTGCGCACAATCGCGCTTGGCGATCAGCGGACCGCGTTTGAAGTCGGTTTTGCTGGCCAGCGCGGTTTTCACTTCCGCTTCGACGGTCTGCTTGTAGGTGCGGTAGTAGCGCCCCAGCCACGCAGCTGTCATCAGCCACGCCGGCAACTCCATGGTGGCCGCGAGCAATGCCGTCACTTTGCGCCCGAACAACACCGACCGCCCGGTATCGGGGTCGAGCGTCCTCGCCAGCAACAGCACACCATGACACACCGCCGCCACGGGTTTTTCGGCTTTGAAAAATTGCAGGGCAATCTGCTGGGCCTGCGTGGATTCCAACAACGTGCGCATGCCTTTGGCATGCCCGCCGGGGATCAGCAGACCATCGAATCGATTCGTGTCGACATCGGCATACGCCAGCGGCTGCCTGAACGCTTCGGACTCGATCATCTGCGTGTAACTGTCCAGATCGGCCTTGCGCGTCATCAGCATCGAACTCAACAGGCCGAAGCCGATATCCACCAGCCGTGGATCGGCGTGGGCGGGCAAGCCTTGCGGCGTGGCAAAACGTACCTCGATCCCCGCGTCGCGCATGGCCTGCCAGGGCACACTGCTTTCGGTGGGGTCGTAATCGGCGCAGGGCAACAAAATCAGAATCATCGAGGGCAGACTTCCCGGTCAAAAGTGATCGCATAGCCAGAGCGTAGTGGGTCTGTGCAAGCGGGGGTAATTTCCTTCAATACTGCCCGGTGTGCGCTGGCTACTGTGGGCGCCTTGTTCCTCGATTTGAAGCAGGTGTGCGATGAGTCTGATTGTGTCGATGGCGGCGTTTGCCCTGGCCGCGTCCATTACCCCGGGGCCGGTGAATATCGTGGCGTTGAGCTCGGGGGCGCAGTTCGGCTTTCGCGCCAGCCAGCGGCATGTGGCCGGGGCGACGCTGGGGTTTGTGTTGTTGCTGGTGTTGATGGGGCTGGGGCTGCACGAAGTGCTCAAGCTGTGGCCGGCGCTGACCCGCGTGGTGCAACTGGCCGGGGTGGCGTTTTTGCTGTTCATGGCTTGGAAGCTGGCAACGGATGACGGGCAGTTGAATGCGGGAGAAGCGGGAAGGGCACCTTCGATGCTCTACGGCGCAGTGATGCAGTGGCTCAATCCCAAGGCCTGGCTGGCCTGCGTGGCGGGCATGGGCGCGTTTGTCGCTGATGGCGAGGCGCGGCTGGTCTGGCAGTTTGCGGCGGTGTATCTGGTGATCTGTTATCTGTCGGTCGGCTGTTGGGCGTATGCCGGGACGTTCTTGCGCGGTTATCTTGGCAACCCGGCGGGGATGCGCTTGTTCAACCGGGTGATGGCGTTGCTGTTGGCGGTGAGTGCGGGGTATCTGTTGCTGCCGTGAGTGTGACGGGGCTTGGGTTTAAAGGTGTTTAAGGATGCGTCCGACAAACCACGCGAACTTGCGCCATTGCCTACGCATCCGCCAGAATCCGCCGGCTTGTGCGCCTTGGGAGCGGGTTCTATTGTTTGCCGGTCGCTGACGAATCAGCGATCGGGTCTCGCAGCCCGCGATCTCTAGACGCACAACACCCTCCAGTTTTATGGCGGCTGTACGTGGGAGACCCTCGGGTCTGCCGGTTCTAGAGTCCCGGTCTGCGACCCGCGTATAGCTGCCACCTCTTCGTATCGCAGCGAATCGTGGCGGCTCCATGACTCTGGAGATTCAATCATGATCAAACCAACACCAAACCCACCCGAAACCGACCCGACCTCGCCCTACGAAACCCTCGACTCCAAGAAATTCCACGAAGCCGCCGACCGCGCTCTCGACCACTACCTCAATCCGTTCCACCCCAGAAAACCGATGCTCAAACCCAACACCCGCTACCTCATCGCCCCCGGCATCGACAGCGAAGAACTGCTGGCCGACGCTTGCGAAACCCTGACCTCGGCCAAAACCATGGCCACCGACTTCGCCGGGCTGGTGGACGGCTCGCATCGGCATGTGCTGTTGGGGATTGCGCAATTGATCATGCTGGGGGAACTGGCGGTGAATCGGGCGCTGGATAATCTTGAGGTGGCGGCTGAGCCGCGCGTCTGAGTGCTGAAACCAAAACGGCCC
>NZ_WTVE01000008.1:0-87452 GCF_022496685.1 Pseudomonas sp. B707 | reverse complement strand
GACTCGAACCCCTGTTACCGCCGTGAAAGGGCGGTGTCCTAGGCCACTAGACGAAGGGGACACGCTACCCGGAACACATGGTGTGTGTTTCGGTGTCCAGATCCGTCTCCGAAGATCGGGTTCTGGTTTCACTCAGCACCGCCCGAAAGCGTTGCTGTTTAAAATTGGAGCGGGAAACGAGACTCGAACTCGCGACCCCGACCTTGGCAAGGTCGTGCTCTACCAACTGAGCTATTCCCGCATTGGCGTCCCCTAGGGGACTCGAACCCCTGTTACCGCCGTGAAAGGGCGGTGTCCTAGGCCACTAGACGAAGGGGACACACTACAACATTCACTCCCTGCCGCGTTTCGCTGTGTGCTTTACGCTGCAAGTGGCGCGCATTCTATGGATGGATTGAAAGGTCGTCAACCCCCAGATATAAATTTATTTAAATCAATGACTTCGACCTGCTTTACGGGCCGTTTCCGGCTTTTGCGTCGCCCGACGATTGACGCCTATATTCCGACACTCGCCAAGGCGTTATAGTCCACGGCACAGGTGATGGCAATCTGAACCCCAAGGGCCAGCATTTATATAAGCCGGTTCCTGGCCGATACAGATTCAGCTTCGCCGATCCAAACCCGTCGAGCGGCGCTAGGCTCCTCTATGCCAAGCCACTACACTCGCATGCGAACCCTATAAAGAGGTCTTACCGGTGACACCACTCATGATCACCCTGCTAGTCATAGCCGGGATCGCAATCTTGATCGCCATTGGCTACATGAACCATGTGGTGGAAAACACCAAACTGGAGAAGGCCCGCACCAAGGTCGAACTCAACGACCGCCTGCGCCGTTGCGGCGAACTGACCGAAACCTTCCCCGGCCAGTTCATGACCCCGGCCCTCAAGCTGCTGCTGACCCGCCTTGAGCTGAACGTCTGCCAGCGCCTGCTGAACCTGGAAAAGACCAGCGCCACCACCAAGGCCCGCATCACTGAACTCAGCGCCCTCGTCGCCCAGGGCGAATCGATCCCGGTCAACAACCCACCGGCCCCGATCCAGACCGAAGCCAAGGCCAAAGACGTCCGCTTCCTCCTCGAAGCCCTCCACGGCCAGATCACCCGCGCCGCCCAGGACGGCTTCCTGCCACCGAACGAAGCCAAACACTGGGTCCGCGAAGTACGCCACATCCTCGTACTGCTGCACATCGAGTTCTTCAACAACCTCGGCCAGCACGCCCTCCAGCAAAACCAACCAGGCCAGGCCCGCCTCGCCTTCGAACGCGGCGTGCAATACCTGCGCAAACAGCAGGACCCGCAAATCTACGCCGAACAACTCCAATACCTGGAAAAACTCCTGGCCCGCGCCAACGCCCAGGTCATGGACAAAATCGCCCCGGTCGAAGGCGAAGAAAACCAACTGACTGCCGGCCTCAAAGATGTCGAGGCTGACGCGGACTGGAAGAAGAAAGTGATTTACGACTGAGTGCAGTCAAAGAGAGAAGCCACCGGGAGGTGGCTTTTTTATTGCCTGAAAGAAGATCAAAAGCTTTCCCTCACCCTAGCCCTCTCCCGGAGGGAGAGGGAACTGACCGCGCTGTTTGGAAGAGGTACGCCGACGTGAAAGACCGAGTCGCACTCGGGTTTTGAAATGTATGCAACTCAACTCACACTGCTGCACCTGCTGCACCTGCTGCACCTGCTGCACCTGCTGCACCTGCTGCACCTGCTGCACCTGCTGTACCTTGCACCTTGCACCTTGCACCTTGCACCTTCTGCATCCTCTGCTTCTTCTACTCTTGCTTCTACTCTTGCTTCTGCTTCTGCTTCTGCTTTGGCTTCCCACCACTCAACACAATGAGCGTTAGCTCGAGTACCGCTTTTGACGTACCGGCCCCATCGGAAGGCTGAGTGGAGGGATTTATCCGGGGGTGGGAGCGCAGCGACCGTGCGGCGAAGCCGCATGCATCGAGAGGAGGTGCAGCGAAGCAAACCGTAGGCGATGCCCCCGGATGAATCCCGGAACGAAGGAACACCGAGCCAAAGGAGGTGCCGAACGCAGGGGCCCAGCCTTTTGGTTCCTTTTTGGCGTTTGAAAAAGGGACTCGCCGTAAGGGCGAAACCATAAGAAGCCGTTACCGAAGAAACGGATATGAACGCAATAAAACGCGAACCTGGTCGGCCCAAAGGCCGCCAAGGTCAAAGCCGAAAGTGCCCCACCATCCCCCGCAACTCACTCCCCAACTGCGCCAGCTCAACACTCGAAGCCGCATTCCCGCGCATGGCAATCGAAGACTGATCCGCACTCGCCCGAATACTCGTCACACTGCGATTGATCTCCTCGGCCACCGAACTCTGCTCCTCGGCCGCCGCCGCAATCTGCTGGTTCATCTGCTGAATCAACGAAACCGCCGCCGCAATACTCCCCAACGCACTCTCGGTCTGCAACGCATCACTCACCGCCAGCTTCACCAACTCGCCACTGCTCTGAATCTGCTGCACCGACGAATGCGCCGCCGAACGCAAGGCACTGACCAGCCGCTCGATCTCCTCGGTCGACTGCTGCGTGCGTCGAGCCAGTGCCCGCACCTCATCGGCGACCACCGCAAAGCCCCTGCCCTGCTCGCCCGCCCGCGCCGCTTCGATCGCCGCGTTGAGCGCCAGCAGGTTGGTCTGCTCGGCGACACTCTTGATCACCCCCAGCACCGTGCCGATATTCTGGATTTCCGCACTGAGGCTTTCGATGCTCGAACTGGCCGACGTCGCCGAATCCGCCAGTTGCTCGATCCGCGCCATGCTCTGACGCACCACCTGCTGGCCGCTTTCGACCTTGCCATCGGCGGTCTGCGCCGCGAGCGCCGCTTCTTCGGCATTGCGCGCCACATCGTGCACGGTGGCGGTCATCTGGTTCATGGCCGTGGCGACCTGTTCGGTTTCCTCTTTCTGGCTGCTGACCTCAAGGTTGGTCTGCTCGGTCACCGCCGACAGCGATTGCGCCGAACTCGCCAGCTGTTCGATCCCCGCCTGCAACCCGCTGACAATCGTGCTCAAACCCGCGCCCATCTGCTGCATGGCCAGCATCAACTGACCGATTTCGTCCCGCCGGGTGACCTCGATCGTTGCACTCAGATCACCGGCCGCAATCTGTTGCGCCACATGAATCACGCTGCGCAACGGCGCCACAATCAGTCGGGTGATCACCCACGCCGCGATCAGCCCGACCAGCAACGCCAGCGCCGACGAGCCAATGATCAGCACCGAATTCTTTTTCAGTTCGCCCTGCATCGCGCCGTCTTGCGCGACATACGCCTGATCGACCCGCGCCACGACTTCGTCGGCTCGCTGATGCAACTGCTGATAGACAGTCTTTTCCTGGGCCAGCAACCCGGTGTACTCGGCAAGCTTGTCGCTGAAACCGGCAATGTGTCCGGACACTTCATTGAGTACCGTCAGGTAACCCTCGTCCTTGACCGTGGACTTGAGCTGCTCAGCCTGCGCCTGGGCTTGCGCAGCCTGTTCGATATTGCCTTGGCCGGCGCTGTCGTCACCCTTGCGGCTTTGATCCAGTCGCACCCGCGCTTCGTTCATCGCCTGCAACATCAAGCGCGAAACCTGGCTGACCTGACCGGCCTGCTCGATGAATTGCGCCCCGTCCTTGCCCTCGCTGTCTTTCAGGGTGTACGCGCCGTCGTCGGCCAGACCGGCCTGCAACACATCGAGATTGTTGGCGACGCTGGACACCGACCAACTGGCCATCTCCAGCGCCAGGTCCTTGGCCTGGGACAACGAGACGAATTCATCGAACGCCTTGCGGTAAGCGCTCAATGACTGTTGGACGTCGTTCATGACCGACTCATTGCCCGGCGACAAAATCTTGAGCTGGTCGGCCATGGCGATCAGACCGTCGACACCCTCATGCAAGGCATCGACGGTTTTCGGGTTGCCGTGCAAGGCGTAGTCCTGCTCCAGCAGCCGCACCTTGAGCAAGCCACTGTTGAGCGATGACATCTGCTTGAGGCCGTCGAAGCGCTGACTGATGGTTTGCAGGGACCAGACGCCAATGGCGGCCACCAGCGCCGTCAGCAGCAACACCAGCACAAACCCGATACCCAGTTTTTTTGCCATACCGAGGTTGGCAAAACGTCCTTGCACGGCCGAAATCATTGCGCGTAGTCCCCTGCCATAGTCTGTTGTCGAAGATTCGCAATGGCCTCGAACCAGCACAAGTCTCTGGCGTCGGAATAATGGCAAAAAGCTACGCACGCGTCGTTTTCAGAACGCTTGAGGTCGATCCACGGTCGTGCTGCGAAAAAACTGTCGCGCCCGGGGATCACAGGCGTAAGCCACGTTGATGCGCTGCCAGTCGCAGGCTTCGCCACTGGGGCTGAACGAGGTTGCACAAGCCAGTTGCACCCCGCAGCGCGAGGCATGCCTGCGCAAGTGCGCCTCATCGGCCAGCGGCGCGCGCGCCCAGATGAACAGGCCGCCCGTGGGCTTGCCGAACACTTCCCAGTCGGCATCTTCCAGGGCCTGCAAAGCCGCCGCACGATCAGTATTGAGGCGCTGGCGCTGGCGCTGCACCAGTTTGCGGTAGGCGCCACTGGCCAGCATCCCGGCCAGCACCGCCTCGCAGAACCTCGAGGTGCCCATGCAACTGATCATCTTGACCCGCGCCATGCGCTCGATCAGTTCGCCATCGGCCAACACGAAACCCACTCGCAGCGAGCTGCTCAGGGTCTTGGAAAAACTGCCGACGTAAATCACCCGTCCCTCGTCATCCAGCGCTGCCAGTCGAGTGCCGCTGCCATTGTGCAGGTCAGCGTAAACATCATCTTCGATCAGCCGCAGATCGTAGAGCCTGCTCAACTCCAGGATACGTCGGGCGACCGCCGGCAGCAGGCAACTGCCCGTGGGATTGTGATGGTGACTGTTGATGAACAACGCGGCGGGCCGAAACTGTTGCAGCAACGCCTCGAGCGCCTCGAGATCCGGCCCGCCCGGCGTGCGGCGAACCTCCAGCATGCGCACGCCGTGCAAGCGCAGGAGATCGAACAGCGGCGCATAACCGGGCGTCTCGACCACCACGCAATCACCGGCCTTGAACAGGGTACGCACGATCAGGTCCAGTCCGTGGCTGGCGCCGGCGGTGGTCATCACCTGTTCTGCCACGGCCCTGATACTCAGCAATCCCAGGCGCTTGATGATCTGTTCGCGTAACGCCGGCAGCCCCAGAGGCGTGCTGTAGTTGAACAGACTGGCCATGTCGGCGCGCGCCACTTCGCGGATCGCATAGGCGAGATCATCGGGCTCGCGCCAACTCTCCGGCAGGACGCCACTTCCCAGCGTCAAACCGCCGCGCCATCGGGCGGCTGGATCCCCCCCGCTGCGCTCTCCCTCACACCCGGTGCCATCGATCGCCTTGCAGCAATCGGGCAATGAAGACGCCACCATAAATCCCGAGCCCTGACGCGAGGCCAGAACCCCTTGCGCCACAAGGCGCTCGCAAGCTTCCATGACGCAGGACTGGCTGAGCAGATTGCACCGTGCGATCTCTCGCACGGAGGGCAGACGCGTCGTCGGCGGCACTTGCCCCTGCATGATCCACTCGGTCAACCCGTCAACAATCTGCTGTACGACCGGCACCATTGCCTGTCGGTCAATTCTCAATTCCATGAGCGCGCAAACTCCTGTCCGTTTTTGCTGGCGGCAGTAAATCACAGCCACGTCCTTGAGACTGTGCGACAAAACCGCCAAAAACCTCCTTTCTCAATATTTGAAACACATTGTTTAGCGAATTCACGGAGCCGCCCCCGAGACGAAAAAAGCCCGCCGATGGGCGGGCTCGTTCATGCATCAGCCAATGGCCTCTCAGAAGGCGGTCACGCCACCATCCACGGCCAGCGAATGGCCGGTGGTAAACGCTGCGCCATCACTGCACAGGTACAGCACGGCGCTGGCAATTTCCTCGACCTTGCCGATGCGCCCGACCGGGTGCATGGCGTTGGCGAATTCGCCTTTTTTCGGATCCGCTTCGTAGGCGCGGCGGAACATGTCGGTGTCGATCACTGCCGGGCATACGGCGTTGACGCGGATTTTCTTCTTGGCGTATTCGATCGCAGCCGATTTGGTCAGGCCGATCACCGCATGCTTGGAAGCCGCGTAGATGCTCATCTTCGGCGCAGCGCCCAATCCAGCCACCGACGCGGTATTGACGATCGCCCCGCCGCCCTGGGCCAGCAGCAACGGCAACTGGTACTTCATGCACAGCCAGACGCCTTTGACGTTGACACCCATGATCGCGTCGAACTCGTCCATCGAGCCTTCGGCCAGTTTGCCCTTCTCGATTTCGATCCCGGCATTGTTGAAGGCATAGTCGAGACGGCCGTAGGTATTGATCACCTCGTCCATCAGATTCTTCACTTCGCTTTCGACGGTCACGTTGCAGCGCACGAAGGTCGCTTCGCCACCGGCTGTACGAATCAGCGCCACAGTGCCCTCGCCCCCGGCCGCATCCAGATCGGCCACCACCACTTTCAGACCTTCGGCGGCGAATGCCTGGGCCGTCGCGCGGCCGATGCCGTTGGCCGCGCCGGTGACGACGGCTACCTGACCGGAAAACGTCATGCTCATTGTTATGTCCTCGAATGCGGGGGGGATTGATGAAGGCAGCATAGCCACAGGGGCCTGAGTGACGTCAGCACTATCAAAAGGCCGGTTAGGCTTGCATGAATCGCAGTGATGAAACCCAGCCGGGGACTATCACCGAACTGGATCAACCTGCATTCGCCCCATGAGCCAACCTTGCGGCATCGCCCATGAAGGTCTATCAACAAGGCTTCATTCAATTCGAGTGCCTGTCATGACCAACCAGACCAATCGCCAGTTCCTGCTCGCCAAACGCCCGGTGGGCGCCGCCACCCGCGAGACCTTCACCTATCAGGAATTACCGGTCGGCGAGCCGGCGGCGGGGCAGATTCTGGTCAAGAACGAATACCTGTCCCTCGACCCGGCCATGCGCGGCTGGATGAATGAAGGCAAATCCTACATTCCACCGGTAGGTCTGGGCGAAGTCATGCGCGCGCTGGGCGTAGGCAAAGTAGTCGCGTCGAACAATCCGGGGTTCGCCGTCGGCGACTACGTCAACGGTGCCATTGGCGTGCAGGATTATTTCCTTGGCGAGCCAAAAGGTTTCTACAAGGTCGATCCGAAACTGGCACCGCTGCCGGTTTATCTGTCCGCACTGGGCATGACCGGCATGACCGCCTACTTCGCCCTGCTCGATGTCGGCGCACCGAAGGCCGGCGACACCGTGGTGTTGTCCGGTGCAGCGGGCGCTGTCGGCAGCATCGCCGGGCAGATCGCCAAAATCAAAGGATGCCGGGTGGTCGGCATCGCCGGCGGCGCGGACAAGTGCAAATTCCTGATCGATGAACTGGGCTTCGACGGCGCCATCGACTACAAAAGCGAAGACGTGCTCGCCGGCCTCAAGCGCGAATGCCCGAAAGGCGTGGACGTGTATTTCGACAACGTCGGCGGCGACATCCTCGACGCGGTGCTGAGCCGTCTGAACTTCAAGGCGCGTGTGGTGATCTGCGGCGCGATCAGCCAGTACAACAACAAGGAAGCGGTCAAAGGCCCGGCCAACTACTTGTCGCTGCTGGTCAACCGCGCGCGGATGGAAGGCTTCGTGGTGATGGATTACGCCGCGCAGTACGCCACTGCCGCCCAGGAAATGGCCGGCTGGATGGCCAAGGGTCAGCTCAAGAGCAAGGAAGACATCGTCGAAGGCCTGGAAACCTTCCCGGAAACCCTGGGCAAACTGTTCAGCGGCGAGAACTTCGGCAAACTGGTGTTGAAGGTCTGAAAACAAAGAAGGGAGCCATCGGGCTCCCTTCTTTGATGCTTCAGCTGTTCGCTCAGGCCAGTTCGGCAACCACCGAGGCCAGGGCCTTGGCCGGATCCACCGCCTGGCTGATCGGACGGCCGATCACCAGATAGTCGGAGCCGGCATCCAGCGCCTGACGCGGGGTCAGGATGCGACGCTGGTCGTCCTGCGCACTGCCCGCCGGACGGATCCCCGGGGTCACCAGTTGCAGCGACGGGTGCGCGGTTTTCAGCGCGGTGGCTTCCAGCGCCGAGCACACCAGACCGTCCATCCCGGCCTTCTCGGCCAGTGCCGCCAGACGCAGCACCTGCTCCTGCGGCTCGATGTCCAGACCGATACCTGCCAGATCCTCACGCTCCATGCTGGTCAGCACGGTCACGCCAATCAGCAACGGCTGCGGGCCGCTGCGCTTGTCCAGTTCTTCACGGCAGGCCGCCATCATGCGCAGGCCGCCGGAGCAGTGAACGTTGACCATCCACACGCCCATCTCGGCCGCAGCCTTGACCGCCATCGCCGTGGTGTTGGGAATGTCGTGGAATTTCAGGTCGAGGAATACTTCAAAACCCTTGTCACGCAGGGTGCCGACGATTTCCGCGGCGCAGCTGGTGAACAGTTCCTTGCCCACTTTGACCCGGCACAGTTTCGGGTCCAACTGGTCGGCCAGCTTCAGTGCGGCGTCACGGGTAGGGAAATCCAGGGCGACGATGATAGGAGTCTGGCAGGCGGACATGGATGGGCTCTCAGGCAAGTCGAAATCGGCGCGCATTGTAGCGGAACCGGCGGCGGCGCGGCACCCGATGATCGGTAAATCGTCGCGCCAACCGTGATCAGCATAGCCTTGCAGGGTATTGTGTCGAACCCGATACACAACCGACACGCCGGCAACATGCGCCCGCGCTAGCCTCGCCAGCCGCAACAAGTCCTTACAGCAGCCCTTCCCGCCTCACGGCCGGACGCCTATGCTGAAACCACAACCTCGCAGCCTATCTTTGTGGTTGGCGGCCTACTGGCAGATGAACAGCCTCATGCACAACTCCCAAGCCTCCGTGAACGACGAGCAGAAAGACGACAAGCGCTGGAGCATCCGTGCCCTGATCGTCGACGATGACGTGCCGATCCGCGAACTGATGATCGACTACCTGGCCCGCTTCAACATTCACGCCAGCGGCGTCACCGACGGTGCGGCCATGCGCCAGGCGATGCAGGCCGAGCATTTCGACGTGGTGGTGCTCGACCTTATGCTGCCCGGCGAAGACGGTCTGTCGCTGTGCCGCTGGCTGCGCGCGGAGTCCGACATCCCGATCCTGATGCTCACCGCCCGCTGCGAACCCACCGACCGGATCATCGGCCTGGAACTGGGCGCCGATGACTACATGGCCAAACCGTTCGAACCACGGGAACTGGTGGCGCGGATCCAGACGATTCTGCGTCGGGTGCGCGACGACCGCACCGAACAGCGTGCGAACATTCGCTTCGACAACTGGCGCCTGAACAGCGTGCTGCGCCAGTTGATCGCCGACGACGGGCTGGTGGTGCCGCTGTCCAACGCCGAGTTCCGCCTGCTCTGGGTATTCATCGAACGTCCGCGCCGGGTGCTCAGCCGCGAACAGTTGCTGGACGCCGCCCGTGGCCGCTCGATCGAAGCCTTCGACCGCAGCATCGACCTGCTGGTATCGCGTCTGCGGCAAAAACTCGGCGACGACCCGAAAGCCCCGCAACTGATCAAGACCGTACGGGGTGAAGGCTACCTGTTCGACGCCCGGGACATTGGCTGATGCGAGCGCGCTTCGACACGCTGTTCGGCCGCCTGTTTGGCATGCTGTTGGTGGCGATTGTCCTGGCGCACCTGCTGGCCTTCGCCTGGTTCCGCCTCTACGGCCCACCGCCCCCGCCACCGCCGCCGGAGTTCTCGCAAAACCTCGACGGTCAACAGCCGGCTCAGGATCCACGCTACCCGCCCCGTCCACCGCGCCCCTGGTTCGGCGGGCCGATCGTGCCGCTGACCTTCCAGTTCATCTCGCTGATCATCGCCGCCTGGTACGGCGCCAAGCTGCTGACCCGACCGATCCAGCGTCTGAGCGATGCGGCCGAGCGCCTGAGCGAAGACCTCGACAGCCCACCACTGGACGAAACCGGCCCGCGGGAAGCCCGACAGGCCGCACACACGTTCAACCTGATGCAACACCGCATCCGCGAACAGGTGCAGCAACGCGCACGAATGCTCGGCGCCGTCTCCCACGACCTGCGCACCCCGCTGTCACGGCTGAAACTGCGCCTGGAAAACATCAACGACGACAAGCTGCAAGGCCAGATGCGCCAGGATTTGGACGACATGATCGGCATGCTCGACGCCACCCTCACCTACCTGCACGAACAGCGCACCAGCGAAGCCTTGCAGTTGATGGACGTGCAGGCGCTGGTCGAATCACTGTGCGAAAACGCCCAGGATCAAGGCGCCGACGTGCAGGTCAGCGGCCACTGTGCCCCCTTGCAGGTGCAACCGATGGCACTGCGCTCATGCATCAACAACCTGATGGACAACGCCCTGCGCTACGCCGGCCAAGCGCACATCGAACTGCAGGACCAACGCGAACAGCTGCTGATCCGCGTCATCGACCACGGCCCGGGCATCGCGGCGGACAAGCGCGAAGCCGTATTCGAGCCGTTCTTCCGCCTCGAAGGCTCACGCAACCGCAACTCCGGCGGCGTCGGTCTGGGCATGACCATCGCCCGGGAAGCGGCGCAACGTCAGGGCGGACAACTGACCCTGGCAGAAACACCCGGCGGCGGCCTGACCGCCGTGATCCAGCTGCCCCGCCACTGAGCCTGACTGTGTACCGACCGGTACAAACTTCACATACCCACGACACCTTGCGACTGGAGGCTGCATAAGCCGGTACACCCACCGGTTTTCCAGTCCAAGGAGTGAGCCCGATGATCGGTAGCGTCAGCAACTACACGAGCTATACCAGCACCAGCAGCACCTCCACCCAAAACGCCCGCAGCCAGCAACTGCAAAAGGAACTGTTCGCCAAACTCGACAGCAACGGCGACGGCGCGGTGGATCAGGACGAACTGGGTAGCGCCCTGTCACAAAAGTCCAACGACGGCCTGCTGGTCAGCCTGAGCAAACAATTCGGCGATCTGAACAGCGACGCCAGCGGCAGCCTCAGCGCCGAAGAAATGACCGCCATGGCCCCACCCCCGCCACCACCGGGAGACCAGGCCCCCAACACCGAACTCGCCGACGCCCTGATCAGCGCCCTCGACGCCGACGGCGACGGCGCCATCAGCAGCGACGAACTGAGCAACGGCCTGACCAGCGCCGGCAGCACCGCCGACAGCAGCAAAATCTTCTCCGCCCTGGACAAAAACGAAGACGGCGTCGTCAGCCAGGACGAACTCGCCGCCAGCCTCACCCCACCGCCACCCCCACCACCGCCACCCCCACCACCGCAAGCCTCCAGCGACGAACTCTTCAGCCAGCTCGATGCAGACGGCGATGGCAGCGTCACCGCCACCGAGTTGAGCAGTGCGTTGCATGCCAGCGACAGCACCTTATCGAACAACACCGACAACGCCGCCGCCCTGCTCAAAGTGCTGGACAGTGACAGCAGTGGAGGCGTCAGCAGCGATGAACTGAAAGCTGCACTGCATGCAGGTCGTGAGCGCCCGGATAACGAACAAACTGCCAGCAGTACTCAAACCACAACCGAAGCGCTGAACC
Organism: Pseudomonas sp. B707; assembly: GCF_022496685.1. Lineage (NCBI taxonomy): Bacteria > Pseudomonadati > Pseudomonadota > Gammaproteobacteria > Pseudomonadales > Pseudomonadaceae > Pseudomonas > Pseudomonas sp. B707. The sequence goes on along the minus strand of NZ_WTVE01000008.1, from coordinate 75,860 downwards.
GCATGATTGCCAATCTGAGCAAGCAGTACTCGCTAGAAAGCACCGCGTCGGTGGGCAAGTATTTGAATGTGGCGACTTGAGATTGGGTGAAGAGGATCGCTCTCGGGCAGAGATCTGAGGAGCAATCAGGGTTGGCTGGGTGAGTGGTTTGCTTTGGCTCTGTGGTGTGTCATCAAAAGCTGCCCTCACCCTAGCCCTCTCCCGGAGGGAGAGGGGACTGACCGAGGTGTTTGGAGAGATACGCCGACGTGAGATACCGAGGTGAACTCAGGTTTAAAGCACATACAATCCCACTCCTGCTTTGGCTTTGGCCTCCCACCACTCAACACAATGAGCGTTAGCTCGAGTACCGCTTTTGACGTGCCGGCCCCATCGGAAGGCTGAGTGGAGGGATTTATCCGGGGGTGGGAGCGCAGCGACCGTGCGGCGCAGCGACCGTGCGGCGCAGCCGCATGCATCGAGAGGAGGTGCAGCGAAGCAAACCGTAGGCGATGCCCCCGGATGAATCCCGGAGCGAAGGAACGCCGAGCCACAGCGAGGCGCCGAACGCAGGGGCCAAGACCTTTGCTTCCTTTGGGGCGTTTGCCAAAGGGAGTCGCTGTAAAAGCGAAACCGCCAGCGGCAACACCCGAAGAAACGGATATTCACCCAATCCCAAAGAGCCTGGTCGGCCCAAAGGCCGCCAAGTCAAAAGCCTCAAACCCGAGCCTGACTCTTACTCCAATCCGTCAACAAACTATAAGCAACAGCCAAAAGCGTAGGCCCAATAAACAACCCGATAAACCCAAACGCAATCAACCCGCCAAACACCCCAAGCAACACAATCACCAACGGCAGATTCCCACCCCGGCTGATCAGATACGGCTTGAGCACGTTATCCACGCCACTGATGATGAACGTCCCCCAGATCCCGAGAAACACCGCCATCCCGTACTCACCCTTCCAGGCCAGCCAAGCCGTGGCCGGAATCCACACCAGCGGCGGCCCCATCGGAATCAGACTGAGCAGGAACGTCACGATCCCCAGCACCAGCGCCCCCGGCACCCCCGCAATCAGGAACCCGATCAGCGCCAGCACCGCTTGCGCCGCCGCCGTACCGATCACCCCGTTGACCACCCGCTGCACCGTACCGGCCACCAGATCGATGTAGTACCCGGCCCGATCACCGATCAGGCGTTCCAGCAGACTGTGCACGAACGCCGCCAGTCGCGGCCCGTCACGGTAGAAAAAGAATACGAAGACAATGCTCAGGGTCAGCTCGAGAATCCCGCTGCCGATCTGCGCACTGCGCGCCAGCAACCAGTTGCCGACCTGCCCCAGATAAGGTTTTACAGTCACCATCAGGGCCGCGCCCTGCTGATCGATGCTGTTCCAGATCCCCACCAGCCGTTCGCCCACCAACGGCACGCCGCCCAGCCAGCTCGGCGCTTCGGGCAGTCCGTCGACCTGCACATCCTTGATGAACGCCGTGGCATCGCGCACGTGATCGGCCAGGTTAAAACCCAGCCACACCAGCGGCCCCGCCACGAGCAACATCCAGCCCATGGTCAGCAACAGCGCCGCGAGGGATTCCCGGCCATTGAGCCAGCGCGTCAGCAAGCGCATCAGCGGCCAGCTGGCAAACGCCAGCACCGCGCCCCAGAACAGCGCCGACCAGAACGGCGCCATCACCCAGAAACTGGCACCAAACAGCACCAGCAACAGGATCTGCACCAGCAGACGATCATTATTGGGCATGAGAAATCTCGAAAAAATCAGTCAGGCAAAGAGTAGGCGAACACGTCGAGCGTGTCCGCCAAAGACACCTTATCGCAACAGATCGATGCGCAGACCTTCGCCATCGACACTGCCGGTTTCCATTCGCGCGGCGCGCACGCCCTGCCCGATCAGCGCCTGCCGCCAGGCCTCGGCCTTGGGTCCGGACACCGTCACCCGCAACGTGGTGTCGAGGTTCAAGCCACGGGACAGCAAGCGCAGCCAGGTGTCATCCGGATCGCCGGCCAGTTTTGGAAAATCCAGTTCGCCGGTGCTTTTCAGTTCCCGCAACAGCGTGGCCGAGGTCGGCAGCAGCTCACCGAGCGGTGCCAGTGCTTCAAACTGTTCAACGTGCAGATAAGCTTTGCGATTGCCGCGGGTGATGCTGTACAGCGCCACCAGCGTGTTGTCGCGCGGGGCCGCGAACCTCAGCAGCAGATAGGCCTGCTGCTCGTCGGCACCGTACAGCTTGGCGTTGCCGAACACCTCATTGGCCCACAGGCTGCTCTCGCCGCAATCCCGGGCCTGGCACCAGAACAACAGCTGGGCGTCCTGTTTTTGCAGGGCTTCGCGAGCGAGAGTGAAGGCTTCGGTGGCGGAATGTTCCGGCGGCAATTCGTAGGTCACCGAGGTGGTTTGCCCCCGGGCACTGACCTGGCCGTCAAAACGCAACTGGCCGCTGATCTTGCGGATCGAGCCGAGCGGGTAGATCCGCTCCAGCTCCACGGCAGGGCGATAGTCGACGATCTGCGCATCGGCCAGACGCGGCACGATCGGCAGGTCCTGACTGCCCGGCAGGTCGGCAGCGAATAGAAAGGGACTGAAACAGCACAGCGCCAGCAGACTGATAGATCGCATGGACAGGCTCATCGCAGGGGCATGGCCAGGGTGCCTTGAGGGCAGTTCGAAGTCGCAGCGGTGTAGAAATCCATCTTGGTTGTCTCCCATTTCAACCTGCCCAGCCTCGACAGTTGCCGGGAGCAAGTCAAGGAATGGCGAAGAACCGATTGAAACAGTCTGCGACAAGGTCGGCCCCGGCCTCATTGTTAAGGTGCAGATGGTGCCCGCCCGGCAGCTGTTCCCGGTCAAAGGGTAGACGCTCCAGCAGCTCCGGATGTTTGGCCAGCATGCCGTCGGCGGCGACCACCAACTGCGCAGGGCAGGCAATGCGCTGCACGAAAGCCATTGCCTGTTCCTGGGTCAGACGCAGCGGCGAAGGCAAAGTCAGGCGGTTGTCGGTGCGCCAAGTGTACCCACCGGGCACCGGCATCAGTCCGCGTTGCGCCAGCAGTTCGGCGGCTTCGCGACTGACCGCCACCAGCCCTTTCATCCGCGCTTCGATCGCCCGGTCGAGGGTGTTGTAGACCGGTTTGCGCTTTTCCCGAAGATCGAGCTGCGCCTGTAAGGCCATGCCCATGCGCTCGGCGGCATTTTCGCCTTTGTCGGTAGGAGGAATCACCCCGTCGATCAACGCCAGATGGGTGATGCGTTCGGGCAACGACCCGGCCAACACCAGCGAAACAATGGCGCCCATGGAATGCCCGAGCAACCCGAAACGTTTCCAGCCCAGTTGCTCGGCGACCTGCAGCACATCATGGGCGTAATCCCACAATGCGTAACCGGCGCCGTTCGGACGATGCCCGGAATGCCCGTGACCGGCCATGTCCAGCGCCACGATACGCAAGCCTTTGAGCTTCGGCGCCAGGCGCGCGAAGCTGTTGGCGTTATCCAGCCAGCCGTGAAGGGCGATCACCGGTAACCCGTCTTCCGGGCCGAACAGGTGCGCTGCCAGTTCGATATGCGGCAGGCTCAGGCGCACTTCTTCGACGCCGGGGTTCATGCGCAATCCTTGTCTTGCCGGCGCTCCCAGCGATCGAACAGGTTTTTCAGTAATTGCGCGGTGTCCTGCGGGCGCTCAAGCGGAAACATGTGCCCGCCGGGCACGGTCAGCGCCTCGCCCTGAGGCAGGCGTCCGACGAAGCGGGTGTGGTGGTTCATCACCACGCGGCTCTTGTGTCCACGTACCACCGCCAGCGGCACTTTCAATTGCCGGGTATGCGCAGGACTGGTGTGCGGCACGCCGCGATAGATGCTGATCTCGGTCGCAGGATCGAAGCGCAGGCGCAACTTGTCGCCGACCTTGTGCAGGCCGTGCTGCAAGTAGGCATCGAAACATTCCGGATCAAAGCTGCGGAACAGGGTTTTGCCGGCAAAATAACCTCGGGCGCTGTCCAGATCGGCAAACTCTTCGCGGCGTCCCAGCGTGCGACCGGCCGGAGTCAGTTTGTCGATGAAACCAAAGCGCTTGGCGGCGCGGATCACCCATTGATCGGTGCGGGTCAGCACCGGCGAGTCGAGCATCACCACGCCCCGATACAGTTCAGGGCAACGCAGTGCAGCGTGCAAATGCAACATGCCGCCGAAGGAATGGCCGACGCCCCACACCGGTTCATCTTGCTGTTGCAGGTGATGGATGAGTTCGTCGACCAGGTGATACCAGTTGTCACCCGCCGGGAAACGCGGGTCATGGGCATGTTGTTCCAGATGCGCGACCCGGTACTCGGGCGCCAGCGCCGCGAACAGTTTGCCGTAGGTGCCCGAAGGGAAACCGTTGGCGTGGGCGAAGAAGATCGGTTGCGACATACCGGCAAATCCATGAGCGGAAAACAGGCGTTGATTGTCCGTAAGACCGCGTCCTTCAGCAATGACCGTAACTGCCAGGAATGATGACAGTCCGGTCAGGGCTATGACGCTTCGGCCATCAACGCGCCGGCGGTTGTTCTCCCAGCGGCACCACTGCCATGGTCAAGCGCGACACACAACTGGCCTTGCCTTCATCGCTGGTCAGGCGGATATCCCAGACGTGGGTGGTGCGGCCGATGTGGATCGGTTTGGCCACCGCCGTCACTCGTCCGCTGCGCAGGCCGCGCAAGTGGTTGGCGTTGATTTCCAGGCCGACGCAATAGAACTTGCTGGCGTCGATGCACAGGTAACTGGCCATCGAGCCGACCGTTTCCGCCAGCACCACCGAGGCGCCGCCGTGCAGCAGGCCGTAAGGCTGATGGGTGCGATGGTCGATGACCATGCTGGCCGTCAGGGATTCTTCGTCGAAGGACTCGAAGCGGATGTCCAGCACTTCGCCGATGGTGTTTTTCTGGATTGCGTTCAACTGCTCGATGTTCGGAGTGGTGCGCCACAAGGTCATCGCAGGCTTCCTTTGTTGTTTTGATCGACGCTCAATCCTGCCACAGCACCGCCTCGCTGCGCTCGCTCCATTCTTCGAAACGTGCTCCGTAGGTGTCTTCGATGATGTTGCGTTTGATCTTCAGGGTCGGCGTGAGGAAGCCGTTCTCCACCGCCCAGCTGTCCTTGACCACTACCAGCCGACGCAGGCGCTCGTGCTTGTCGAGCACGGCGTTGACCTCCTCCAGCAGTTTTTCCAGGCTCGAATGCAGCGGCGCGCGGGGCTCTTCCCGGCCCACCGCCGAGAGCACGCACAACCCCAGCGGCGCACTCAGGCCATCGCCGACCACGCAGACTTGTTCGATCCGCGAATGCACCGCCAGCCGATTTTCGATCGGCGCCGGGGCGACGTACTTGCCCTTGCTGGTCTTGAAGATTTCCTTGAGCCGCCCGGTCAGGCGCAAGCGCCCTTCGGCGTCCTGTTCGCCCTTGTCGCCGGTGCGCAGGAAGCCGTCTTCGGTGAGGGTCTCGGCGGTTTTCTGCGGTTCCTTGAAATAGCCGAGCATGTTCGCCTGGCTGCGCACCTGCACTTCGCCGGACTCATCGATCCGCACTTCCACGTCGGGGCATGGCCGGCCGATCCAGCCTTCCTTGTATTGCCCCGGCAGGCAGATGTGCGAATACCCGCAGCTTTCGGTCATGCCGTAGACCTCCAGCACGTCGAGCCCGAGTTTCTGATACCAGCGCAACAGGGTCAGCGGCACCGGCGCCGCACCGGACAGCGCCACGCGCAACGCATCCAGCCCCAACCCCGCCAATACCTTGTGGCCGATCCGTTTGCCGATAAAGGGCAGACCGAGCAGGAAATCCAGACGTTTTGCCGGGATCTTGCTGTAGACGCCCATCTGGAACTTGGTCCAGATCCGCGGCACCCCGAACATCGCCGTCGGCCGCGCCCGCTTGAGATCGGCGAGAAAGGTGTCGAGGCTCTCGGCGAAAAACACAGTCTGCCCGGTATAGATCGACGCCAGTTCGACAAACATCCGCTCGGCGACATGACACAGCGGCAGATACGACAGCAGCCGGTCGTGCTCATTGAGTCCGAACAGCTGCGTGCCGCGCGTCGTCGCGAACCCGAGATTGGCGAAGCTGTGCATCACGCCCTTGGGCAGGCCGGTGGTGCCGGAGGTGTAAATGATCGTCGCCAGTTGCTCGGCGGCGGGACGCGGATCGTCCTGGATCGGCGAGCTGCGTTGCAGGTCATCCCAGTTGAAATCGAACGTGCCCGGCGGATGCAGCGGCAAGCTGACGGTGGTCAGGCCGGCTGGCACACCTGGCGACATGCCCGGCCAGTCATCGAGCTTGCCAATGAACGCCAGCACGCTTTCCGAGTGGGTGAGCACCTGATTCACCGATTCGGCGGTGAGGTTCGGATAGAGCGGCACCGAGACATGCCCGGCCATCCAGATCGCCAGATCAGCGATGATCCAGTGCGCGCAGTTTTTCGAGATCAGGGCGATGTGGCTGCCTTGCGGCAATTCCCGGGAGCGCAGCCAGTGCGCGGCGCAGCGGGCCTGATGGCCGACGTCGGCCCAGGTCAGTGTCTCGACCTGCCCGCCGCCAATCGGCTGCACCAGAAAACGCTGACGCGGGTGCCGGGCCTCGCGTTCGTAAAACACGTCCAGCGGCAAACGGAAGGCGGAAGACATTCGACTCGCTCCTGTTTTTTGGTCTGGAGCAAGCGTAGTCAACCAAGCAAGTGCTTGGTTGACTATTTCGTACAAAAAATTTCAGGGATGTTTAAGGCTGTTGAGCGTCATCGAACCGATCAGTAGCTCGCTGTGTTCGAGTTCGGCGAGCCCGGCGGTGCTGACCTTTTCCGGTGGGTAGCCCGCACCGTGTTGCAGGTAGCTGAGCAGGTTTCCCACCAACGGGTTATGGCTGACCAGCAGCACGTTGCTCACCGACACCAGTTGTTCGGCAACGCGGTCCGGGTCAACTTCCGGGGTCAGCCACTCGACCGTGCGGATCTCCGGCTCGAAGCCCAGAGCTTCGCGCACCAGTTGCGCGGTCTGCTGCGCCCGCAAGTACGGGCTGGCGTAAATGGCGGTCAGCGGCTGGCCCATCAAGCGGGCCGCGCTGCTCAACACTTCCTTGCGACCGTGGGCGGTCAGTTCCCGCTCGGAGTCGGGGCGCGAGCCATAAGGCTCGGCCTCACCGTGACGCAATACCCAGAGTTTCATAGCTTGGGTTCCTCATCCCGGACCGGATGCGGTGCCGGCGCGACAACGTGTGGCGCTTCACCTTCCGGCGTACGCGGCGCCGGCCAGTCGGCGAACGGCCAGGGTTTCTGGTCGCTGTGGAAGCTGCCGAAACGGCCGATCTGCGCCAGAAACTGGCTCAGGCTGTCGCCGAAATTCATCAGGCTGGCGCTCGGGGCGCCATAGATCAAACGATAGATCAACTGCACCAGCACCACCGCGCCGAGGATGAACTGCGCCACCTGCCAGACCAGGATGTAAACAATCATCCACAACACCCGCAGGAGGATGGATTCATATTTGGCTTCGGTTTTCGGATCGTTCATGGCCTGCTCCCTGCTGAATCAGTTGAAACCACTGGTGGAAATAAAGTCGACATCGGTTTTCGGCTCGGCGCGCATCAGCAGACCGATCACCTGCTCAAGCGTGCGCCCTTCGAAGAGGATTGCATGCAGTCCGGCGACCAGCGGCATGTAGACGCCAACCTCCTGAGCCTTGGCCTTGAGCACTTTCAGGGTATTGACCCCTTCGGCCACTTCACCCAGGCGCGACACCGCTTCGTCGAGGCTCAAGCCCTGACCAAGGGCGAAACCGACCTGGTAGTTGCGGCTTTTCGGCGACGAGCAGGTGACGATCAGATCGCCGACCCCGGCCAGACCGAGGAAGGTCATAGGGTTCGCCCCCTGATTCACCGCAAACCGGGTCATCTCGGCCAGGGCGCGGGTGATCAGCATGCTCTTGGTGTTCTCGCCCATTTCCAGCGCCACCGCCATGCCGGCGATGATCGCGTAGACGTTTTTCAGTGCGCCGCCCAATTCCACGCCGAAACGGTCGGCGCTGGCGTAGACGCGGAAAGTGCGGCCATGCAACGCGGCCTGCACGGCTTTGCAGAGTTCTTCGTCTTCACTGGCAACCACGGTGGCAGTCAGCGCGTGCTCGGCGATTTCCCGCGCAAGGTTCGGCCCGGACAGCACGCCGATACGTGCCTGCGGGGCGATCTCTTCGAGAATCTGGCTCATCAGTTTGAAGGTGTGGGCTTCGATGCCCTTAGTCAGGCTGACCAGCATCTTGCCGCTCAGGCGCTCGGCATGAGGCGCCAAAACCGTGCGCAGCGCGCTGGACGGCAACGCGACGAAACACAAATCGCAGGCGTCGAGGGTTTCCTGCAGGTCGGTGACCGCGGTCACGCCCGGCAGAATCTTGATGCCTTTGAGGTAACGCGGGTTCTCGCGATTGACCCGGATGGCCTCGGCCTGTTCGGGGTCACGCATCCACTGCCGGACTTGATGGCCGTTCTCGGCCAACAGATTGGCCACGGCGGTACCGAAACTTCCGCCTCCCAGGACCGCAATCGGGCGCTGTTCAGTCATATGTAATCCGTTAATCCATACCAGTGGCGATGCCGGCATTATACGGAGCGTCCCCTTCTCGGACAGCCCCGGCGTCAATTACCCGCACATGTAGGAAGAAGACCAATAAAACCGAGGAAAATGCCTGTAACGTGACTGGAAAAGTCGTCGAGCTCGGTTAACATGCGCGCCAATTCTTTGCTATCAAGGCTGCGTCGTGTTTTCTGGCCCCCCTTCCCCGCGTTCGTCCCTGCTGCTGGCGCTGCTGTTCAGCCCGGTGCTACTGGCGGACGACCTGTTTGTCGACAGTGAGGCCTTGCCGCAGATCCTGACCGCCACGCGCCTGAAACAGTCGCCGGCGGAAGTCCCGGGCAGCATGACCGTACTGGACAGCGAACTGATCGCCGCCAGCGGTGCCCGGGACATCAGCGAACTGTTGCGGCTGGTGCCGGGGATGATGGTCGGCAACATCAGCGGCAATCAAGCTGTGGTGAACTATCACGGAACCAACGCCACTGAAGCCCGACGCATGCAGGTGCTGATCGACGGCCGCTCGGTGTACCGCGCCGGTCTGGCGACCGTGGACTGGAGCGACATCCCGGTGGCGATGGAAGACATCGAGCGCATCGAAGTCTTTCGCGGCCCGAACACCGTCAGCTACGGCGCCAACGCGCTGATGGCAGTGGTCAACATCATCACCCGTAACCCGGCGGACAGCCACGGCACGCGGCTGAAGCTGACGCGCGGCCAACGCGGCATCAACGACTTCTATGCCAGCCAGAGCACCGGCTGGAATGGCGGCGACTTGCGTCTTTCTCTGTCCGGCCAGGAAGACGACGGCTTCGACAGCGACCGCACCGGCGCCGATTACCGCGACAGCCGCCGCTTGAACCGCTTCAGCCTCGCCGTCAGCCAGACCCTGAGCGACAACCAGAGCCTGGACTGGCAGATCAACGCCAAGGACGGGGCCAATCAACGGCCCTATACCTACCGTCCGGTGTTCTCCGGGATTACGGCTGCCGGGAACAATTCCGACGTGGTTGCCAAGGACTATGCCGGTTCGGTGCGCTGGAATCTGGACCTCAACCCCGATCACAGTCTTTATGTGCAGGGCTCGGCACAACACTGGGATCGTCAGCAAACCTGGCGCGCCTGTGACGCCGAGGTGTCGTTCAGCCCGCAGCTCACGGAGCTGTGGCAACTCAACCCGAACTACACCGAACGCCTGGCCCGCAACATGACCCTGTTCACCGGCCCCGGCGCACCCGCCGGCACGCCGCAGGAAATGGCCCTGGCCAATCAGGTGCTGGATCAGTGGCGCAACGGCGCGCGCCAGACCCTGTGCGGCGACATCGACCAGAGTGCCCGGGAATCGCGCTACGACCTGGAGTTGCAGGACACCCTCAGCCTGTCCGATAGCCTGCGTCTGGTCAGCGGCCTGAACTATCGTTACGACCGTGCCGATTCCGAGACCTATTTCAACGGCACGCTGGACGACACCACCTGGCGCGCCTTCGGCCAGCTGGAATGGCGCGCCAGCGAACACTGGCTGTTGCAGGGCGGCGCCATGTTCGAAGACACGCAATTGATCGGCAGCTCGCTGACGCCCCGGTTTGCGGTCAACTACCTGTTCAATCCGCGCCACAGCCTGCGCGCGGTGTATTCGGAAGCCATCCGTTCGCCGGACATGTTCGAGAACAACGTCAACTGGAGTTATCAGGTGACCAACCTGCGGCCCGCCGCCTATGGCCAGTCTTCGGCCCGCTACTTTGTCAAGACCCGGGGCCCCGGCGATCTGGACCAGGAACACATGCGCTCGCGGGAACTGGGCTACAACGGCTTTTTCCCGGAATGGGGCCTGGCGCTGGACGTGAAGCTGTTCTACGACGAAATCACCGGGATGATCAGCGAGCCGCTGCGCAACAATCAGTACATCGCCAGCAACGCCAACGATTCGCGCTTTCGCGGCACCGAGACGCAACTGGACTGGCGCCTGAGTGCGGCCGACCGCCTGCGCCTGACCTACGCCTTCGTCGACGCCGAGGCGAGCAATCCGCTGGACCAGCAATTCACCGCGCGCAACAGCGGCTCGGCGGGCTGGCTGCGCGATTGGGGCCACGGCTGGAACAGCGCCCTCTTCTATTACGGTGACAACGCGCTCAACGGTTACCGCTTCGAGCGGGTCGACACCCGGATCGCCAAACGCATCGCCTTGGGCAAGGCCCAGCTGCAACTGGCCGGCGTGCTGCAACAACGCCTCGACCATGAGCCGACCACCTTCGTCGACAACAATTACGACGAACGCCGCGTGGTGTATTTCAGCGCCGAGCTGGAGTTCTAGATGCGCTACGCCATGTCACGGAAGATGCCAACGCTCGGCCAATGGCTGGCCGGGCTGTGTCTGTTCCTGACAGCATGGCTGCATGGCGTGGCGGTGCAGGCGGCCGACATTTTGCTGACCGGCGCCGAAGAAAGCCCCGGCGTGCAGTCCTTCGTCCAGGCCCTGAGCGAACTGCGCCCGACCGACCGCGTGCATTTCCAGCCGCTGGCCAGTTTGCCGGCGCCGGGCAAGTTGCCGTCGAGCCTGCGCCTGATTCTGCTGGATCTGCCAAGCCTCGACTGGCGCATGCAGGAAAGCCAAGGCCCGGCGACGTTGGTCCTGCGCATCAGCCGCCTGCAAGCCCGGCAACGCTTCGGCGACGCGCAACCGCCCCACTTGAGCCTGCTGTGGGCCGATCCGCCGCTGAGCCGTCAGTTGCAACTGATCCGCCGGATTCTGCCCCAGGCCGGGCGAGTCGGCGTGCTGTTCGATCAGCACAGCGAGTTCCTGCTCAAGGAGCTGCAATCGGCCGCCCAGCCGCTGAACCTGCAAATCGTCCCGCAGCGCTGGGACAACACCCACGACAGCCGCCCCTTGCAGACGGTGCTGAAAAACAGCGACGTGCTGCTGGGCCTCGACGACCCCGACCTGTACAACCCGAAAACCGCAAAGAACCTGTTGCTCAGCAGTTACTCTCGGCAACTGGCGTTGGTCGGGCCGAATGTCTCGTTCGTTCGCGCCGGCAGCCTGGCCAGCACCTACAGCGATCAGAACGACTGGCTGGCCGTCCTCGACGAATTGCTCGACCGGCCACCGGCCACCTGGCCGCGCACGCTCTATCCCGGGCGTTTTAAAGTCTCAAGTAATGCGCAGGTGGCTCGTTCCTTAGGGATAGAACCGATGAATGAAGCGTCTGTCGCCGCAGAACTGGCCGAAGGAGAGCGCCGCCCATGATTTTCCGCCGTTGGGACATCAACACCCGCACCCAGTTGATCAGCCTGGGCCCTGCGCTGTTGCTGACCTTGCTGCTGATCAGCTTTTTCACCTTCGTGCGCATTCAGGATTTGCGTCAGGAACTGAACCACACCGGCCAGTTGATCGCCAACCAGCTCGCACCGGCCACCGAATACGGGGTGATTTCCGGCAACAACGAAGTGCTGGAAAGCCTGCTCAAGGCCACGCTGGCCACGCCGAACGTGCGGTTTCTGGAAGTGCAGGACAGCGCCAACCGGATTCTGGCGTACGTTGAACAACCGGCGGATGCGCACAATCGTCCGCATCAGGTCGAGGTGTTCCAGGCGCCCGTACGGCTGCAACGCATCGCCTTGCACAACGATTTCTTCCAGGACGGCAAGAGCAGCCCCGGCGTGGCCAGCGAGGACTATCTGGGACGGGTGATCGTCGGTCTGTCGAATGACGCGTTCAGTCAGCGCCAACAGGAAATTTTGCTCAAGGCCGGGATTCTCGCGCTGTTCGCTCTGCTCTTCACGTTCGTCCTGGCGCGGCGGCTGGCCGGTAGTCTGTCGCAGCCGATTCGCGACATCGGCAATGCGGTCAAGGCGATTCAGGACGGCGATTACAAGACCCCACTGCCGATTGTCGATGACACCGAGCTGGGCGCCCTGTCCCAGCACATCAACAACCTGGCCCAGGCGCTGGAGCAGGCCAGCCGCGAGCAGCATCAGGCGATGGCGCAACTGATCCAGACCCGCGAAGAGGCGGAGAAAGCCAACAATGCCAAATCGGATTTCCTGGCGATGATGAGCCATGAACTGCGCACGCCGATGAACGGCGTGCTGGGCATGCTGCAATTGCTGGAAACCACCGACATGACCGAGGAGCAGGTCGAGTACGCGGCGCTGGCTTCCGAGTCGACCGAGCATTTGCTCAAGGTGATCAACGACATTCTGGATTTCTCGCGCATCGAGCGTTCGGAGCTGGAGCTCGAGCACATTCCGTTCAATCTCGCCGAAGTGATCGGCGCCTGCGCCCAGTCGTTCCAGCACAGTGCGGCGCAACGCGGGCTGGCCCTGCAACTGCGGATTCCCGAAGACATGCGCGACTTGCAGGTACAGGGCGATCCGACGCGGATCCGGCAGATTCTGGTCAACCTGGTCGGCAATGCGCTGAAGTTCACCGAGCAGGGGCGCGTCAGCATCGAGGCGCAGTGGCAGTCGCTGGATCACGAGTTGCTGTGGTTCACCTGCGCGGTGCGTGACAGTGGCATCGGCATTTCGCCGGAGAGCCTGGAGCTGATGTTCAACGCGTTCCAGCAGGCCGACAGTTCGATTTCCCGTCGATATGGCGGCACCGGCCTGGGCCTGCCGATTGCCCGCACGCTCGCCGAACGGATGGGCGGCACCTTGCGCGCTCAGAGCGAAGAAGGTCGCGGATCGGTATTCACTCTGGAAATACCATTGGCTTTATATAAGCAGGCACTGCCCGCGCTGGCGGCACCGCGCACACTGAACGGCGACGGTCACGGCGAAGGACGCAATGTGCTGCTGGTGGAGGACAACCCGGTCAACCAGACGGTGATCGAAGCGATGTTGCGCAGTCTGGGATTTACCGTCAGCGTCGCCACCGATGGTGTGCAGGCGGTGCGCAGCGCCGGGGACAACCGTTTCGAAGCGATCCTGATGGATTGCCGCTTGCCGCTGATTGACGGTTACGAAGCAACCCGACAGATCCGCCGCCTGCCCGGCTGCGGCCATGTGCCGATCATCGCCCTGACCGCCAATGCGTTGCAGGGCGACCGCGAAAACTGCTTGTCGGCGGGGATGAACGATTACCTGGCCAAGCCATTCAAACGCAATGATCTGCAGCAGATTCTGCAGCGATGGGTGCAGTAACGGGGCCCTTTCGAGCATCTGCGACTGGCGTGAAAAGCGAAAGTGCGGCAGTCTTAGGCACCCGAACGAGCCTCAAAAGGGGCTTGATTAAAAATTTCAGTGCACAAGTGTACATTCATGTCCTTGGTGCTGTGACTTTCACCACAACGCAATAGTCTATGAGTAGGCTGCCGGTTCGAGGCATGAACGCGTCGATCGGCCGGGAAGATTTGCCCCACCTGCCGCATGGGATTATTGAGGAGCTCGCATGACCAAACAAAACGCCTTTACTCGGGAAGACCTGCTGCGCTGCAGTCGCGGTGAGCTGTTCGGCCCAGGTAACGCGCAACTGCCCGCCCCTAACATGCTGATGGTGGATCGCATCACCCTGATCAGCGAAGAAGGCGGCAAGTACGGCAAAGGTGAATTGGTCGCCGAGCTGGATATCAACCCTGACCTGTGGTTCTTCGCGTGCCACTTCGAAGGCGATCCGGTGATGCCGGGCTGCCTGGGTCTGGACGCCATGTGGCAACTGGTCGGTTTCTTCCTAGGCTGGCAAGGCCTGCCGGGCCGTGGCCGTGCGCTGGGTTCGGGCGAAGTGAAATTCTTCGGCCAGGTCCTGCCGACCGCCAAGAAAGTCACCTACAACATTCATATCAAGCGCGTCCTCAAGGGCAAGCTGAACCTGGCCATTGCCGACGGTTCGGTGACTGTCGACGGTCGCGAAATCTACACCGCCGAAGGCCTTCGCGTCGGCGTGTTCACCTCCACTGACAACTTCTAAGGGTTATTCGCATGCGCCGCGTCGTTATCACTGGTCTGGGCATCGTTTCGTGCCTGGGCAATGACAAAGAGACCGTCTCCGCTAACCTGCGTGCAAGCCGCCCTGGCATCCGGTTCAACCCGGAATACGCCGAAATGGGTCTGCGTAGCCAGGTTTCCGGCTCCATCGACCTCAACCTTGAAGAGCTGATCGATCGCAAGATCTATCGCTTCGTCGGCCACGCAGCGGCTTACGCCTACCTGGCCATGAAAGACGCCATCGCTGACTCCGGTCTGACCGAAGAGCAGGTGTCCAACCCGCGTACCGGCCTGATCGCAGGTTCCGGCGGCGCGTCGACCCTGAACCAGATGGAAGCGCTGGACATCCTGCGCGAGAAAGGCGTCAAGCGCGTCGGCCCATACCGTGTAACGCGGACCATGAGCAGCACCGTTTCGGCTTGCCTGGCCACCCCGTTCAAGATCAAGGGCCTGAACTACTCCATCGCATCTGCCTGCGCCACCAGTGCTCACTGCATCGGTACCGCCATGGAACAGATCCAGATGGGCAAGCAGGACATCGTTTTCGCCGGCGGCGGTGAAGAAGAGCACTGGAGCCAGTCGTTCCTGTTCGACGCGATGGGCGCCCTGTCCAGCAAGCGTAATGACACCCCGGAACAAGCTTCCCGCGCCTACGACGCCGACCGTGACGGTTTCGTCATCGCCGGCGGTGGCGGCATGGTAGTGGTCGAGGAGCTGGAACACGCTCTGGCCCGTGGCGCGAAGATCTACGCGGAAATCGTTGGCTACGGCGCGACTTCCGACGGCTACGACATGGTGGCTCCAAGCGGCGAAGGCGCCATCCGCTGCATGCAGCAGGCGCTGTCCACCGTCGACACCCCGATCGACTACCTGAACACCCACGGCACTTCGACTCCGGTCGGCGACGTTGCGGAAATGAAAGGCGTGCGTGAAGTGTTCGGCGACAAGGCCCCGGCCATCAGCTCCACCAAGAGCCTGTCGGGTCACTCCCTGGGCGCCGCCGGCGTTCACGAAGCGATCTACTGCATGCTGATGATGGAAGGCAACTTCATCGCCGGTTCCGCCAACATCGACGAACTGGACCCTGAAGTGGCCGATCTGCCGGTGCTGACCAAGACCCGCGAGAACGCCACCATCAACACCGTGATGAGCAACAGCTTCGGCTTCGGTGGCACCAACGCCACCCTCGTGCTGAAGCGCTGGGAAGGCAAGTAATTCCCTTCCGCTGAGCCGCACATGAAAACGCCCCGACCGGTTCGGGGCGTTTTTTTTCGCCTGGAGAAAGGCATTTTCAGCGGCGCCAAGATGAAACGTTTGTCATGCAACTTACCGCCCTGCGACTGAATGTCGCGGATTCAGTGGGCTCCAGCGCTGTTGCAGATTTCGCAAGAATACATTGCACAAATCGGGCGTTTACTTAGCAGGCTAACAAAATCTATAAAAGAGTCCTGCACACGCCTTGCTGCAGATAACTTGAGATTTGGAGCTAGCAGATGACTGTAAAAGTAACTGAACGCGACGATTCACACATGTCCCATGAAGGCGTAGCCGCCGGCGTACGGATCTGGGATGTGCACCAACAAGACTTGCTGGTCGGCATGTTCCACAACGAGATCGACGCCCACAACTACAAGGCCGAACTGGAACTGCAGGAACAGCAGCGGGATCGGAAATCCGCCTGAAGCAAAACCACAGCATTGAAAACGACAAACCCCGCCATGAGCGGGGTTTGTCGTTTTGGGGATTTCAGGGCCGCTTCGCAGCCCGGCGGAACCCGCTTACCACATCAGATCATCAGGGATCACATAGGCCGCGTACGGATCGTCCTCGGCATTGACCTCTTCGACCTTCTCGTTGAGCTGCACGATGCGCTGTGGATCGCGCTCCTGAATCTTCAGGGCCGCCTCACGAGGAATCACTTCGTAACCGCCAGCATGGTGCACGATCGCCAGCGAGCCGCTGCTGAGCTTGTTGCGCATCAGCGTGTTGACCGAGATGCGCTTGACCTTTTTGTCGTCAACGAAGTTGTAGTAGTCCTCGGTCGTCAGCTTCGGCAGACGCGAGACTTCGATCAACTGCTTGACCTGGGCGGCGCGGGCCTTGGCTTCCGCCTTCTCCTGCTGCTGACGGTTCAACTCCTGGTCGCGCTTGACCTTCTCGGCCTGGGCTTCCTGGGCAGCACGCTGCTGGGAGTCGTCCAGTTCGATCTGGCCTTTGTGGGCCAGACGCTGTTGTTTCTGTTTGTCTTTGCTGACCTGCTTGGCCTGCTTTTGGTTGACCAGCCCTGCTTTGAGCAACTGGTCGCGAAGGGAAAGGCTCATTGATGCTTACTCACTTGGGCAACGGCTCAGCCGCAGCTGGGCAAATTCTTTTCCTGACGTTTGGCTTCGCCCCACAGGGCGTCCAACTCTTCGAGGGTGCAATCTTCCATGGGTCGGTGGGTGTCGCGCAATGCCTGTTCGATAAAACGGAAACGTCGTTCGAACTTGCCGTTGGCGCCACGCAACGCGCTTTCCGGATCGACCTTCAGGTGCCGGGCCAGATTGACCACGGAAAACAGCAGGTCGCCGATCTCGTCGGCCACCGCTTGCGGGTCATTTTCGGACATGGCTTCGAGCACTTCATCGAGCTCTTCACGGACCTTGTCCAGCACCGGCAAGGCATCCGGCCAGTCGAAACCGACCTGCCCGGCGCGCTTCTGCAACTTGGCCGAGCGGGACAGTGCCGGCAACGCAGCCGGCACATCGTCGAGCAGTGACAGTTGCTGCGGCTCGACGGATTTCTCGGCGCGTTCTTCGGCCTTGATCTCCTCCCAGCGCTGCTTGACCTGCTCTTCGTTCAGACGCGGCACGTCCAGCGGCGCATACAGATCGCCGGTGGGGAACACGTGCGGATGACGACGGATCAGCTTGCGGGTAATGCTGTCGACCACGCCGGCGAATTCGAACCGCCCCTCCTCCCGTGCCAGCTGGCTGTAATACACCACCTGAAACAGCAGATCGCCCAACTCGCCCTGCAGGTGGTCGAAGTCGCCGCGCTCGATGGCGTCGGCGACTTCGTAGGCCTCTTCAAGGGTGTGCGGGACGATGGTCGCGTAAGTCTGCTTGATGTCCCACGGGCAACCGTACTGCGGGTCGCGCAGACGGTTCATCAGGTGCAGCAGGTCTTCAAGGCTGTAGATCGGTTTCATGGAGTCCGGTTACGCCGCGTTTCGATGATGTTCGGCAACTGGGAAATCCGCCCCAGCAACCGCCCCAGCGCGTCCAGACCCGGAATCTCGATGGTCAGGGACATCAGCGCGGTGTTGTCCTCCTTGTTCGAGCGGGTGTTGACCGCCAGCACGTTGATCCGCTCGTTGAGCAGCACCTGCGAAACGTCACGCAGCAGACCGGAACGGTCGTAGGCGCGGATGACGATGTCCACCGGATAGGTGAGCACCGGCACCGGGCCCCAGCTGACCTGAATGATCCGCTCCGGCTCCCGCCCGGCCAGTTGCAGCACCGAGGCGCAGTCCTGACGGTGAATGCTCACGCCACGGCCCTGGGTGATGTAGCCGACGATCGCATCGCCCGGCAACGGCTGGCAGCAGCCGGCCATCTGGGTCATCAGGTTGCCGACACCCTGGATCTGGATGTCGCCGCGCTTGCCCGGTTTGTAGCCGGTCGCCTTGCGCGGAATCAGTTCCAGCTGTTCGTTGCCGCGTTCCGGCTCGACCAGTTGTTGCGCCAGATTCACCAGTTGCGCCAGACGCAGGTCGCCGGCGCCAAGGGCGGCGAACATGTCCTCGGCGGTTTTCATGTTGGCCTTGTCGGCCAGCTTGTCGAAATCCACCGCCGGCAGACCGAGACGATTGAGTTCGCGCTCGAGCAGGGTCTTGCCCGCCGCGACGTTCTGGTCGCGCGCCTGCAACTTGAACCAGTGCACGATCTTCGCCCGCGCCCGGGACGTGGTGACGTAACCGAGGTTCGGGTTCAGCCAGTCACGGCTCGGCGTGCCGTGCTTGCTGGTGATGATCTCGACCTGCTCGCCGGTCTGCAGGCTGTAGTTGAGCGGAACGATGCGCCCGTTGATCTTCGCGCCACGGCAGTTGTGCCCGATTTCGGTGTGCACGCGGTAGGCGAAGTCCAGCGGTGTCGCGCCCTTCGGCAAGTCGATGGCGTGACCGTCCGGGGTGAAGATGTAGACCCGGTCCGGCTCGATATCGACCCGCAGCTGTTCGGCGAGACCACCGATGTCGCCCAGCTCTTCGTGCCACTCGAGGACCTGACGCAGCCAGGAGATTTTCTCTTCGTAGTGGTTCGAGCCGGACTTGACGTCGGTGCCCTTGTAGCGCCAGTGCGCGCAGACGCCGAGCTCGGCCTCTTCGTGCATCGAATGGGTCCGGATCTGGACCTCCAGCACCTTGCCTTCCGGGCCGATCACCGCCGTGTGCAACGAGCGGTAGCCGTTCTCTTTCGGGTTGGCGATGTAGTCGTCGAACTCTTTCGGGATGTGCCGCCACAGGGTGTGGACGATGCCGAGCGCGGTGTAGCAGTCGCGCATTTCCGGCACCAGCACGCGCACCGCACGCACGTCGTAGATCTGGCTGAATTCCAGACCCTTGCGCTGCATTTTGCGCCAGATCGAATAGATGTGTTTGGCCCGGCCGCTGATGTCGGCTTCGACGCCGGTGGCCTGCAATTCGTCCTTGAGCTGGGTCATCACGTCGGCGATGAAACGCTCGCGATCCAGCCGCCGCTCGTGCAGCAGCTTGGCGATCTGTTTGTACTGATCGGGTTCCAGGTAACGGAAGGACAAGTCCTCCAGTTCCCATTTGATATGACCGATGCCGAGTCGATGCGCGAGCGGCGCATAGATATCGAATACTTCCCGGGCGACCCGGTTACGTTTTTCGTCGTCGGCGGTTTTCACCGCACGGATCGCGCAGGTGCGTTCGGCGAGCTTGATCAGCGCGACACGCACGTCGTCGACCATCGCCACCAGCATCTTGCGCAGGTTTTCCACTTGGCCCTGGGTGCCGAGGACCATCGACTGGCGAGGGCTGAGGCTGGCACTGATCGCCGCCATGCGCAGCACGCCGTCGATCAGCTTGGCGACCACCGGGCCGAAGCGCTGGCTGACCGCCGCGAGTTCGATCTGGCCTTCGCGCACGCCGCGATAGAGAACCGCAGCCACCAGCGAATCCTGATCGAGCTTGAGGTCGGCGAGGATCTCGGCGATCTCGAGGCCCGTGCTGAAACTGCCGCTGCCTTCGGACCAGAGATTCTTCGCCGCATTGGATTGTTGCTCGGCCTGGCGAGCGTACTCGCAGGCCTCTTTCAAGGCTTCGCGATCCAGTGCCAGATCGACACTGACCGCATGATCGAGCCAAGCCTCGAGATTGATACTGCCGTCAGTGTTGATCGGCTGGTGTGCTCTCACCTGTACCATCTTGCTTTACCTTCCCTACGACGCAGATTCAATGCGTCAAATCACTGACCGTCAATGCCCGTTCGCGCTCGCGGGGCCAATGCGAGCGCTACGGACGACCCAGTCGGATCAGACGAGCCATCCTGGCTCGCTTCAAATAACGCCATGGCCTCGACATGTGCCGTCTGAGGAAACATATCGAGAATCCCGGCACGTTTTAACCGGTAGCCCTGCTTGATCAATTCGACCGTATCGCGCGCCAGAGTTGCAGGGTTGCACGACACGTACACCAACCGTTTGGCGCCCAGGGTCGCCAGCTTGCGCACCACCTCGAAAGCACCGTCGCGCGGTGGGTCCAAGAGTACCGCAGAAAAGCCGTTTCCGATCCACTGGGCATCGGTCAAAGGCTGGGATAAATCGGCCTGAAAAAACTTTGTGTTATGCAAATTGTTGCTAGCGGCATTGGCCGCCGCGCGATCGACCATGGTCTGCACGCCTTCGACCGCCACCACTTCACGCGCGGCTTTCGCCAGCGGCAGGGCGAAGTTGCCCAGACCGCAAAACAGGTCGAGCACGCGCTCATCGCTCGTCGTTTTCAACCAGTCCAGCGCTTGCGCCACCATGGCCTCGTTGACCCCGGCATTGACCTGAATGAAATCCCCCGGCCGGTAGGCCAGTTGCAGATCCCATTGTTCCAGGCGATAGCCGAGCGACAGTGCATCATCCACCGGCTGCGGCTCGCCTTCGCCATGCAGCCAGAGTTGCGCTTCATGGAACGCGCAGAAATCCTTGAGGATCGTCAGGTCAGCCTCGGACAGCGGCGCCATGTGACGCAGCAGAACGGCGAGTGACGAGCCACTGAACAATTCGACATGCCCCAGCGCCTGAGGTTTGCTCAAGCGACGAAGCATCTCCGGCAAGCGGGTCATGATCGGCTGCAAGGGCTGTACCAGCACCGGGCATTCGCTGATCGCGACGATGTCCTGACTGCCGGCGGCACGGAAACCGACTTCAAGCTTTTTGGCCTTGCTGTCCCAGCGTACGGCGATCCGGGCGCGGCGACGGTAGCCGAATTCTGGACCGGTCAACGGCGCCGCCCACTCCTCGGGTTCGGCACCGGCAACTCGCGACAACTGCTCGGCGAGCATGCGCTGTTTCAGGGCAAGCTGTTCGTTGTGGGGCAGATGCTGAACGCTGCAACCGCCGCAACGGCCGGCGTGCTGGCAAGGTGCGGAACGGCGCAATTCACTGGCGGTGAATACGCGCTCGGTGCGCGCCTCGACCACTTTGCCGTGGGCACCAAGCACCCGCGCTTCGACCTCTTCACCCGCGAGGGCGCCGAGGACGAACCAGGTTTTGCCTTCAAAAAACGCGATGCCGCGACCGTCATTGGCCAGGCGCTCGATGCTCAAACGCTGCTTTTTGCCGGTCGGGATTTGCGGGGCCTTGCTGCCGCCGGTGGGCTGGAAGCGCAGGCCTCTCTCGTGCTTGGCCATCAGTTGGGCGCGTCGAAAATGCCGGTCGACAGGTAACGGTCGCCACGGTCGCAGATGATCGCAACGATCACCGCGTTTTCAACTTCTTTGGACAGGCGCAGCATCGCTGCCACCGCACCGCCCGAGGACACGCCACAGAAGATGCCTTCTTCGCGGGCCAGACGACGAGTGACGTCTTCGGCTTCACTTTGCGCCATGTCGACGATGCGGTCGACACGCTCGGCCTGATAGATCTTCGGCAGGTATTCCTGCGGCCAGCGGCGGATGCCGGGAATGGCCGAGCCTTCCATCGGTTGCAGGCCGACGATCTGCACGTTGTCGTTCTGCTCCTTGAGGTAGCGCGACACGCCCATGATGGTGCCGGTGGTGCCCATGGAGCTGACGAAATGGGTGATGGAGCCCTGGGTCTGACGCCAGATTTCCGGGCCGGTGGTGGTGTAGTGCGCTTCAGGATTGTCGCCGTTGGCGAACTGATCCAGCACCTTGCCACGGCCTTCGGCTTCCATCCGCTGGGCGAGATCGCGAGCGCCTTCCATGCCCTCTTCCTGGCTGACCAGAATCAGCTGCGCGCCGTACGCGGTCATCGCCGCTTTACGCTCGGCGCTGGAGTTGTCCGGCATGATCAGGATCATCTTGTAACCCTTGATCGCGGCGGCCATCGCCAGGGCGATCCCGGTGTTGCCCGAGGTCGCTTCGATCAGCGTATCGCCTTCGTGGATCTGCCCGCGCAACTCGGCACGGGTGATCATCGACAGCGCCGGACGATCCTTGACCGAACCCGCCGGGTTGTTCCCTTCGAGCTTGAGCAAAAGGGTGTTGCTGGTGACACCGGGCAGGCGCTGCAAACGCACCAGCGGCGTGTTGCCGACGCAATCGGCGATGGTTGGGTACTGCAAGGTCATGGCGTTTTTCGCAATCCGGACAGCGGGGGCGCCTATCATACCGGCAAACCTGCGCAGGCCATATCACGCAAAGTGTGGTGCTTATGGTTTCTTGGAATAAGCAATAAAAGTCGCGCCAGTGGTGCGACTTTTTAAAAGAGTGTCAGCAGTGCTGACACTTTCCTGTGCCGCTCACACAATCCGCGGGCGGCTCATGTCCACAGTCGGAGCTGGCTTGCCAGCGATGGCGTCGGGAGCGACAGCACTGTCATCCGCCACCAACCGCAGATTCAGTCGCAATCCCGACGGGCCGTTCTCGGCCCACAGGGTTCCGCCCTGGCGTTGCACCGCGTTCCTCGCGATGCTCAGTCCCAGACCAAATCCACCGTCCCCCGGCCGCGAGCCGTCGAGGCGAATGAAGGGCGAGAAGATCCGTTCCAGATCCGCCTCGTCCACGCCGCCGCCCTCGTCCTCCAGCCACAGGTGCCAGTAATCGCCATCTCGCCGACCATCGAGCCGCACGATGCCTCCCGGTGGCGAATGGCGAATCGCATTGCGCAGGATGTTTTCCAGAGCCTGGGCCAGGGTGTTGAGATTGCCGCGCACCCAGCAGGAAGCTTCAACCCCGCACTGCAACTGCCTGATCGGGCAGCAACTTTCGTAGCAGGCGTTTTCGGTGAGCATTTCCCATAGCGCCTGAATCTGAATCGCTTCGTCCGGCAACGGTGCGCGTTCGGTGTCGAGCCAGGCCAGTTGCAGGGTGTCTTCCACCAACCGCTGCATCACGTCGACTTCGCGACCGATGCGCTCGCGCAACGGTTGCAGTTGCTGCTCGCTTTCGCTGGCGACCCGCAACCGGCTCAGAGGCGTACGCAGTTCGTGGGACAAATCGCGCAGCAGCTGCTGTTGCAGGGCGACGGTGGATTGCAGGCGTTCGGACATCGAGTCGAAGGCGCGGGCCAGTTCACCGAGCTCATCGGGGCGCTGGGTGATGCCGCTCGACAACCGCACATTCAATTGATCGGCGCGCCAGGCATTGGCCTGCTCGCGAAGATTGTTCAGCGGCACCACCAGCAGGCGATACAGGCCGACGCACAGCAGCAAGGTGAACAGACCGGGAATCACACCGTTGGTGATGACGCGCCAGAACACCCGGTATTTCCCCGGCAGGAATCGCTCGGGCAACTCGATCACCAGACTGCCGGCAGTCGGGTCAGTGGGGAACGGGACCCGCAGCCACGGCCGGCCCTTTTTGTGAATCGGCCAGTCAAGGCCTCGCAGGAAAGTCAGGTGCTGAAGCTCTTGAGTGCTCAACGGCTGGCTGCCCAGCGACTGCAGATTGCCACCGATCACGCCGACCCAACCGGCCTCACGCAATTCCATGCTTTGCAACCAGCTATCGATGCCATCGCGCTCGCCCTGCTGCCAGGCGCGTTCGGCCTCGGCGGCATAACGGCTCAGCGTGCGGCGGGCGTCGTCGGAGAGGAACTGGTTGCGCTGTTCCATGTACCGGCCCCAGGACCAGCTCAGCCAGATCATCAGCAGACAGAACGCCACCAGCAGGCAGGCGAGTTTCCAGAACAGCGAGTGCCGGCCCGGCAGGTCAGACACTTTCATCGACGGCACTCAGGACGTAACCCTTGCCCCACACCGTGCGCACTTCACGCTCGGTGTAGCCGACCGACTTGAGTTTGCGGCGGATCTGGCTGATGTGCATGTCGAGGCTGCGGTCGTGGGCGGCATAACCACGCTGAAGAACATGCTGATAAAGGAAGGCCTTGCTCAGCACTTCCTCGTCGTTGCGGTTGAGGGTTTCCAGCAGGCGGTATTCGCTGCGGGTCAGGCCGGTGGGTTGATCGCGGTAGAACACGTCGCACTGCTCATCGTCGAAACGCAGCCCGCCCGCCGGCACCACCGGGGCGATGGCCGCCGGACGACGGTCGAGGGCGACCCGGCGCAGGATCGCTTCGATCCGCACATGCAGCTCGGCCATGCTGAAGGGCTTGGGCAAATAGTCGTCTGCGCCGAGGCGAAACCCGCTGATACGGTCGGCTTCGGCACCGAGGGCTGACATCAGCAGCACCGGCGTGGAATGGCTCTGACGCAGTTGGGTCAGGACGTTCAGACCGTCCAGCCCCGGCAACAGAATGTCCATCAGCACCACATCGAACGGCTGGCGCCGGGCAATGCTCAGGCCTTCGCTGCCGTTCTGGCACCAGGTGACCTGGAAGCCGCTGCGACCCAGTTGTTCATGGACATAGGCACCGAGGACGGGATCGTCTTCGATGGAAAGAATGCGGGGTTGGCCAATAGAGACAGGAGTCATGACTATCTGCAAATAATTCTCAGTTGGGCGATTATTCAAGATTGCCCGGCGCCCGGCAACCCAAGCTTGACCTGTCGGACAGATGACCGGCCTGCGAGTGAACCACCACGACATCATTTTTCCCAAGATTGCCCGCAAGCAAATCGCTACACTGCGCCGATACCGCGTGCCGGACGCACGTGTGAGTCAACGATCAGCGGGATGCAGGAGAAAGGCGTGCTCAAGAAACTGGGAATCAAAGGTCGCGTATTGTTGCTGACCCTGTTGCCGACCAGCCTGATGGCACTGGTGCTGGGCGGGTATTTCACCTGGACGCAGCAGTCCGACCTGCAAACCCAACTGATGCAGCGCGGCGAAATGATCGCCGAACAACTGGCTCCGCTGGTAGCACCGGCCATGGGCCACGGCGATGCCGAACTGCTCGAGCGCATCGCCACCCAGTCTCTCGAACAACCGGACGTGCGCGCCGTGACCTTCCTCGCGCCCGACCGCTCGCCACTCGCCCACGCCGGCCCGACCATGCTCAATCAGGCGCCCAGCGGCGACAGCGCGCATTTGCTGCGACGCAGCGGCAACGACGCCACGCGCTATCTGCTGCCGGTTTTCGGTAAACACCGCAACCTCGCCGGCGAACTGATCCCGCAAGAGTCCGACCGCCTGCTCGGCTGGGTCGAACTGGAGCTGTCGCACAACGGCATGCTGTTGCGCGGCTATCGAAGCCTGTTCGCCAGCCTGCTGCTGATCGGCGCGGGTCTGGCCGGCGCCGCCTTGCTGGCCTTGCGCATGGGCCGCACGATCAACCGCCCGCTGAGCCAGATCAAACAGGCCGTCGCGCAGCTCAAGGACGGTCACCTGGAAACCCGTCTGCCGCCATTGGGCAGTCAGGAGCTGGATGAACTGGCGTCCGGCATCAACCGCATGGCCGGCACCCTGCAAAACGCCCGCGAAGAATTGCAGCACAGCGTCGATCAGGCCACCGAAGACGTGCGCCAGAACCTGGAAACCATCGAGATCCAGAACATCGAGCTGGACCTGGCCCGCAAGGAAGCGCTGGAAGCGAGCCGGATCAAATCCGAATTCCTCGCCAACATGAGTCACGAGATCCGCACACCGCTCAACGGCATTCTCGGTTTCACCCACCTGTTGCAGAAAAGCGAGCTGACCCCGCGCCAGCTCGACTACCTGGGCACCATCGAAAAGTCCGCCGACAGCCTGCTGGGGATCATCAACGAGATCCTCGATTTCTCGAAGATCGAGGCTGGCAAACTGGTGCTCGACCATATCCCGTTCAACCTGCGCGACCTGTTGCAGGACACCCTGACCATCCTCGCCCCCGCTGCTCACGCCAAGCAGCTGGAACTGGTGAGTCTGGTGTACCGCGACACGCCGTTGTCGCTGGTCGGCGATCCGCTGCGGCTCAAGCAGATCCTGACAAATCTGGTGAGCAATGCGATCAAGTTCACCCGCGAAGGCACCATCGTCGCCCGCGCCATGCTCGAAGAAGAAAACGACGACAGCGTGCAGTTGCGCATCAGCATTCAGGACACCGGCATCGGTTTGTCGAACGAGGACGTGCGCGCGTTGTTTCAGGCGTTCAGCCAGGCGGACAACTCGCTGTCGCGCCAGCCCGGCGGCACCGGTTTGGGGCTGGTGATTTCCAAGCGCCTGATCGAGCAGATGGGCGGCGAGATCGGCGTCGACAGCACGCCGGGCGAAGGTTCGGAATTCTGGATCAGCCTGAACCTGCCCAAGACCCGCGACGACGCCGAAGACCTGCCTTGCGCGCCACTGCTCGGGCGCCGGGTGGCGGTGCTGGAAAACCATGAACTGGCGCGTCAGGCCCTGCAGCATCAACTGGAAGATTGCGGCCTCGATGTCACGCCGTTCAATACCCTGGAAAGCCTGACCAATGGCGTTACCGGCGCCCATCAAACCGATCAGGCCATTGATCTGGCGGTGCTCGGCATCACCAGTAACGACATGCCGCCGGAGCGCCTCAACCAGCACATCTGGGACCTTGAGCACCTTGGTTGCCGAGTGCTGGTGTTGTGCCCGACCACCGAACTGACGCTGTATCACCTTTCGGTGCCCAACCCTCACAGTCAGTTGCAATCGAAACCCGCCTGCACCCGCAAACTGCGCCGGGCCTTGTCGGACATGGTCAACCCGCGCCAGCCGCGCAGCGAACCGGGCGAACCGTTGTCGAGCCGCGCGCCGAAAGTGCTGTGCGTCGACGACAACCCGGCCAACCTCTTGCTGGTGCAGACACTGCTCGAAGACATGGGCGCCAAGGTGCTGGCCGTGGAAAGCGGTTACGCCGCGGTCAAGGCGGTGCAGAACGAAACCTTCGATCTGGTGCTGATGGACGTGCAGATGCCCGGCATGGACGGACGCCAGAGCACCGAAACCATCCGCCAGTGGGAAAGCGAGCGGCATTGCACGCCGCTGCCGATCGTCGCCCTCACCGCCCACGCCATGGCCAATGAAAAACGCGCGCTGCTGCAAAGCGGCATGGACGACTACCTGACCAAGCCGATCAGCGAGCGGCAACTGGCGCAAGTCGTGCTGAAGTGGACGGGCCTGGCGTTGCGCAATCAGGCGCCGGACCGTGGCGGCGAAAGCCTGCTGGGCAATCAGGAACTGCCGATACTCGATCACGAAGAAGGTTTGCGCCTGGCCGCCGGCAAGGCGGATCTGGCGGCAGACATGCTGGCGATGCTGCTGGCCTCGCTCGAGGCCGATCGCGAAGCCATTCGCACCGCCCGCGACAGTCAGGATCAGAACGGTCTGCTGGAACGGGTGCACCGCCTGCATGGTGCCACCCGTTACTGCGGCGTGCCGCAATTGCGCGCCGCCTGCCAGCGCAGCGAAACCCTGCTCAAGCAGCAGGATCCCAAAGCCTCGACCGCGCTGGACGAGCTGGAGCGGGCGATCAATCGTCTGGCGGCCCAGGCGAAGATCAGCGCCTGATCCACGGCAATGCCGGTCAACGCCGACGCAGCTAAAGTTGTCGCGGGTGATTTGCGCCCGCGTCGATGCTCCAGGAGGATTTCATGCGCACGATCGTTTTCAGCAGCCAGACCTACGACCGCGACAGTTTCCTCGCCGCCGACTGCCCGGCCGGGATCGAACTGCACTTCCAGCCAGCCCGGCTCAGTCTCGATACCGCAGCGCTGGCCGAACATCACGAAGTAGTCTGCGCGTTCATCAACGATGACCTCAGCGCCCCGGTGCTGGAGCGTCTGGCCGCGGGCGGCACTCGCCTGATCGCCTTGCGTTCGGCCGGCTACAACCATGTGGATCTGGCCGTCGCCAAACGTCTGGGGCTGGCCGTCGTGCGCGTACCGGCCTACTCGCCCCATGCGGTGGCCGAACATGCGGTGGCGTTGATCCTCGCCCTCAACCGGCGCTTGCATCGCGCCTACAACCGCACCCGCGAAGGTGATTTCAGCCTGCACGGGCTCACCGGTTTCGATCTGGTGGGCAAAACCGTCGGCATCGTCGGCACCGGACAGATCGGCGCGACCTTCGCGAAGATCATGCACGGCTTCGGCTGCGAACTGCTGGCCTACGACCCTTATCCGAACCCTGCCGTCGAAGCGATGGGCGCTCGCTACCTGAGCCTGCCGGACCTGCTGGCGCAAGCACGGATCATCAGCCTGCACTGCCCGCTCAACGAACAGAGCAAACACCTGATCAACCGCGATTCGCTGGCGCACATGCAACCGGGGGCGATGCTGATCAACACCGGGCGCGGCGGTCTGGTGGACACGCCGGCGCTGATCGACGCCCTGAAGGACGGCCAACTCGGTTATCTGGGACTGGATGTGTATGAAGAGGAGGCGCAGCTGTTCTTCGAGGATCGCTCCGACCTGCCGCTACAAGATGACGTGCTGGCGCGGCTGCTGACCTTCCCGAATGTGATTGTCACCGCGCATCAGGCATTCCTGACCCATGAGGCGCTGGGCGCGATTGCCGCGACCACCTTGCACAACATTGCGACCTGGGCGGCGGGTACGCCGCAGAACCAGGTCGAAGGCTGAGCGATCGGACTCAGACCGGGGGCGGCGTCGGGGTAATCGCCACGCACAGGATCAACAGCGCCAGCCAGCCGAACCCCAGCAAACGTTGCTTGAGGGAGTGGCCGCTGCGCAGCAGGAACCAGACAAACACCAGCGGCATCAGAAACGCCATGATTTTCAGCCAGCCTTCCACCGGGCGCGAACCGTCCGGGTTCAACACCGGTTCGACAGGCTGCGAACGACGGCGTCGCCCCGCCGCGGCCGGCATGATCTTCGGCCGCTCGGGGGCCGGCGGCGGAACGAAGGCCTCGGGCACTGCCTTGTTACGCGGCAGGCTGCCAAAGGAAATCGTCGACGCGCCCTTTTCGGCGTGAGGAGCCTGTGCATCTGCCAGTGGAGCCCCGCAATGAATGCACGCCGTGGCTTCCGAGCTGATGCTCCGCTTGCATTCATAACATTCGATCAGCGCCATGTTCCGTTCCTTGAAAATGAAGGCGGCAGTTTGCCACGACTGCGGTGTCGATTTGAACCGGATCGAAGGTCGCACGCGCGCATCATTCTGCAATCAAGCCCGTGCTAGCATGTCGCGCATATTTGGAGGACCCATGGTCGAACACGATTTCCGCTACACCCTGATGAACCCGCAACACACCCTCACCGAATGCCGCGCCCTGGTTCCGGGCCGTTATCAGGTCACCGGCAACGGTGGCTCGATCCGCATCGGCGACGTGCTGGTCGTGACCCTCAAAGGCAGCAAGGACTTGTCCATGCGCCTGACCGTCGACACCGTCCGCCACCTGATCAACCCGCCGGGTCAATGGACTGCCATGACCACCGGCCCGGTGTTCGGTGAACTGGCGATCCACACCTGGCAGGTCAACTGCGACAGCTGCGCCAAGGAGCTGAGCTTCGAATTCGCCGTGGACGCCAAGCTCGGCAAACCTGCGGAAAAACCGGCCGCCACGGCACGTATTGCGGAGCTGGGCTGGAAAGCCGTCGGCGACAAGCACCTGTGCCCGAAATGCCAGGAGCCGGCGTGATGAAACACCTGGCCCTGACCGCCGTTGTCGGCGCCGGCCTGATGGGTTGCGCCGCGGAACCTGTGCAACTGCAACAGAACCGCAGCTACATTCTGGAATGGATCGGCGAGCGTCCGCTGATGGACTACAGCCACCTGACCGTGACCCTCGGCGATGATGGCCGGGCGTACGGTAATGGCGGCTGCAACCACTGGTTCGCGCCGTACACTCTGGAAGGCGACAAGCTGAGCTTCGGCAAGATCGGCAAGACCCGCAAACTGTGTGCCCCGGCGCTGATGGAGCAGGAGCAACGCTTCCTCCAGGCCCTGGAGCACGTGGAGCGCTGGGACATCTCGCCGATCGAGCAGATGCGCTTCTGGCCGGCTGAAGGCAAGCCGTTGCGCTGGTGGCTGGAAGAAGGCTGATCCTTTAGATCGCCAAGCCCCTCACCCTAACCCTCCCGAAACGTCGGACCGCCCAAAGGGAGAGGGGACTGATTGGGGGATATTGGAGAGATACGCCGACCTGAAAGACCTTCACCGAATCCATAACCAACCGGATTCCACTCTGACGAATCTTCAGTCGACCTGATCTTCCAGGTCGATGGAAATCGCCAGACACCTCGGTCGGCCCCCTCTCCCTCCGGGAGAGGGCTGGGGTGAGGGATGCTTTTTAGCGGCAACTCAATTTGTAGCCTGCAACGCCTCAAGCTTCGCCATCACCCCCGCCGCCGTCTGCTCGCCCATCAACTGTTCCCGCACCTTGCCCTTGTTGTCGATGATGTAAGTCACCGGCAAGGCTTCACTGCGCGGCAGTTCGAACAATTCCGCCGGGTCCTGCGCCAGCACGGTGAACTTGATGCCCAGCTTCTCGCTGGCGCTCTTCAGCTCTTCACCCTGCACGTTGTCGAAATTGACCCCGAACACGCCGATCTTCTTGCCCTTGAGTTCGTCCGCCAGGTGATTGAGTTCCGGGATTTCCGTGCGGCACGGGCCGCACCATTCGGCCCAGTAATTGAGCACGACCCATTGTTTGTCGAGGCGCTCGGACGCCACTTTCTGCCCGTTCTGGTCGATGCCGTAGTCGTTACCGCAGCCCCCCAGCATCAACGCCCCGATGATCGTCAATGCCGCTGCCAGTGCCCGTGTCATGTCGTGTTCCTTGTGAAAAATTGAATGCGCCTGCGACCCATCGCCTCCCACGGTTCTGGATTGCGCGCTGCACAGTTAGAATAGCCGCCACTCTACGCAAGAAGCGACCCGCCCATGACCGATCTGACGCTTTATCACAACCCGCGCTGCTCGAAATCCCGCGGTGCGCTCGAACTGCTCGAAGCCCGTGGCCTGACGCCAAACGTGGTGCGCTACCTCGAAACCCCGCTGGACGCCGCGCAGATCAAGGCGCTGCTCGGCAAGCTGGGAATCAGCGCACGGCAACTGCTGCGCACCGGCGAAGACGAATACAAGACCCTGAACCTGGCCGATGCCAGTCTCACCGAGAAACAATTGATTGAAGCGATCGCGGCCCATCCGAAGTTAATGGAGCGACCGATTCTCGAAGCCGGCGACAAAGCCGTCATCGGCCGTCCACCGGAGCAGATCCTGGAGCTGCTGCCGTGAGTGCGCCGTACATTCTGGTTCTGTATTACAGCCGCAGCGGCTCGACCAACGAGATGGCCCGGCAGATTGCCCGTGGCGTCGAGCAGGCCGGTCTCGAAGCGCGCCTGCGCACCGTGCCGGCGATCTCCACCGAGTGCGAAGCCGTGGCACCGGACATTCCGGATGAAGGCGCGCTGTACGCCACTTTGGATGACCTGAAGAACTGCGCCGGCCTGGCCCTCGGCAGCCCGACCCGTTTCGGAAACATGGCCGCGCCGCTCAAGTACTTCCTCGACGGCACCAGCAACCTGTGGCTGACCGGCGCACTGGTCGGCAAGCCGGCCGGAGTGTTCACGTCCACCGCCAGCCTGCACGGCGGTCAGGAAACCACCCTGCTGTCGATGATGCTGCCGCTGCTGCACCACGGCATGCTGATCACCGGCCTGCCTTACAGCGAATCGGCGCTGCTGGAAACCCAGGGCGGCGGCACGCCTTACGGCGCCAGCCATCACGCCGGGGCCGACGGTAAAAGTGGTCTCGATCAGCACGAAGTGGCGCTGTGCCGCGCCCTCGGCGCACGTCTGGCCAAGACGGCCCAGAAACTGGGGAACTGAGATGGCCAGAAAGCCGAAAGTCCTGCCCGCCGTCGAGTGGCTGGAGCCACGGGTGCGGGCGATGCGGGTGATCAGTCTGCTGTGCTTTTTCGGCCTGGCCGGATTGCTCGCCGCTTATTACCTGGTGTTCGCCGACCTGCACGGCGCGCGGCCGTGGGTGATTCTGCTGATCGAGCTGATCCCGTGGATCGTCCTCGCACCGGGGATGATCATGGGCAGCGCACGCGGGCATTCGTGGATGTGCTTTGTGGTGAATCTATATTTCATCAAAGGCGCGCTGGCGGCGTATGACCCGAGCCGGCAGCTGTTCGGCGTGCTGGAGATGATCGCCAGTCTGGCGGTGTTCTGCTCGGCGCTGTTGTATGTGCGGTGGCGGTATCAGCTGAATCGCAAACTGGCGGGCGAAGGCGAAGTCTCCGTCGCCTGACTGCTCGCCAGATCGCCGAGCTAACCGAGTTCACCGAGTCTGCCGGGATCGTTCCCACGCTCTGCGTGGGAACGATCGCTTTGAACTCAATGATTGACGGTGTAAGCCAGCATCATCGAGATCTGACTCATCGGCCGTCCACCGCTCTCTTCATGCCACTGGTTGAATGCGTTCTGCACCGTCGCCAGATCCCGCAGGCTGCTCGGCACCTTGTCGACGATCTTCTGTGCATTCAGCGCCGCGACCACGTCGTAGCTCGGCACGAAGGTGTCCTTGCCAACCATCCGCAAAAACCGAGGCGCCGACAGCCCGCCCAATTGATGGCCGTGCTTTTTCAGGTAGGTCCACAAACCGACGATGTCGGTCACCGGCCAGTCCGCGAGCAACGCACCGAAGCTGCCCTTCTCTTTCTCGACGTCCAGAATGAACTGCGCATTGCGCGGCACGCTCTTGAGCTTGCCCAGGTGACGGATGATCCGCGCATCCTGCATCAGTCGCTCAAGGTGTTCGGCGCTCATCAGCACGACCTTTTCCGGGTCGAACTTGAAGAACACTTCTTCGAAGGCCGGCCACTTGGCGTCCACCAGACTGTGCTTGAGCCCGGCACGAAACACCCGCAGGGCCATGGTCGAGAGATAACGGTCGTCGCTGATCTTGCGCAGTTGCGCCGGGGTCTTGGGAACGGGCAGATGGGCTTCCAGTTCAGCCGCCGAACCGAAGCGGTTCAGACAGTATTCGTGCAGCCACTTGTAGTCGCGCATGCCCTCTCCTAAAAAATGAATTGAAAACGGCGCCCGCGAGCGCCGTTTCTTTCGAGCGATCAGATCACTTACAGGTTCACCACATTGACGAAACGCGAAGCCGCCGTCTCGTCGATCTTCAGGCTGGTGAAATCAAACAGGTTACGGTCAGCCAACTGCGACGGGATCACGTTCTGCAGGCTGCGGAAAATGCTTTCGGTGCGGCCCGGGGTCTTGCGTTCCCAGTCCACCAGCATTTCCTTGACCACCTGGCGTTGCAGGTTTTCCTGGGAACCGCAGAGGTTGCACGGAATGATCGGGAATTGCTTGAAGTCCGAGTAGGCCTGGATGTCTTTCTCGTTGCAGTAGGCCAGCGGACGGATCACCACGTTGCGGCCGTCGTCGGCGCGCAGCTTCGGCGGCATGGCCTTGAGGCTGCCGTTGAAGAACATGTTGAGGAAGAACGTCTCGACGATGTCGTCGCGGTGATGACCGAGGGCCATTTTGGTCGCGCCGATTTCGTCGGCGAAGGTGTACAGCGTGCCGCGACGCAGGCGCGAGCACAGCGAGCAGGTGGTCTTGCCTTCCGGGATCAGCTCCTTGACCACCGAGTAGGTGTCCTTCTCGACGATGTGGTACTCGATGCCCAGCTCTTTCAGGTAGGCCGGCAGCACGTGCTCGGGGAAACCCGGCTGCTTCTGGTCCATGTTCACGGCGACGATCTCGAACTTGATCGGTGCAACCTTCTGCAGGTGCATCAGCACGTCGAGCATGGTGTAGCTGTCCTTGCCCCCGGACAGGCAGACCATGACTTTGTCGCCGTCTTCGATCATGTTGAAGTCGGTGACGGCTTCGCCGGCCAGGCGGCGCAGGCGCTTTTGCAGTTTGTTCTGGTTGACCGTAAGAGTGCCCATGACGCGAAATCCGTGAGGTGTGACGAAAGGCGGGCATTTTACGCAAAAACACTTGGCTTGTGGCCACAGGTTGTCGCCCCCTCGAGTGCCTGCTTCCACAGACCCCGACGCGATTACCCCGAGGTTTTACAGCGCGATTTGCTCTAAGCCCCTATCACCTGTGCGGTTAAGACCTTTCTATACTGCGACATAAGGTCGCACACAATCTGAAGACCTGTATTTGCTCGGCCGCATTGGCCCGTAGGCGCTCCGCTGGGGGGCGATGGCAATAACGAGAGGAGTGACTGGCATGATCCATCACGTAGTGGGACTTTTTACCCACCCCGATCAGGAATGGAAGGAAATCCGTGGCGACCAGGAAGAAAGCATCAGCCACATGTACCTGACGCACACGCTGATTCTGGCGGCGATCCCCGCTGTTTCGGCATTTATCGGCACGACTCAGGTCGGCTGGGTGATCGGCAACCGCGCACCGGTGATGCTCACCGTCGAAAGCGCGTTGTGGATGACGATCATGTCTTACCTGGCAATGCTCGGCGGAGTCGCGGTCATGGGTGCCTTCGTGCACTGGATGGCCCGCACCTATGACGCCAACCCGAGCCTGGCCCGTTGCGTGGCATTTGCCACCTACACCGCGACACCGTTGTTCGTCGGCGGGCTGGCGGCGCTCTATCCACACATGTGGCTGGGGATGATCGTCGGCACGGCGGCCATCTGCTACACGGTTTACCTGTTGTATGTGGGGCTGCCGACCTTCATGAACATTCCGTCCGACGAGGGTTTCCTGTTTTCCAGCTCGGTGCTGGCGGTGGGTCTGGTGGTGCTGGTCGCCATCATGGCGTTTACCGTGATTGTCTGGGGTCTGGGCGTGGGGCCTGTCTACACCAATTAACGACCGGTTCCTCCCGAGAAGAACAAGATCCGCCAACACAGGCCGCCGCAAGGCGGCCTTCTCATGCCTGGAATGAACGTCGCGACCATTCGGCAGTTTGGCGATACGCAACGCCGAAAGGTTGCGGCATACTCCAAATCTCTGGAGATCCATCAAGCATGCCCGAGCAACTCAATACCCGCGTCGAAGACTGTTTCCAACTCGCTGAATCCTTTTTCAAACGTCCCTTCAAACGCCCCGTGGTGAGCCTCAAGCTGCGCGGGCAAAAAGCCGGGGTCGCGCATCTGCACGAGAACCTGCTGCGCTTCAATCCGCAGCTGTACCGGGAAAACACCGAACATTTCCTCAAGCAGACCGTGGCCCACGAAGTCGCGCACCTGATCGCCCATCAACTGTTCGGCGACCGCATCCAGCCCCACGGCGAGGAGTGGCAACTGATCATGCGCGGCGTTTACGAATTGCCGCCGGACCGCTGCCATACCTATGAAGTCAAACGCCGCAGCGTGACCCGCTACATCTATAAATGCCCGTGTGCCGATAGCGATTTTCCGTTTTCGGCGCAGCGCCATAGCCTGGTCAGGCAGGGTCGGCGCTATCTGTGCCGGCGCTGTCGCAACACATTGGTGTTCAGTGGCGAGATGCGGGTCGAGTAACCCACGAGCTACGCGATGACTTTCGCGGCGCGTAATTCGGCAATCCGCTCAGGACTCAACCCCAACTCCGTCAACACCTGATCTGTATGCTGCCCCAGCGCTGCCCCCACATGCCGCGGCGCCGGCAACGCCTCGGAAAACTTCAGCGGACAGGCGATCTGCGCCTGCACCGTGCCATCACCGCGGGGCACCTGGGTCACCAGTTCCCGCGCCTGCAATTGCGGATGCTGCACCGCCTCGCCCAGGTTCAACACCGGCTCGACGCAGGCATCGATCCCGGCGAACAGCTCGCACAGTTCGGCAAAGTCATGCTTCTCGAACTCGACCTTCAAGGCGTCCTTGAGCGCCCGCTGCTGCTCGGGTTTGGGCGACAAGCCCTGCGCCGCCAGTTCCGGCCGGCCCAGCGCCGCACACAGTTGCTGCATGAAGGCCGGTTCCAGACTGCCCACCGACATCCAGCGCCCGTCGCGGGAGCGGTAGTAATCGTAGAAGCTGCCGCCATTGAGCATCTGATCCTCCCAGCCCGGCTCCTCGCCGCAGGCCAGATACCCGGCACCGGCCATGGCGTTCAGGCTGAACGCGCAATCGGTCATGCTCACATCCAGATGGGTGCCCTGCCCGGTCTGCTGGCGGGAAATCACCGCCGCCAACAAGCCGATCACCCCGTGCAGCGAGCCGCCGGCGACATCCGCCACCTGCATGCCCAGCGGCAACGGCCCGCTGTCGGCGCGGCCGGTGTAGCTGGAGAGCCCGGCCAGCGCCAAATAGTTGATGTCGTGGCCGGCGCGATCCTTGTACGGTCCGGTCTGGCCGTAACCGGTGATCGACACATAAATCAGCTTCGGATTGATCGCCTTCAGCGCCTCGTAACCCAGCCCCAGCCGCTCCATCACACCGGGGCGAAACTGTTCCAGCACGATGTCGTAATTCACCAGCAACTGCTTCACCAGCTCCAACGCCTCGGGCTGCTTGAGGTCCAGCGCCAGGCTGCGCTTGTTGCGGTTGAGATAAGCGTGACTGGCCGAGACGCCGTGATCGTGAGGCGGCAACACCCGCACCAGGTCGAGGCGGGTCGGCGATTCGATGCGCAGCACTTCGGCGCCCATATCCGCCAGCAGCAGCGAGGCAAACGGCCCCGGCAGCAGGGTCGAGAAATCCAGAATCTTCAGTGAGGCCAGCGGTGCAGACATGGGCAATCTCCATCAACGATGCATGCAGCCTAGGCAGCCATCGGCGATGGGGCAATTACCGGATCCATCAGTTGCGCTGACCGTTGCGCTCAAACAGCAGGCAAGAAAAAACCCGCCGAAGCGGGTTTTTCCATTCAAGCGATGCTTACTTCACATTGCTCGGGGTCGGGCCTTCGGCCACGCCCAGGTCATCTTCTTCACGCTCGTCGGAGATACCACGACCGCCCGAGGCCAGCTCGGATTGCAGCACGTCGGTGTCCAGCTCCTTGACCCACTTGGCCACGACGATGGTCGCTACGGCGTTGCCGACCAGGTTAGTCAGGGCGCGGGCTTCGGACATGAAGCGGTCGATACCCAGGATCAGCGCCAGACCGGCCACCGGCAGGTGACCTACGGCCGACAGGGTGGCCGCCAGTACGATGAAGCCCGAACCGGTCACACCGGCTGCGCCTTTGGAGGACAGCAGCAACACCACCAGCAGAGTGATCTGGTGAGTGATGTCCATGTGGGTGTCGGTCGCCTGAGCGATGAACACGGCCGCCATGGTCAGGTAGATCGCGGTGCCGTCGAGGTTGAACGAGTAGCCGGTCGGGATCACCAGACCTACCACCGATTTCTTCGCGCCCAGACGCTCCATCTTGATCAGCATGCGTGGCAGTACCGATTCCGAGGAGGAAGTACCCAGCACGATCAGCAGCTCTTCACGGATGTAGCGGATCATCTTCAGCACGCTGAAGCCGTGCATGCGGGCGATACCGCCGAGCACGATCAGGATGAACGCCAGGCAGGTGATGTAGAAGCAGATCATCAGTTGACCCAGCTGCACCAGCGAGCCGACGCCGTAGGCACCGATGGTGAACGCCATCGCACCGAAGGCACCGATTGGCGCGAGCTTCATGATCATGTTGATGATGTTGAACATCACGTGGGCGAAGCGATCGATGAAGTCCAGGATCGGCTTGCCGTAGGCACCCAGGCGATGCAGGGCGAAACCGAAGATCACCGAGAACATCAGCACTTGCAGAATGTCACCGGTGGCGAACGCGCCGACGATGGTGGTCGGGATCACGTTGAGCAGGAAGCCGACAACGCTCTGGTCTGCGCCTTGAGCAACATAGGTCGCGACTTTCGAGGCATCGAGGGTGCTGACGTCGATGTGCATCCCGTTGCCCGGTTGCACGATGTTGACCACGATCAGGCCGACCAGCAGGGCGATGGTCGAAACGATTTCGAAGTACAGGAGTGCGTAACCGCCGGTCTTGCCGACCGATTTCATGTTCTGCATGCCGGCGATGCCGCTGACCACGGTGCAGAAGATGATCGGGGCGATGATCATTTTGATCAGTTTGATGAACCCGTCACCCAGCGGCTTTACGGCCACGCCGAACTGCGGGTAGTAGTGGCCGAGCGCAATACCGATACAGATTGCGACGATCACCTGGAAATACAGGGATTTGTACAGTGGCTGACGAGTCGTCATTGCAAAGTTCCTCAAGAGTCCCGCGTGGCAACATCCATCTGTTGAACGCGAAACCTGAATTGCGAACCCTCCTGCACTGGAGGGATTTGTTGTGTCGAACGGCGCTTTCCGGACCGGCTCGGCGCACGCTTCTGTCGCTCTTATCGCAAACGTCGTGCCACTTTGGTGCAAATCGCTGCAAGCCTTTTGATATCAGGGGATCCGGCTTTTTCTGTGTCACCGTTCGGTTACTCAAGTGTGGCGGATTTCCGCCAACTCGCCCGACCTCGTCCTACAATTTGGCGGAAATCCGCCTTGTTACCGATCAAAGGCAGCCGCTACCATCGGTCGCCAGAGGAAGGATCTGCCGCTCATGCGCGAACGCACCATCGCCAGTCACTTTGCCCGCGCCGCCCTCGGTGGCGCGCGGCGCTCGGGTTACGACTACTCGGACCTGCTGCAGCAACTGGGCATCAGCCCCGAACTGCTCGACGAGCCGCGCGCGCGGATCGCCCCGGAACAATTCACCCAACTGATCCAGAACCTGTGGCTGGCCCTGGACGACGAATACCTGGGTTTTGGCAACGCTCCGAGCAAACCTGGCAGCTTCGCCATGATGTGCCACGCCATCATCCATTGCCGCAGCCTGGAGAAGGCTCTGCAACGCGGCTTATTGTTTTATAGCCTATTCCCCGAAGCCCCGTGCCTGACCCTGAGCCATGAAGACGAATGGGTACGCCTGAGCCTCGACGATGCGCAGTTGTGGGACCCGGATCACTTTCTCAGCGAGAGCCTGCTGGTGATCTGGCATCGCCTCGGCAGCTGGCTGATCGGCCAGCGGATTCGTCTGGAACAGGCGAGCTTCAGCTACCCGAAACCGGCGCACGGGGCGGAATACGATCTGCTGTTTTCCTGCCCGCTGGAATTTTCGGCAACGCAAAGCAGCCTGGTGTTTCACAGCCGTTATCTGCACATGCCGCTGTTGCAGGATGAACGCACCCTCAAGCATTTCCTCGAACGCTCCCCCGCCGACCTGCTGTCCCGCCCGGACGACGGCAACAGCCTGAGCAGCCGGCTGCGCCGTTTGCTCAGCCACGACAGCGCACGCTGGCCGGACCTCGAAGCAGTTGCCGCGCACCTGCACATCAGCCCGCAAACCTTGCGCCGGCATCTGCGCGAGGAAGGCACCAGTTTTCAGGAATTGAAGGATCAGTTGCGCCGGGACATCGCAATTTATCACCTGGGGCGGGCCGATCTGTCGTTGCAACAGATCGCCGAACAGCTCGGGTTTTCCGAGCCGTCGGCGTTTCATCGGGCGTTCAAGAAGTGGACGGGGCTGACGCCGGGGGCTTATCGGGCGCAGGAGCAGTGAGGCCAAAGATCAAAAGCCCCCTCACCCTAACCCTCCCTCTGGGCGGTCCGACGTTTCGGGAGGGTTAGGGTGAGGGCCGATCGTTTTCACACCGCAGGAAAATGAATTCTGAACGCCGCCCCGCCCATCGGTGAATCGCCCAGCGTCAGTTTCGCGCTGTAGCTCTCGATGATGTCCTTGACCACTGCCAGCCCGATCCCCTGCCCTGGGTGCTGGCGATCCAGGCGTTCGCCGCGTTCGAGAATCCGTGCGCGCTGATCCGGTGGTACGCCGGGGCCGTCGTCTTCGATGCACAGCTCCATTCCGGAATGGCTTTCACGCACGCTGATGCGCACTTCGCCCAGACACAGGCGATAGGCGTTTTCCAGCAGGTTGCCCATCATTTCCAGCAAGGCGCCCTGCTCGATCGGCACGTAACAGTGCTCCGGCAGATCGAAGGCGACGCGCACGTGTTTGTCGCGGTAGACCTTGTCCAGCGTGTCGCACAGGCTTTGCAGCACCGGGCGCAGGCGCACCTGATGGCGCACCAGACCGCTTTTGCGCAGGCTGGCGCGTTGCAACTGATAGCCGATCTGCTGGCTCATGCGTTCGATCTGGGTTTGCAGCACCCACGCCTGATCGCGGTCTTCGGGGCGCTGGGCCATGTCTTCGCTGACGCCTTGCAATACCGCCAGCGGGGTTTTCAGGCTGTGGGCCAGATCGTCGAGGGAGTCGCGGTACCGGCTGCGCTGCTGGCGTTCGCTGTGCAGCAAGCGGTTGAGGGAACCGGTCAGGCGCAGCAGTTCACGCGGGTGCTGTTCGCTGAGGCTTTCGAGGGTTCCGCCTTCGATTTCGTCGAGTTCCTGACTGAGCCGGCGCAAGGCTTTCAGGCCCCAGGTCAGGCCGATCCACAGCAGCGCCAGCAGCACCAGCAATGCCGCGCCAAAACCGAGGTAGAGATTTTCCCGCAGGCCTTCGAGGGTGGTTTCGTATTCGCGCACCGGTTGCAGGGCCACGATACTGAAGGCTGCACTTTTGCCGCCAAGCAGTTTGACTTCGACGTCATAGACGAAGAATTCCTGCCCGTTGGCTTCGCGGATCCGCGCGAACTCGTTGCCGAGGCCGTCGTAGCGCGGCGTGTAGTTGATCTTCTCTTCCTGGGTGCCCTTCGAACGCCAGACCAGATGCCCTTCGCGGTCATAGATGTAGCCGAGCAGGCGATTGTCCGTGAGGTTGAAGCGCTCGTCGGGCAATTGTGCCGGCATCATCAAGCGGTTGTTTTCAACCCGTGCGGCGGAGATCAGCGTGGTGACATCGGACGCCAGCCGCTGTTCGATCGAGTCCTGCAGCGCCAGGCTGAACGCGCCCTGCATCGCCGGGAGCAACGCGAGCATGAACAACACCGCCAGGGTCGTGGCGGCAAGCATCAGCC
The DNA here is from genome assembly GCF_022496685.1 of Pseudomonas sp. B707. NCBI lineage: Bacteria > Pseudomonadati > Pseudomonadota > Gammaproteobacteria > Pseudomonadales > Pseudomonadaceae > Pseudomonas > Pseudomonas sp. B707. The sequence continues at coordinate 34,937 of NZ_WTVE01000008.1, read as the reverse complement.
GGACGCGAAGGGAACGGATCAAGTGCAGCGCTCATTGAACAGGTAACCGAGGCCGCGCACGGTGTCGATCGGCTTGAACCCGGCCGGACCTTCGAGCTTGCGGCGCAAACGGCCGACCAGCACTTCGATCACGTTCGGATCGCGCTCGTCGTCATCCGGGTACAACTGCTCCATCAACCGATCCTTGGGCACCACCTGCTGGTGATGGCGCATGAGGTATTCGAGGATCCGGTACTCGTAGGCGGTCAGCGCCAGCGGTTGCTCGTCGAGGGTCGCCTGCTTGCGATTGAGGTCCAGCAACAGCGGGCCGGCGACGATGGTCGACTGGGTGAAACCGCTGGAGCGGCGCAGCAACGCATTGAGCCGCGCTTCAAGTTCTTCGAACTGGAACGGCTTGACCAGATAATCGTCAGCCCCGGCTGCCAGACCTTCGACCTTGTCCTGCCAGTTGCCGCGCGCGGTGAGGATCAGGATCGGAAACGTCTTGGCGCCCGAGCGCAGCTGGCGGATCAGGTCGAGGCCACTCATGCCCGGCAGTCCAAGGTCGATCACCGCCAGGTCAAAGTTGAATTGCCCGGTCTGGTACAACGCCTCTTCGGCATTGGCCACGGACTCGACCACGTGACCGCTCTCCGTCAGGCGGGTTTGCAGGTGATGGCGCAACAGCGCTTCATCTTCGACGACCAACAGTTTCATGACGCTCTCCCGGGTAAATCGACAACTCCAAAGGCTTTCGCCTCACATGGCTACGCCGGGTCGCCCCTCGAAGGACGACCCGGCGCGGGCCTGACGCCAATCGCTTAGAAAGCGTAGTTGGCCGACAGGTAAGTCTGGGCGCTGCTGGTCAAATCCAGCGAGCCTTGCTTGCTGCCGCCGCTCTCTTTCATCTCGGTGCTGGCGTTGCTGCGCAGGTAACGGTAACCGAGTTCGACCGAGGTGTTCTGCGAGACTTGCTGCAGCACACCGAACTGACCGCCGACGACGTAACCGATGTCGCTGTCACGGCTGTAGCCTGGCGAATCCTGGGTCAGCTTGGTCAGACCCGCCGTGGCACCGCCGAACAGCTTGGTGCTGCCGCCCACCGGATAGAACAGATCGTAGCTGCCCAGCAGGTTTTCCTGGCGCAGTTTAATGCCATTGTGCGAGCCCGACACGTTGTCGTAGGTGGCGTAGTAGCGACCCTGGCTGTTTTGCTGCCCCAGACGCAGGCCGTAGGTGTTGTTGCCGTCGATGGCCGCCGTGGCGTCCGGGTGGCCGAGGTTGTCGTTCAGGGCGTTGGATTTTTTGATCTTGTCGCTGGTCTGGCCAAAGGTCAGGCCGGCGAAGTTGCTGGTGGTGTCGGCGTGGGCCGCGATACTGGCGCTCATTACGGTAAAAGCCAGCAGCAGTTTATTTAAACGAGTCATGGAGTTTCCTCTTTCACAGTGCTGTTTGGGTATGGCGCAAGGTTACTGCCCCTCCCCTGTACCGCCCCTGAACGCTCTCTGAACCTGGCCTGAATGAAATGAACTAGGCTGTTTTGACCCTTTATTGTCAGGAGACCCGATCATGCGCCTGCTTCTAACCCTCGCCCTCCTTGTCTTCAGCGGCCTCAGCCAGGCTGCGATCAAGACCGAGGAAATCCCCTATCAGAGTGCTGACGGCACCAAGCTGATCGGTTACTACGCCTACGACGATGCAATAAAGGGCCCGCGCCCCGGCGTGGTGGTGGTGCATGAGTGGTGGGGCCTGAACGACTACGCCAAGCGCCGCGCCCGGGATCTCGCCGGGCTCGGCTACAGCGCGCTGGCCATCGACATGTACGGTGAAGGCAAGAACACCGAGCACCCGAAAGACGCAATGGCGTTCATGCAGGCCGCCACGCAAAACGCCGATGCGGCCAGCAAGCGCTTTCAGGCCGGGCTGGATCTGTTGAAGAAACAGCCGCAGACCGACAAGGATAAAATCGCCGCCATCGGCTACTGCTTCGGCGGTGGCGTGGTGCTGAATGCGGCGCGTCAGGGGGTGCCGCTGGCCGGTGTGGTGAGCTTCCACGGTGCGCTGGCCACCAAGACTCCGGCTACGCCGGGCAGCGTGAAGGCGAAAGTCCTCGTCGAACACGGCGCGCTGGACAGCATGGTCACGCCGGACAACGTCGCGGCGTTCAAGTCGGAAATGGACAAGGCCGGCGCCGACTATCAATTCGTCAGCCTCGACGGTGCCAAGCACGGGTTCAGCAATCCCGACGCGGATCGCCTGAGCCACGGCGATCACGGTGGCCCGGATATCGGCTACAACAAGGCCGCCGATGAAAAATCCTGGGCGGACATGCAGGCGTTCTTCAAAAAGATTTTTGGCTGAACCCGGTCGCCCCCTCGCGCTGATCGTTCCCACGCTCTGCGTGGGAATGCATACAGTGACGCTCCGCGTCACACAGCGAAGGGACGCGGAGCGTCCCGAGGCTGCATTCCCACGCGGAGCGTGGGAACGATCACAATTCGGGGCCGCAGCGTCGGAGCGATCACGGTTCGACGTGGGAACGATCATGTCGACACTATCCAGCCTTAAGGCAACCCGGCAAAATGCGCCACATGAACTCCAACCCTTTCCTCCCCGCCTGCTGTACCCCGCTCGATGCCCATTGGCCGCTGCCGACGGCGTTGCCCGACACTGTGCTGCTGAGCACCCATTTCGATCCGTCGCAATTGCTCGGTGATGACTTCCGCCGCAGCGCCATCGAGTCGCCGCCGAGCATTCAGCGTTCGGTGGCGAAGCGGCAGGCGGAATTCCTTGCCGGGCGGATTTGTGCACGGGCGGCGTTGCAGCAGCTGGAAGGCTCAAGCACTGTTCCGGCGATCGGCGAGGATCGCGCGCCGATTTGGCCGGCACACATCTGCGGCTCGATCACCCACAGCACCGGCCGTGCGGCGGCGATTGTCGCCAACAAACAGCACTGGCGCGGACTGGGCATGGACCTGGAAAACCTGCTCAACGCCGAACGCGCCGAACGACTGGCCGGAGAGATCCTGACCCCGCCGGAATTGCAGCGCATGGCCGCCGGTTCCCGGGATCAGATCGCACTCTGGGTGACCCTGACCTTTTCGGTGAAAGAAAGCCTGTTCAAGGCGCTGTACCCGATCGTGCAGCAGCGCTTCTACTTCGAACACGCCGAGGTTCTGGAGTGGAATGAACAGGGTCAGGTGCGGCTGCGGTTGCTGACGGATCTCTCCAGCGAATGGCGCAACGGCACGGAGCTCGATGCGCAATTCGGCGTGCAGGACGGGCAGTTGCTCAGTCTGGTCAGCATCCAGGCGTAAGCGGTTTCAGCGCCGCTCCTGATTCCTCGGCCAGCTCAGGCTGAAGCACGCTCCGCCCAGACTCTTGCTCTTGCCGATCAGCGCCCGACCGTCGTGCCAGTGGATGATCCGCCGCACGATCGACAGGCCCAGTCCGTGTCCACCGGACGCCCGGGTGCGGCTGTCGTCCAGGCGCAGGAACGGCGTGAAGATTTTCTCCCAGGCGGTTTCCGGCACACCGGGGCCGTCGTCCTCGACATCCACCCGACAGCGCATCTGCCCGACCTGATAACTGACCGTGACCTTCGAACGCGCATGGCGCATGGCGTTGCTCACCAGATTCTGCAAGGCACGGTGCAGGTAACGCGGCTCGGCCTCGACCCAGGCGTCATCGCAATCCGCCGCCGACAGGCACAAACCGCGCTGTACCGTGACTTCGGCGCGCAGAGGCGCCAGCTCTTCGATCACCTGATTGACCAGTGCATCCAGGTCGATGCGCTGGAAGGTCAGCGCCGGCGAGCCCTGCTCCAGCCGGGCGTACGTGAGCATTTCGTCGACCAGCTTGTCGAGGTCCTCGATGTCGTGGTCCATACCCTCGCGGTATTTCTCCAGCGCCTGCGGGGTGGTGGCCGAGCCGATCATCTCCAGGCCGAAACGCAGGCGCGCCACCGGCGTGCGCAATTCGTGGGACACCGCGCGCACCAGTTCACGCTGGATGGCCAGCAACTGCTGCAAGTGCTCGGCCATGCCGTTGAACGCCGCCGCCAGCTTGCCCACCGAGTCGGCACCCCGGGCCGGAACGCGAGTTTCCAGACTGCCTTTGGCGATGCGCGTGGCGGCAGCTTCGAGCCCGCGCAAACGCCGTTCGAGCTGACGCACCAATAAATAGACGATCAGGCCGATCAGGGTCAGGCCGAGAGCGGCGATCAAAACCAGCCATTCCGGCGGGTACGGATTCATCTGATACAGCGGCCCGATTTCCAGCACCCACGGCGTGCCGACCATGCCGGCGAACACCCGGATCGAATCGCCGCCCTTGCCCAGCGCCATCACCGTATCGCCTTCGGACACTCGACGACTCTGGTCTTCGTCCATGTCGGCATCGCTGACGGTGACCAGCCGCAAATCGAAGCCGAAGCCTTTGTCTTCTTTCAACTGCGCCAGTCGTTTGGGCTGTTCGCCCACGGGCACCCGCACCAGCTCATCGGCCAACAGGTAGATGGTCGCCCGGGCCAGTTGCTCGCTGATCTGCTGCACCTCGCCCACCAGCACCAGTTGATCCTTGTCACTGACCAGCCGATAGACCTTGGCCGCGTGCGGGCCGGTCTGTTCGACCAGCGCCTGGCCGCGCTGCACCCGGGTGCGCTGGGTCAGATCGAGATCGGTCTGGGCAAAGGTCTTCAGCGCCAGCGGAATCCCGAGCAGCCGCTCCCACACCAACAAGGCGCGATGGCGCTCGGTTTCATTCATCGGTTGCAGGTTGTCGGCCATCAGCGAAAACGTGCCGTGGGCCAGACGCTCGCGGTATTGCTCGCTGCGCACCTGGTTGAGCAGGTGCAACGCCAGCACGCCGAGCACCGCCACCAGAATCAGCGCCGCGCACATGCCGCCATAGATGCGCAGGAAGATCGAATTCACAGCGGCAGTTCTACGCAGGCTTCCGGCACGAACAGATAACCTTTGCTGCGCACGGTCTTGATCAGGCGCGGGTGATCGGGGTCGTCGCCGATCTTCGGGCGGATGCGCGAGATGCGCACATCGATCGAGCGGTCCTGGCCGTCGTAGCCAATGCCGCGCAGTGCGGTGAAGATTTCTTCCCGGGACAGGATCCGCCCGGCGTTGGATACCAGCAGCCAGAGCAGATCGAATTCGGCGCTGGTCAACTCGATGCCGCTGTCACTGAGCCAGGCTTCGCGCAAGGCGTTGTCCACCACCAGCGGACCGAACTGCAGACGACGCGGATTGCCCGCTGGCGCCTCCGGTGTGTCACTGCGTCGCAGCAGCGCCTGGATACGCGCCAGCAACAGTCGCGGGCGCACCGGTTTGCAGACGTAGTCGTCGGCACCCAAGTCGAGCCCGAGGATCTGGTCGGCGTCATCGGTGCGCGCGGTGAGCATCAGGATCGGGCCGTCGTAACGGTCACGCACCTTGCGGCAGATGCTCAGGCCGTCTTCGCCGGGGAGCATCAGGTCGAGGATCACCAGGTCCGGCTGTTCCTTGATGATCCGCGCCGCCGCCAGCGCACCGTTGCCTTCGATCTCCACGCGCAATCCGTTGGCTTGCAGGTATTCACGGGTCAGTTCGGCCAGACGCTGGTCGTCCTCGACTATCAATACCTGCCAGGCTTCTTGCTCCACGGGTGACCTCTGCTTGCCGATGCTGCTTATAAAGGAAGGATCCTCCCGTCTTTTTGTCATCTTTAAGGAGGATAAGAATGCGTGCGCATGGCCCGATTGTATAAACGGCGTACAGCCAGAACACAAGTCGGTAAATGCGTTCGGACAAGGCGGATTTTTGTGATAGGGTTCGCGCCCTTAAAAATCCGCTGAAGCGTTTTTCCCGACTGAAAAACAGTGACAAACGGTCTAGCTCAGCAGGTTAGCGGCCTACACGGGAATTCCTGGTTTCTTACACAATTTACGCACAGGTTTATCCACAGCTCGTACGTTGCAAGCCCCCTCGAAACGCATTATCTTGTAGCACGGCGCGAGGACAGACCCTACATATAGGGTTTTCCATTCAAGAGCCCAACCACATTTCGGACCTGAAACTCAAGTGCTTTATTGCCAGTTTCCGGTTGAACCAAGCAAGTTTTTCAAAGCCCAAACCGCACTTGCGGATGGCACCGTTTTTCAGGTTGGCAACGACCGGAACGGTACGGGTGTTGCAGTCGTTACTGCCACCCTGGAAGTAATCCGGCTCGAGCCTTGGCTCGCGGCCGAAAACTTCGGCAAGGATGCGGCGTCATTAGCCTTTTTCCTACTGGTCCGAAGTTGTTATGCCCGACACCCGTCGGTTGTAGTGCTTCGGACCAGAACGGTGAGCACCATGATGGTGCCCAAACAAACATAGAGAATGTGGAGATCACCCCCCATGCAAACCGACACAACTCGCGAGAACCCGCAGGGCACCTTGCCGCAGGCCGCCGATTCGAATTCGGATCTGGCTGCCACCGCGCCTGGCCAACTGCGCGTGATCAAGCGTAATGGCACTGTCGTTCCTTACACCGATGACAAGATCACCGTCGCTATCACCAAAGCGTTTCTCGCAGTTGAGGGCGGCACCGCTGCCGCTTCGTCGCGAATCCACGACACCGTTGCCCGCCTGACCGAACAGGTCACCGCGACCTTCAAGCGTCGCATGCCGTCGGGCGGCACCATCCACATCGAAGAAATCCAGGACCAGGTCGAACTGGCCCTGATGCGTGCCGGCGAGCAGAAAGTGGCTCGCGACTACGTGATCTACCGTGATGCCCGTTCCAAGGAACGCGCCGTTCGCACCACCGCCGAAGCACCGGTACAGGCGCACCCGTCGATCCGCATCACCCGCGCCGACGGCACTCTCGCGCCACTGGACATGGGTCGCCTGAACACCATCGTCACCGAAGCCTGCGAAGGTCTGGCTGAAGTCGACGGCGACCTGATCCAGCGCGAAACCCTGAAGAACCTGTACGACGGCGTGGCCCTGAACGACGTCAACACCGCTCTGGTGATGACCGCGCGTACCCTGGTCGAGCGCGAGCCGAACTACTCGTTCGTGACCGCCCGCCTGCTGATGGACACCCTGCGTGCCGAAGGCCTGGGCTTCCTGGGCGTGGCCGAGAGCGCCACTCACCACGAGATGGCCGACCTGTACGCCAAGGCACTGCCGGCCTACGTCGCCAAAGGTATCGAGTTCGAACTGCTGAACCCTGTTCTGGCCTCCTTCGACCTGGAAAAACTGGGCAAGGCGATCAACCACGAGCGCGACCAGCAATTCACCTACCTGGGCCTGCAGACCCTGTACGACCGTTACTTCATCCACAAGGATGGCGTGCGTTTCGAACTGCCGCAGATCTTCTTCATGCGCGTGGCCATGGGGCTGGCGATCGAAGAGAAGCAGAAAGAAGACCGTGCGATCGAGTTCTACAACCTGCTGTCCTCGTTCGACTACATGGCTTCGACCCCGACCCTGTTCAACGCCGGTACCCTGCGTCCACAGCTGTCGAGCTGCTACCTGACCACCGTGCCGGATGACCTGTCGGGCATCTACCACGCGATCCACGACAACGCCATGCTGTCGAAATTCGCCGGCGGTCTGGGCAACGACTGGACGCCGGTGCGTGCACTGGGTTCGTACATCAAGGGCACCAACGGCAAGTCGCAAGGCGTGGTTCCGTTCCTGAAAGTGGTGAACGACACCGCCGTCGCCGTTAACCAGGGTGGCAAGCGCAAAGGCGCTGTCTGTGCCTACCTGGAAACCTGGCACATGGACATCGAAGAGTTCATCGAGCTGCGCAAGAACACCGGTGATGACCGTCGTCGTACCCACGACATGAACACCGCCAACTGGATCCCTGACCTGTTCATGAAGCGCGTCTTCGATGACGGCAAATGGACCCTGTTCTCGCCGTCCGAAGTACCGGATCTGCACGACCTGACCGGCAAGGCCTTCGAAGAGCGCTACGAGTACTACGAAGCCCTGACCGAGTACCCGGGCAAGGTCAAGCTGTTCAAGACCATCCAGGCCAAAGACCTGTGGCGCAAGATGCTGTCGATGCTGTTCGAAACCGGCCACCCATGGCTGACTTTCAAAGACCCGTGCAACCTGCGTAGCCCGCAGCAGCACGTCGGCGTTGTTCACAGCTCGAACCTGTGCACCGAGATCACCTTGAACACCAACAAGGACGAGATCGCGGTCTGCAACCTGGGCTCGATCAACCTGCCGAACCACATCGTCGACGGCAAGCTGGACACCGCCAAGCTCAAGCGCACCATCGACGTCGCCGTGCGCATGCTCGACAACGTGATCGACATCAACTACTACTCGGTACCGCAGGCGAAGAACTCCAACTTCCGTCACCGTCCGGTCGGCCTGGGCATCATGGGCTTCCAGGACGCGCTGTACCTGCAGCACATCCCTTACGGTTCCGACGCTGCCGTCGAGTTCGCCGACAAGTCGATGGAAGCGGTCAGCTACTACGCGATCCAGGCTTCCTGCGACCTGGCCGACGAGCGCGGCTCGTACGAGACGTTCCAGGGTTCGCTGTGGTCCAAAGGCGTACTGCCGCTGGATTCGCAACAGATCCTGATCGAAGCACGCGGCCAGAAGTACATCGACGTCGACCTGACCGAGTCCCTGGACTGGGCACCGGTTCGCGCCCGTGTACAGAAAGGCATCCGTAACTCGAACATCATGGCCATCGCACCGACCGCGACCATCGCCAACATCACCGGCGTATCGCAGTCGATCGAACCGACTTACCAGAACCTGTATGTGAAATCGAACCTGTCGGGCGAATTCACCGTGATCAACCCCTACCTGGTTCGCGACCTGAAGGCTCGCGGTCTGTGGGACTCGGTCATGATCAACGACCTGAAGTACTACGACGGTTCGGTTCAGCAGATCGAGCGCATCCCGCAAGAACTCAAAGAGCTCTACGCGACCGCATTCGAAGTGGACACCAAGTGGATCGTTGACGCCGCCAGCCGTCGTCAGAAGTGGATCGACCAGGCCCAGTCGCTGAACCTGTACATCGCCGGCGCATCGGGCAAGAAACTGGACGTGACCTACCGCATGGCCTGGTACCGTGGTCTGAAAACCACCTACTACCTCCGTGCCCTGGCCGCGACCAGCACCGAGAAGTCGACCATCAACACCGGCAAGCTGAACGCTGTATCCAGCGGCGGCAACCACGGCGACGACTCGGTCCTGGCAGCCCCTGCCGGCCCGGCTCCAGTACCGAAGGCTTGCGCCATCGACGAGCCGGATTGCGAAGCTTGCCAATAAGCTGAGCTGAATCGGGCGTTGCGAAACGCCTGATCCGAGAAACCCCCGACAGACTTCTGGTTTGTCGGGGGTTTTCTTTTGCCCGCGATAAAAGCAAAAGCCGCCCTCACCCTAGCCCTCTCCCGGAGGGAGAGGGGACTGACCGAGGTGTTTGGGAGAGATACGCCGACGTGAAATACCGAGGTGAACTTGGGTTTTGAAACGCATACAACTCAACCCCTGCTTTCTCTGTTCCTGCTTTCTCTGTTCCTGCTTTCTCTGTTCCTGCTTTCTCTGTTCCTGCTCCTGCTTCCACTTCCGCTGCTGCTTCTGCTTCCGCCCTCCACCACTCAACACAATGAGCGTTAGCTCGAGTACCGCTTTTGACGTGCCGGCCCCATCGGAAGGCTGAGTGGAGGGATTTATCCGGGGGTGGGAGCGCAGCGACCGTGCGGCGCAGCCGCATGCATCGAGAGGAGGTGCAGCGAAGCAAACCGTAGGCGATGCCCCCGGATGAATCCCGTAACGAAGGAACACCGAGCCAAAGCGAGGTGCCGAACGCCGGGGCCCAGCGTTTTGGTTCCTTTTGGGCGTTTGCAAAAGGGACTCGCCGTAAGGGCGAAACCGCCAGCGGCAACACCCGCAGAAACGGATAAACACCCCAAACCGCAGCCAAAAAAAAGCCCCTCAAAAAGAGGGGCTCCCATACAAAACCAAACCCAGAAATCAGGTCATCTGAATAATGGTCTGCATGATAGTGCTCTGAGTCGAAATGGTCTTGGCGTTCGCCTGATAGTTACTCTGACCCTTGATCAGATCAACCAGCTCATTGGTCAGGTTAACGTTCGACTCCTCCAGCGAGTTCGAAACAACCGAACCCAGCGTACCGGTCTCCGGCGCATCGTAGCCCGGAATACCCGAAGCGTAAGTCTCTTTCCAGCTGGTACCACCAATCGGCTGAAGACCCTGCTCGTTGGTGAAGCTCGCCAGCGCAACCTGGCCGATGGCCTTGCTCTGGTTATTGCTGAAGTTGGCAAACAGCGTACCGGTACCGTCGATGGTCAGGTTGGTGATCTGGCCAGTCGCGTAACCATCCTGAGTCGGAATCGAACGCGCGGTGTCAGCGTTGAACTGAGTGGTCTTGGCCATCGAAATGGTGATGCCAGCCGGGTTCGCCGAAGCACCGTTGGCCTTCCACACGCCGTTGGTGACAGTACCCGGTACCCAGCCAGTGAGTTTCAGGTCGCTGCTGATCACGGCAGGCGGCGTGCTGACCTGAGTCAGTTGACCGGTGGAGTCGAAGGTCATGGTCGAAGCGACAGGTGCGGTGACTTTCGGATCGCTGCCGGTAGCATCCGGGTTACGACCGTCTACCAGGGTGTAGACCTTCCAGGTGTTGGCACCGGTTTTCACCATGTATTGGTCCATGACGTGGGAGTTACCCTGGCTGTCATAGATCGGGGTGCTGAACGACTTGGTGTAGGTCTCGGTCTTGCTAGGGTCGAACTTGCCGGCCGCCACTGTGTCGTCGATCACCGGAGCGGTCGAGTTCAGGTTGATGGTCGAGGTCACCAGCGAGGTGGACTTCGGCGCCAGGTTCGAGGTGTCGATCTTCAGGTCGGTCAACACGCCGTTGATGACCTTGCCGTTGGAGTCCACACCATAGCCTTGCAGACGCGAGGTGTAGTCGGTGTTGGTGATGAAGCCGTCCTTGTCGACCTTGAACGTACCGGCACGGGTGTAGGAGATCGAGCCGTTGTTGCTCAGGGTGAAGAAGCCCGAACCGTTGATGCCCATGTCCAGCACGTTGCCGGTGTTGTTGATGTCGCCCTGGGTGAACTGCTGGGAAACGTTGGCCAGGCGCACACCATTACCGATGACCTTGCTGCCGCTACCCAGGCGAGTCGCCGAGTAGACGTCTTCGAATTCTGCACGGGACGATTTGAAACCGGCGGTCGCGACGTTGGCGATGTTGTTGCCGGTCACGTCCAGTTGCTTGTTGGCTGCATAGAGACCGCTAAGGCCGATATTGAAAGACATATTCCACTCCTTTGTGCCGGTTAGTCGGCTCTATATACCAATGGTTTGTACTTTGGACAGGGCAACAGTGCCCTTGCCGGACAGGTTGAGCATCAGCTCGCCACCGGTCTGGCTGATCGTCACGCTGGTGACCGTGGCTGGCAGGTAGGTCGCCAGGTCGGTCGCGGTGCCGTTGATCGAGGCGTTCGCCTTGACGGTGTAGGTACCGGTTTTCACCAGGTTGCCGTCCTTGTCCTTGCCGTCCCAGGTGAAGCTCGCATTGCCGGCTGCGCGGCTGCCCAGGTCGATGGTGCGAACAACGGTGCCGCTGCTGTCGGTGATGGAGACGGTGCCGCCGGCAATCGACGACGGAACGGTGACCGAACCGGTCATGCCTTTGCTCGGATCGTCGAGCTGTACCGAGCTGGTCTGCACGATCACGTTGCGACCGACCAGCGACGAAGCCTGCAGGGCTTGCGACGAGTTGTAGTTGCCGGCCAGCGAACTGACGGTGCTGTTGAGGGTGGTGATCCCCTCAAGGCTGCTGAACTGCGCCAGCTGGGCAACGAATGCGCTGTTGTCCTGCGGGTCGAGCGGGTTCTGGTTCTTCAGCTGGGTTACCAGCAGTTGCAGGAACGCGTCCTTGCCCAGGGCCTGGCCGCCGGTCGAGCTGTTGGTGGCCGAAGCGATGCCGCCGGTGGTCGTGCTACTGGTCTTCTTCGAAGAGTTGGCCAGTATGTCGTTCATCGTCAGGCTGCTGGTGGTATCGGTAACACTCATGGCAGTCGCCCCTTATTACTGACCGAGGGTCAGTACCTTCTGCATCATGGTCTTGGCGGTGTTCATCATTTCGGCGTTGGTCTGGAACGACCGGCTCGCGGAAATCATGTCAGCCATTTCTTCCACCACGTTGACGTTCGGGTAGTAGACGTAGCCCTTGGCGTCGGCTGCCGGATGGTTCGGCTCGTAGCGCGCTTCGAGGTTGCTCTGGTCTTCGACCACGCCCATGACCTGCACGCCCTGGCCCGCAGCATCCTGGTTCTGGAACAGCGAATTGCTGCCGCCGCTCTGGCCGCCCTGGAACATGGTGGCGAATACCGGGTGACGGGCACGGTAGGTCTGATCGATGCTCGACGAGACGGTCTCGGCGTTGGCGATGTTCGAAGCCACGGTGTTGAGGCGGGTGGTCTGGGCGCTCATGCCGCTGCCGGCAATGTTGAAAACGCTGGACAGGGACATGGATTACTCTCCGCGCAGGGCTGATACCAGCCCTTTGAATTTGCTGTTGAGCAGGGTGAAGCTGGCCTGGAAGCCGACCGCGTTTTCCGCGTAGTTCGACTGTTCCAGCTGGGCGTCCACGGTGTTCTGGTCGATCGACGGCTGCATCGGCGTGCGATACATCAGCGACTCGTCGCCATTGCCCAGCCCTTCAGCTTCGATGTGACGGCTGTTGGTCATGTTCAGGGCGATGGTGCCGTTGGCGTTCTTCTGGCTCTGTGCTTCGAGCACTTTGGAGAACTCCAGATCCCGCGCCTTGTAGTTCGGGGTATCGGCGTTGGCGATGTTGTTGGCCAGCACTTCGGCACGCTGGGCGCGGAAGCCCAGAGCCTTTTCGTGAATGCCGAGCGCTTTATCGAAGCTGATGCTCATGTCGGGAACCTTCAGGTGACCGGATTTTTCGTAACAGGGTTATAGCAAGCGGCGTGCCAGTTTCAGAAAGCCCCGGATTACGGGGCTTTGCGCGGAACCGGCAACGCGGCAATGCCAGAAAAGCGGCAACCGGTTTCCGCCGGATGCCGCTTTTCTGCCGCCACCTGCCACCGGCAAAACCTTCAGGCATAAAAAAACGGGAGCCCCTGAGGACTCCCGTTTCTGGTGTTGCCGGTCTTGATCACTTCGCCTGGTAGATGATCCCCGGGCTGCACTGAACCATCTGGTAATGATCCGGCAGACCGTTCAGCGCCTCGGAAGCGCCAAGGAACAGATAACCGCCCGGCTTCAGCGTGCTGTGGATGCGCAACAGGATGTCCTTCTTCACCTCGGCGGAGAAGTAGATCAGCACGTTGCGGCAGAACACGATGTCGAACTTGCCCAGGCTTGCGTAGCTGTCGAGCAGGTTGAACGAGCGGAACTCCACCCGGTTCTTGATCGGTGCCTTGATCACCCAGCGCCCCGGCCCTTTCGGGTCGAAGTAGCGCTGCAGACGATCGGCGGACAGACCGCGACCGATTGCCAGGCTGTCGTACTCGCCGGTCTTGCAGTTGGTCAGCATGCTGCCGGACAGATCGGTGGCAACGATCTGCACACCCATCTTCAACTGGCCGATGTTGGTCCGCTCGAACTCGTCGATCGACATCGACAGCGAATAGGGTTCCTGACCCGACGAGCAGGCCGCCGACCAGATCCGCAGACGCTGGTTGGGAGCGGCCTTGATCGCTTCGGGCAGCACCTTGTTCTTCAAGACTTCAAACGGATAGGTGTCGCGAAACCACAGGGTTTCGTTGGTCGTCATGGCATCGACCACCTGCTCGCGCAAACCGCTGCGCGGCTGGGTCTGGATGCGCTGAACCAGCTCACCCAGGGACTTGATGCCTTGCTGCTCCATCAGTTTGTTGAGACGGCTCGACACCAGGTACTGCTTGTTTTCACCGAGCAAAATGCCACAGGCTTTTTCCAGGAAGACCCGGAACTGTTCGAAATCCAAATTACCCGTAGACAAATGATGCCGCCTCTTAAATCGTGTTGAACGCCAGGGGCAAAAGGCCCTTAGCTGATATCTGCTGCTTTGATCCGGTCGACTACCCGGGATGCCAGGTCATCAGGACGGAATTTGGCCAGGAAGTCATCGGCACCGACTTTCTTGACCATCGCCTGATTGAACACACCCGACAACGAAGTATGCAGGATGATATGAAGCTTTTGCATGCGAGGGTCGCTGCGGATCTCGGCCGTCAGGGTGTACCCGTCCATCTCCGGCATTTCGATGTCGGAGATCATCATCAGGAACTCTTCTTCCGGCTTCTTGCCCTCGTCGACCAGCTTGCGCAGGTAATCCAGCGCCTGCTTGCCGTCGTTCAACGCCACCACTTCGACACCGACCGTCTGCAGGCAACGCGTCACCTGCTTGCGCGCCACCGACGAGTCATCGACCGTCAGCACCCGCAGCGACAACGCCTTGCTCTGGGTCTCGACATCCACCACGCCGACCGAAATCGCTTCCGGGGTCGGCGCGACTTCCGCCAACACCTTTTCGACGTCGATGATTTCGACTAACTGATTGTCGACCCGAGTCACAGCGGTCAGGTAGTGATCGCGTCCGGTGCCTTTGGGCGGCGGATGAATCTCTTCCCAGTTCATGTTCACGATTCGTTCCACCGAGCGCACCAGGAAACCCTGGGTCTTGGTGTTGTATTCCGTGATGATCACGAACGGACTGTTCTTGTCTTTCAAAGCACCGGAGCCGGTCGCCATCGCCAGATCTAGGATCGGAATGGTCGCCCCCCGGATATTCGCCACCCCGCACACGACAGGACTGGACTTGGGCATCAGCGTCAGTTGCGGGCATTGCAGCACTTCCCGAACCTTGAACACGTTGATCCCGTAGAGCTGCTGGCCGTCGAGACGGAACAACAACAGCTCCAGGCGATTCTGCCCCACCAGTTGCGTGCGCTGGTTCACCGAATCCATTACACCAGCCATGCCCAGACTCCTACACCAACGCCAAGTGTTGTTGCGACGCACATTCATTGCTAAACGGCACGGCGCTTGCTTTTTAACTCGTATGAACGCTCAAACGACATTTTTCCGACGCCTGACATCTCCCCTCCGCAGAAGGCTTTGCGCGATGTCCGCCGTTTGCCTTTTTTTCGCTGGCAGCCCTGCCGGTGCTGATGCGGTTACCTTGCCTGACATGCTTATCGGCGTCACTCAGGGCTTTCTTGAATTCACCGTAGAAGACTATCTGGCTACCAGTCAAACGGAAGGCCGTTATGAAATCGAGGTCAACCAGCTCGATCCCCGCATGCGCATGCCTATGTGCGACAAGGAATTGACAGCGACACTGGAGAGTCCGGCACGCCCTCTGGGCCGTGTCACGGTCAAGGTCCGTTGCGAAGGCGCCTCCCCCTGGACGGTGTTCGTGCCCGCTCAAGTCCGCCTGTTTCGCGAGATTGTCACCACCACGCGGCCACTCAAGCGCGCCGGCATCATCGAGCCTCAGGACGTGACCTTGCGCGAGCGCGACGTCAGCACGATCAATCAGGGTTTTCTGACGTCGGTGGATGAAGCCATCGGCCAGAAATTGACCCGACCAACGGTAGCCGATCAAGTCATTACCCTGGTGCATCTGGAACAGGCGGAAGTGGTTCGCAAGGGCGATCAAGTGGTGATCACTGCCCGCAGCGGCACCCTCGCCGTCCGGATGCCGGGCGAAGCCCTGTCGAACGGCGGCCTGAAAGAACAGATTCGGGTGAAAAACCTCAATTCCCAACGGGTTATCAAGGCGCAGGTTATCGCGCCGGGCCAGGTGGAAGTTGCCATGTGAGCGGCCATGTAGCGGTGATGTGAGCGACTGTATGAACGGATATTTGAAAAGCCTCTGAGTACTCAAGCAGAAAACTGGCGCTGACCAGAGCTGTTCCCTAAACTGTGCCGCAGCAGGATCTGCAACGGCGCATGCAAGCTCATTGCTAAATGAGCCTAAAGTTTTCCAGGGGATGGCCGAGAACATGGCAAGCGTCCAAATTCCCAGAGGTTTTTAACATGGTCATCGATTTCAGCCGTTTGAACAGCTCCTCGTCACTTACGGGCAGTACACGTACCAGCAACGCCAAGGAAACCGCCGAAACCGGCACCTCCGCGCCGCTGAATACCCCGGCCGAACAGGCCAGTACCGCAAAAAGCGGGGAATCGGTACACCTCAGCAATGAGGCTCAACAGTTGCAGAAGGTCACTGACAAGCTGCGCGATCAGCCTGCCGTCGATAAAGCCCGCGTGGCCGAGTTGAAAGCAGCGATTGCCGATGGCAGCTACAAGGTCGACAGCAACCGTGTAGCCAGCAAACTGCTTAATTTCGAAGCCCAGCGCTAGGCCTCGGTCAGCGCCAGGCTTTTGGACGCTTAAAACCCAAGGCCAGCCATGCACGACACTAATTTATTGCAACTGATCATCGACGACTTTGCTCCAGCTCAACAATTGCTGGAGTTACTGCAAACCGAGTCCATCGCCTTGCACGGTCGCGACATGCCTCTGCTGGAAGAAATTCTGGCGCGCAAACAGGCATTGATCATTCTGCTCGAACAGCATGGCCGCAAGCGCAGCGAAATCCTCGCCAGTCTCAATCTGTCGCTCGACCGCGCAGGCCTGGAACAATTGGCCAGCCAGTCGAGCATCGGCGATCAGTTGCTGAGCCAGAGCGATGTCCTGACCGACCTGATCGCCCAGTGCCAGGCGGCCAACGTCAAGAACGGCCAGTCGATCATCATGCAGCAGGCCGCTACGGCCAATCAGCTGAAAATCCTTACCGGCGGCGAGCCTCCTGCGCTCTATGACGCCAGTGGCACCTTCTCCAAACTGCAGAAACCGCGCGCGCTCAGCCAGGCGTGATGCTTTCTTCTATGCTTGCGCCCTATCAACGTGCGAAACATGCTGGCAAAATACTGGCCAGCCGTAGTCAAATTTTGTCTGGAGATTGATTTAACGTGTCCAACGATGACGCTCCGCAGCCCCCAAAGGTGCTCACCACGCCCCTGGAGATCTCCAGCAATCTGCGCCAGCTGCAAGAGAGCCACGATCCGCTGATCATCACCTTTCACGAGCGTAGCCAGCGCTTCCAGAGCTACCTGATTGAAGTCGATCGCGAAAACGGTTCGATCAAGCTTGATGAAATGATCCCGCGCGACGGCGAACGTTTTCTGGAAGCAGGCGAACCGTTCAAGGTTGAGGGCTTTCATGATGGCGTGCGCATCGCCTGGGAATGTACAGGAACGCTGAGCATCAAGGATTCCGACGGCGACCGCTTCTACAGCGGCGACCTGCCCACCGAAGTGGTTTATCACCAGCGCCGCAATGCCTTCCGCGCCGCCCTGAAGCTGACCGACCTGGTCAGCGTCGAACTGGGTGGCGAAAAGCTCAAGTCGCCGATCGGCGGCAAATTGCTGGATATCTCTGCCACCGGTTGCAAGCTGCGTTTCGAAGGCGACATCACTGACCGCCTGCAACTGGGCCAGGTCTATGATCGCCTGATCGCCGCGCCGCTGTTCGGCAACCAACCGGTATCGGTCGAGCTGCGTTACCTGCACTTCGAAGAAAAGCTCAACATCACCTTCGCCGGCCTGCGCTTTCACAACATCAGCGGCCCGGCGGCCCGCAACGTCGAGCGTTTCGTTTATCAACTGCAACGCGAAGCGCGTCGGTTCGATAAAGACGACCTCTGATCGGCAGGCATGAAAAAACGGGCAGTCACTGCGGTGACTGCCCGTTTTTTTTATGCCCGGATCACGGCTTGGCGGGAGTGATGTCCGGCCCCTCGTCTTCGACTGTCGAGTCGGTGGGCGCGGCAGATTCTGGTTCAGGTTCTGGCTCAGGCTCCGGTTCAGGAGCGACCGTATTCTGCATCTGCTCCTGCACCACTTGTTCGTCAACCCGCGGGTCGAGCGCAGCCACCAGCGGCGAACTGGACATGCTGTCCGGCATCGCCACGTGATGCAGCGGTGCATCGTCCACCTGGTGCAGATTGGTCACGGCTTTCGGTCGGATCCGCCACACCAGCACCAACGCGAAAAAGGTGAAGAACGCATACAGGCTCTGCGGCCCGAACAGCTTCATCAGCACCCCGGCCGCCAGCGGCCCGATACTGGCGCCCACGCCGTAGGTCACCAGCAACATCGCCGTCAGTGACACCCGGCGCTCGCCTTCGACGTGGTCGTTGGAGAACGCCACCGCCAACGGGTACAGGCAAAACTGCACCAGCGAGCAGAGGAAGCCGACCACGAACAGAACCTCCAGCGGCACCTGCGGCAGGATCGCCAGCGGCAACGCGGCAATCGCGAGGAACAGCGCAAAACAGCGGATCAGCAGCGCCCGGTCATAGCGGTCGGACAACCAGCCCAACGGCCACTGCACCACCAACCCGGCAAAAATGCAGCTACCCATGAACAGACCGACCTGCTCGGTGGACAGCCCCTGCTGCGAGGCATACAGCGGCGCCAGACCGTAGAACGAACCGATGATCAGCCCCGCCCCGAGCACCGTGCTCAGCGACTGCGGCACACGCTTGATAAAGAAGCGCGGCTCCATCGGCGCCGGGTGCAGCGGCGCCGGGTGAATCCGTCGGGTCAGTGCCACCGGCACCAGACACAGGGCGAAGCACAGCGCGACCAGCATCAGCAGTTCCAGGCCAAGGCCCGGGTGCATGACCAGAATCAGCTGACCGAGCACCAGCCCCAGATACGACGCGATCATGTAGCCGCTGAACACCAGACCGCGCTGATTGGCGTCAGCCTGCTCGTTCAGCCAGCTCTCGATGACCATGTATTGGCACATCATGCCGAGGCCGACGATGGTCCGCAGCACCAGCCAGGCCGGCAGCCAGTCCACCAGGCCATGACCGAGCACCGCCGCACCGACGATCCCGGCACACGCCGAGTAGGCACGGATATGCCCGACCCGGGCAATCAGGCGGTGACCGATCTTGCCGCCCAGCACCAGACCGAAATAGTTGGCCGCCATCAACGCACCGACCCACAACCCGTCGACATGGTCGGCAGCCAGACGCAAAGCCAGATAAGTAGAAAGAAGGCCCGAGCCGATCAACATCATCAGCGAGGCGAAATACAGCGCTCGAAAGGATTTCCAGATTTGGCGCATCGGCGTTCCGAGCGGCTCCTTGCGGTAAGTATCGGGCTATCAAACGATAGCCCGACGGCGACATGTCGTCAGGCCTGGGCTGCTAGAACACGGCGTTCCCAGGGAGTGATTTCGTCAAAGAAACTGGTCAACTCCATGGTCTTCGAAGCGATGTAGCCTTCGATGAACTCCGTGCCGAACAGTTCCTTTGCAAGCTGGCTGTGTTTCAGACGTTCGAGCGCCGCGTGCAAGGTACACGGCAGCGAAAGATGGTCCGGCACGTCGAACTCGCCTTGAATCGCTTCGCTTGGTTCGAGTTCATGCTCGATGCCGTACAGGCCGGCGGCCAGGCTTGCGGCAATCGCCAGATACGGGTTCGCATCGGCACCCGGCAAGCGGTTCTCGACCCGACGCGCAACCGGCGAGCTGGCGGGAATGCGCAGCCCGGCGGCGCGGTTGTCGTGGGACCAGCAGGCATTGTTCGGCGACGCAAACGGATGGCACAGGCGCTGGTAGGAATTGACGTTCGGCGCAAACAGCGCGGTGAAGTCAGCCATGCCCGCCTGCTGCCCGCCGATGAAGTGACGGAACATCGCGGTCGGCTGACCATCCGCGTCGCTGAACACATTCTTGCCGCTGCCGATTTCGACGATGCTCTGGTGAATGTGCATCGAACTGCCCGGCGTGTGCGCCAGCGGCTTGGCCATGCACACCACGGTCAGGCCGTGCTTGAGTGCGACTTCCTTGAGCAGGTGTTTGAACAGGAAGGTCTGGTCGGCCAGCAGCAGCGGATCACCGTGCAGCAGGTTGATCTCGAACTGGCTGACGCCCATTTCGTGCATGAAGGTATCGCGCGGCAGACCGAGGGCGGCCATGCATTTATAGACTTCACTGAAGAACGGCCGCAGACCGTTATTGGAGCTGACGCTGAACGCCGAGTGACCGTCCTCGCGACGACCGTCGAGACCGACGGGCGGCTGGAACGGCTGGGTCGGGTCGGTGTTAGGAGCGAACACAAAGAATTCGAGTTCGGTCGCCACCACCGGCGCCAGACCGAGGGCTGCGTAGCGGGCAATGACTTTCTTGAGCTGGCCACGGGTCGACAGGTTGGAGCTTTCACCGGTCAGCTCGTCGGCATCACAGATTGCAAAGGCCCGTGGCTCTTCACTCCATGGCAACGGATGGATTTGCGCAGGATCGGCCACCAGCGCCAGATCGCCGTCATCGCTGCCATAGAATTTCGCGGCGGGATAACCGCCCATGATGCATTGCAGCAGCACCCCCCGAGCCAACTGCAAACGCCGCCCTTCGAGGAAACCCTCGGCGGTCATTACCTTGCCCCGTGGCACGCCGTTCAAATCCGGCGTGACACATTCAATCTCATCAATGCCCGTCAATCGCTGCGCGAGTGAACGCTGGCCATCGGTTGTCATGACGCAATCCTTGTTATTGTGCGAGCCGCGAACGGCGACCCGGACAAAATAGGCTTCGGCTGTTCGGAATATCAAGCAGCAGCCAACAAAAAGAATTCCGGTCGATGAATCGGTGATTCAGGGCAGGTAAATACTGAACACGCCGCCGCCCAACGGGCCGCCATTACGGATCTCGGTCCGACCGCCAACACCGTTGCGCTGATGCAGCGCAGCGATGCGTCCGGCGAAGTACAGACCCAGCCCGGTGCTGCCACTGCTGTGGTTGATGCCCTGCACGTAATCGGACTGGCGCTCGAGCATTTCGGCCGGGTAACCGTCGCCGTCGTCATTGATGCTCAGCACCAATTGCCCGGCTTCGTCGCTGACGGTGATCAGCAGCGATTCACGGGCGTAACGGATCGCGTTGTTGATGCAGTTGCCCAGCACAGAGGCGATCAGTTCGCGATCAAAGAAACCCAGCGGACTGAGCGGATCGACTTCGTAAGTGGCGATGATTCCACGACTGGCGAACACTTCCTGATGCGCCGCCAGTTGCGCTTCGATGAAATCGTCCAGCTCGTGATAGGCCGGCTGCAACGGCATCTGATTCACCCCAAGCTTGTACAGCCCGAGCAGTTGCACCAGCATGCCGTTGAGGTGGGCGAACTCGAAGTCGATCACGCCCTGCTCCGGCCCCTGGCGCTGCGCTTCGGGCAAGCGTGCCAGCCATTGGCTGTGGGCCTGCATCAGCATCGCCAGAGAGTTCTTCATGTCGTGCACGGTGGAGGCGATCACCGTGGAAAAATCCAGTGCCTGCTCGTCTTGGTTCATTCGCCAAACGCCTTGCTTTTCAGCTTCTGATAACGCGGATAACGCGCGTCGGTATCGGGCATCATGCCCACCAGTTTCAGGCAGGCCCGACATTCTTCCAGCTCCGCCGACGGCACATTGGTGTCGGTGCCGTGCAGCAGCGACTGGGCCATGTTCAGCGCGATACTGATGTTCTTCGGTTGCATCTTCAGCGCCTTGCGGAACACCTCGCGGGCCTCCACCAGGTTGCCGGTCTTGTACACGCGCACGCCCTGACGGTTGAGGTCGGCGGCCGCGTTGCTGGAGCTGAGAATAGTCGGGTCGTCGGTCAGCTTGGCGATGTCTTTCATCACCGCCGGGTCATCGCCGTAGATTTCCGCACAACTCTTGAGCATCGAAGTGCCCGCCTCGGCCTGACCGAGCATCTGCAATTGCTTGGCGACCAGCAACGCCGCCTCGGGGCTCATGAACTGCTCCATGCCGTCGAGGCGCATCAGCGCTTGTTCGGTAAGTTTTTCGGCGGTCTCGGCATCGTTGAGCAACAGGCTCGTGGCCTTCATCAGACGCGCGCGAATCTGCAGGCCCGGGTCGGTCGGGTTTTCTTTCGCCACCGCACTCAGTGTGGTGTTGATCTCCAGACGCGTGCGGGTGTCGAGCCCGCGCTCACTGCCCTTGCTGATCAGCGCGTGAGCCAGGCCGAGATTGCTTTCCGGATCCTTGAAGCGCGATTGCGCGCCCTGATTCACCGCCTGACGATAGGCCCGGGAAGCGGTGTCGAAATCTTCGTTGGCCATCGCCAGTTTGCCCAGCAACGCCTGACGGCGCACCGCCAGCGGCGACAGGCGAATGGCTTCCTCCAGCACTTGCTGCGCGCCTTTGGTATCGCCTTCGGCGACCAGCACGTCGGCCATGCCGTCGTACAGCGCCGGCATCATCGGGAAGACCTTCAGGGCTTTTTCATAAACGCCTTTGGCCTGACTGACCTGCCCGCGCTTGAACAGCAATTTGCCCAACCCGGCAAACGCCCATGGCAACGGCCGATCAGCGATGATGCTGTCGTAAAGACGCTCGAGCGCTTCGTTCTGGTTCATGTCGCGCAACGCATCGGCGCGATAGCGCAGGCACAGCGGCGAATAACGGATGTCCTGTTTGCACAGGGCGATACAGGCGTTGAGCACCTCGACCGGTTTACCACGGTCGAGGGCTTGCAGAATCGGTTTGAGCAGGGTCTTGCGCTGCTCCAGACGCTCCAGCCGCTGAGCCAGGCCGGAGCGGTTGAACGGCTTGGTCAGGTACGCGTCCGGCTCGTGCTCCAGGGCACTGAGCACCATCGCCTGACTGGTTTCGGCCGTGACCATCACGAACACCGCTTCGTGGCTGATCAGCTTTTCCATCATCAGGTCTTCCAGCACCTGCTGACCGTTCTTCTTGCCGTCACCGAGGTGGAAGTCCTGAAGGATGAAATCGTAGGACTTCTGCGCGCACATTTTCAGCGCCTGCTCACCCGTGTCGGCGGTGTCCACATCCTTGACACCCAACTCGCGCAACATCGAACGCACGGAACTGCGGAAATCCGAGAAATCATCGACGATCAGAAAACTCTTTTGGTGATACGACAGCATCGAGGATTTCCAGGCAATTGAAGAGGATGGACCATTTCCAGGCGCGCAGATGATAGCTGCCGGCCAAATGCTATCAAGCGATTTCGCGCGACTCTGAAGTCACCGAATGGGTTATCGGCCGGATCAGGGGTTCTCTTGAAGCGAGGGTTCAAGATTCGTTGCGCAAGGATTACCCTGCGCGGCGGTTCTCACCTTCCAACGGCAAAGGATTCATCGTGTACATCAAGGGACGCTACATCGTGTCGGCCTGTGCGCTGCTGTTTTTGCAGCAGGCACTGGCGAGCGGAATGGACTGCACAAAGGCGGCGAGTGTTGTGGAGAAGGCGATTTGCGCGGACAAGCCGTTGCATGAGCTGGATGCGCAGATGGGGGCGGCTTACCGGAAATTGATGAAGGCTGCACCGGCGCAGGCGGAAGTGAAAAAGGCTCAGCGTCAGTGGCTGCAGGAGCGTGATCGATGTGGCGAGGAGGCCAGTTGTCTGAGCCAGCGTTATCAGGATCGTTTGCAGGTATTGCACGCGCAGTGGATCGACGCGGTGGCCTACAAACCGGACGAGATCGATAGACAGGTCATGGAGGATCTGCAGCAACGGGTTCGGGAGATGAGTAAGGAAAGTCCGGAGTTTGCACTGGAGCGGGCACTTGGCTCTCTCACCAGCGAAAAAGGCGAAACCTCATTCTCCGGCGATCCAAATGACGACCCAGCCGAGGATCAGACCGTGTTCCCCAAAAGTATTCCCAAGGGCGTCACCCAGGATGAATGGAAAGCGCTTAACGCTTCCGGCCTCGATGCTGATGCCGAGCAAGGTCAGGTGAATTACACATTGATAGACCTGGACGGCGACGGCCAACGGGATCTGTTCGTTTCAACCTATACCGGTGGTACGAGCCTGTTCAGTTTCCATGAAACCTTCCGTCGAGATGGAGAGCGCTTTACTAGAAGGTTGGCCCCGTATGATCCGGAAGCCGGCGCCGGCAGCTCGTTGTTCTCCACCAGTGATCGCGGCGCCAACCAGTCGGCAGGCTGGATCAAATCTCACGGAAGAATGTATCTCGCCTACCGCAACGGCTCATACGGTGCTGATGATGTGTACTTGCTCAATCCCCTGAAGATCAACAGCCAAATACCAACGGTGACAGTTCGGTATGACTACAAGTTGATCGTGCCGAGTAATCAATACTCCGAGGAAAGCAGTACCAGCTACGTACTGGACCCAGTTTTGCGAAAGACTCTCATAAAAGCCCTGATCCAATCGGGTGCGGGTAAACCTCAACAACCCAGCCAACACAAAGGTCCCCTCTGCCCTATTCCTGCATCGGGCTCGGGTGACGATGATTATTACAGTTACGGCGCAGGTTACTACGCAGTAGAAACCGTCATGGACTTGCCAGTTTTCATCGACAAAGAGTGCTTCATCGCAAGGCTGAACAATTGGTTTGGTAGTTACAGCGAGAAAGACGGATTGCCCGCCTTGCTGACTTTGCGCAAGCCTGGGTCTCAGGATCCCGAACGGGGCTTCTCAGTCAACGGCCGCCGACATTTCACGAACGTCACAACCTCGATTGGAAAGGCAGAGGGTGGAGCTGAAATTTTCTAGCCTTTCCTCCTGCAAGATTGAAAGACACAAAAAAGCCCCACCAGACACCTCTACGTGGGGCTTTGTACTTCAGGGCGCTTCTCAGACCTCCGCCACCAACACATCGGCAATCCGAATACTCAATGCCGCACCTGTCAGCGTCGGGTTCACGCAGGAGGACGATGGCATGACGCTCGTCCCCGCAATGAACAGGTTGGAATGGTCGTGACTGCGGCAATCGCGGTCTACCACCGAGTCTTTCGGATCATCGCCCATGATGGTGGTGCCCATGATGTGCTGACGGTTCTGGAAGCCCGTGTCGGTGCTGAGGATGTCGGCGTCGAGCAGTTTTGCAAACTGCTTGAAGTCTTCCAGCGCCTTCTCTTTACCGGCGTGCCAGTAGTCGGGAACGCTGTAGTAGATCTCGGGAACCGGCAGACCGATGGCGTCGAACTTGGTCTTGCTCGGGGTGACCCGGTTTTCCGGCAGCGGCAAGGTTTCGAAGTCGACGGCCCAGTTCAGGGAGCGCGCCGATTGCAGGCGGATCTGCTCATCGAGCTTCGAGCCCAGCACGCCTTTGGCGATCAGGTTCGAGGTGATTTGCGACGTCGGCACGGTGTTGCGCACCTTGATCTTGTAGCTCGGGTAATCGTTGCGAAACGCGCCATCGCGACTGTTCAGATAGACCAGCAATTGCGTCGGCCCTTCGCCCGGCCACATGTCTTCCTTGGTCATGACGTTCATGCTGATGCCGGTGTGATCCATCAGGTTGCGCCCGACCTGATCCGAGGAGTTGGCAATCCCGTTCGGGTACTTTTCCGAGGTCGACATCAACAGCAGCTTCGGCGACTCGATACCGTATGCCGCCAATACAAAGGCCCGGGCGGTCAGTTTGTGTTTGGACTTGTCGGGGCGCATGTACCAGATCGCGGTGATCTTGCCGTCGTCGCCCGCCTCGATCTTGTAGACGACGGAGTTGTCCAGCACCTTGGCGCCATGGCGCTCGGCCTCATCGATGTGCATCGAACCGTCGTACTTGGCTGCAATCGGGCATACCGGGTTGCAGTTGTTGTTGCCGGCACAGGGAGGCCGTTTGCCATAGGGGCGGGTTGCCCGGCCGTTCGGCTCGAGGATCGGGTTATACCCGCCCTTGCTGAGCAATTCGGAGAGGCGCTTGAACATGTAGCTCGGCTTCAGGCCCTCCATCGGATAGGGAATCGAGCGCGGCGGATAGGCGTCCCCGCCCTGCCCGCTTTCGTCCTGGCCGTCGACACCGGAAACGCCCAGTTCGATTTCAGCCCGAGCGTAATACGGTTCCAGCTCGTCATAACTGATCGGCCAGTCACGACCACGGCCATACAACGACTTGAGACGAAAATCGTTGGGCAGCATGCGCCACAGCGAGGAACCGAAGTGCCAGGTGGTGCCGCCCACCACACGCAAGTAAGAAGTGTTGTATTTCACTGGCCCTACCTGCTGCAAATAGTCGCCGTAGGTCGACGGCGCGTGAGGCAGGCTCGGATAGGGCGACCCGGCGCCCTGCAGCTTGGCATTGGCCAGCGAGAGTTTTACCGGGGCATTGCGGAATGTTTCCACCACATCACGGCGATTCACCCGGGGACCGGCCTCGAGCACGATCACCGACTTGTTCGCTTTGGCCAGGCCCGTGGCGATCAGACCGCCCATGACACCGGAACCGATGATCACCACATCGGCATCGAATTGATCGCTGCTCATACTGTCGAGTCCTGAATGACTGCTGGTTTGGAACCCCATGAATCCGGGCCGCCACCGTAGGTTGGAATGATGAGAATGCCGTGAGTGGGCTGATACATCATGGCGAGGGAATAGCTGATCAGCTCCGCATCCGCCGGCTCACCGACGATGCCCAGATACCAGGCGGAAATGATGCTGGTGGCCGTAGCCCGCAGCGATGGATCCGGATTCGGTTGCGCCAGGTATTCATCGACATGCCGGTACCCCTGCGCGCCGATCAATTGCTTCAAGGCAATCACGTTGGTCGAGAAATTCGGCGCGCGCTTGTCCAGCGCAACGTAATAACGATCGGCCAGAACCGGATTGACCGCACGGCTGACCAGAAACTGCGACAGCGCAATGAAATCGTCGCTCGATACCTGCGCTGCCAGCACCGACTGCCAGGGCAGCGCACTGCCGATCATCGCGGCCAGGCCCAGCGTCACGGAACCACGCAACAGATTGCGGCGAGTGAGCCCAGTCGAGCTTTCGGTTTGAGTTTTTTCGTGTTTGTGCGTCATTGAAGTGTCCATTGCTCAGGCCTCCTTGCGCCGACGTGCAATCAAGGCCCATGCGCCCAGGCCCATCAACACGCACACGAGAATGATGACCGGGGTCGTAAACTTCGCCATTACTGCCAGCGGTGCCTTGGGACCACCGTCCCGTACCTGCGCCACATCGGCGGCGGTGACAATCGTGTCGGCATTGCCGTAGCGCGACAGCACGTAGTTGCTGACGTCGGCAATCTGCTGGTCGTTCAGGCGGTCGGTGAACAGCGCGTCAGGGCCGAAACCCGGCATGTCGATGGCCACACCGTCGACTTCACGATGCAGGCCGTACACGATGGTCGCGATCAGGTTGTCGCTGCGACTGGTGGCGGTGTTGTGAAACAGCGATGGGTATTCCCGCGTGCCTTGACCGTTCGGCTGATGGCAGTTGGCGCAAGTGCCACTGAATATCTGCCAGCCCGGGTTGTCCCCCGGTTTGCCTCCGCGCAGCGTCAATTCATCGACCGAGGCCTGACCGTACTCGTGGCGGGCTTTGGTTTCCCCACTGTTGATCGGCGCCGTCTGCAGCAGATAGGCCGCAATGGCTTTGAGATCCACATCGCTCAAATGCTGCAGACTGTTCTCCACCGCCTCGGCCATCGGCCCCGCCGCCTGGGCCTTGCCCTCGACGTGACCGGTACGCAGATAGGCCACGATCTCGTCGCTCGACCAGGCACCGATGCCGCTGACTTTGTCGGAAGTGATATTGGGGGCATACCAACTGCCCAGTGATCCGCCGGCCAACGGTTTTGCGCTGTCGGCCGCCATCAGGACATTGCGCGGTGTGTGGCAGGTATCGCAGTGAGCCAGGCCGTTGACCAGATAGTCGCCGCGATTGACCTCGGCGGACTTGGCCGGATCCGGCGTGAAGCGTGTTTTGCTGTGGAACAGCGCGTTCCAGCCAATCATCGACGCGCGGATATTGAACGGGAAATCCAGAGCGGTTTTCTGGTTCAGCGTATCGACCGGCGCCACTTCATGCATGAAGTAGTCGTAGAGCGCAGCAATGTCGCTGTCGGTCATCTTCGAATAGGAGGTGTAGGGCATCGCCGGGTAAAGCCGAGTGCCATCGGCCGCCACCCCGTCACGCACCGCACGGGCGAATTGCTCTGACGTGTAATTGCCGATACCCGCCGTTTTCGAAGGCGTGATGTTGGTCGAGTAGATCGTGCCCATCGGTGAACCGAGCGGATAGCCGCCCGCAAAAGCCCTGCCGCCTGGCGCCGTATGACAAGCCACACAGTCAGCGGCTATCGCCAAACGCTTGCCAACCGACGCGCTGCTGTCGAGCGCCTCGCCATGCACGGCTCCGGCCATGGCGATCAACAGCGTGACCAATCCGGCAAAGGCGTACCCCCTGCGTTTCCCTTTATCAATGCGACGCGACATGAGTCCTACCCTAGGCTGCTTCGTTCTTTTTTCACGGTTCTGGAAATCACGAACACGGCATCCTCGTCATCTCGGAAGCCAAGAACGAGGAGGTACGATGTCGTACGTATTTTTTGGAATATTCCACACAATGTAACACTTGGCAATAAATAGAAAAGGCCAAGTGCCATCTTTTGTATGTATGTGCTGAATGCTCTAAACCGCTGGTTACAAGGGGTTTAATGCGGAATATATTTAGATAAGAAACAACCTGTAACCCTACAGTTGTGGACTCCGCAGCCGAAAGATGTACGACGACAAGCCATTTGCTTACGAGCTGCGCTCGATATTGACCCGCCCCACATGTCAGCAGGATGCCCCCTAATGAGTTGGTTGAATGACGCAAGACTTTCCACGAAATTGATCACAGCCTTCGCGGCGTGCGCCTTTATCACGCTGGGGGTGGGCCTGCTGGGAAGCCGGGGAGTGACCGAACTCTCGACGAGCCTCAGATCGGTGTTCGGCAACAATCTGGTCGCCGTCGCCAACGTCGCGCAGACCAAAATCAAGGCTGTCGGACAGACCCGTGACATGTATCGGCTTTACGTCGCCACTGCCGCCAACCTGCCACAGAGCACCAAAGACGAATTCCTCGCCTCGATGAACGCCAACCAGTTGGCGAGCGAAAAAGCCTTTGCCGAATACCGGAAAACCGAGCTTGCCGACGACGAACGTGCAGCCGGTGACCGGATGGAGAAGGCCTGGCCCGTTTACCAGGCGATCGTGCAAAGGTATCTGACCCTGATGAAGGCCGGCGACCTGGAAAATGGCCGCGAACTGCTGCTCGGCGATCTGCAGAAAAACTACCGCGTCGTCATGGACGAATTGACCATCATGACCAACTCCAACGACATGCAGGTCAGCGAAGCCGCGAAGCGATCGGTTCTGACGGAGTCCTCCGCCAAGACCTCGCTGTACATCGGCATCGTGCTGGCCTTTGTCGCGGCGATTTTGCTTGGCCTGTTCATCAGCCGACTGATCAGCCGCCCCATCTCCAAAGCCGTTGAAAGCGCCCGAAGCATCGCTGGGGGCGACTTGACTCAAAACATCGTCAGCACCGGCCGCGACGAGGCCGGTCAGTTGCTCACGGCCCTGGCCGAGATGCAGGGCAGTCTGAAAAGCACTATTCAGCAGATCGCCAGCGCGGCAGATCAACTGGCGTCCGCTGCCGAAGAACTCACCGCCGTCACTGACAATGGAAGCCGCGGACTGATTCGTCAGAACGACGAGATTCAGCAGGCTGCAACCGCTGTCACGGAAATGACCTCCGCCGTGGAGGAAGTTGCGCGCAATGCGGTATCCACCTCCGAGGCCTCCCAGACCACCAGCCGGGAAGCCAGCAATGGACGCGATCAAGCGCGAAACGCCGTTGCCGCGATCAACCATGCAACCACGGAAATCGCCACCTCCACCACCATGGTCAAGGACCTGGCAGAGAAAGTACGGGACATCGGCAAGGTTCTGGATGTCATCCGGGGGATTGCCGAGCAAACCAATCTGCTGGCGCTTAACGCCGCCATCGAGGCTGCACGCGCGGGTGAGCAAGGTCGAGGTTTTGCCGTGGTCGCCGACGAGGTACGAGCCCTGGCGGCAAGAACCCAGGCTTCGACGGGGGAAATCGAAGGCATGATCAACGACGTTCGCAACAGTGCAGACGAAGCCGTCGGCGCCATGGGGAAAAGCCAGGCGCTGGTCAGCGAAACCCAGTCACTGGCGCAAGCGACCGGCCAGGCATTGGAGCTGATTGCCGACGGCATCTCGCAGATCAATGATCGCAACCTCGTCATCGCCACAGCCTCGGAAGAACAGGCACACGTTGCTCGTGAAGTGGACCGAAATCTGGTCAACATTCAGGATCTTTCCACCCAGACAGCGGCAGGCGCACATCAGACCAGCGCCTCGACCCAGGAACTGTCCAACTTGGCGGCGTCGTTCAACACTCTGGTCAGTCGCTTTCGCTTATAAATTCCTGAAAACAAAAAGCCCCGCCAGATCACTCTGCGCGGGGCTTTTTCAATAGATGGTGTCCCAGGGCAGGTTCGAACTGCCAACCTTCCCCTTAGGAGGGGGATGCTCTATCCAATTGAGCTACTGGGACACAAATCTGTCGGTGCGACAGACGGCGTGCATGTTAACGGCCGGGCCCTGTTTTGTCATGTCGTCCGCAGGGCTTTTTAAGTGTAGGCAGGCGCCTTGCAAGGGTGCCGGACGTTTTACCGTGCAATTTGCATCGCCGCAAAAAGCCATCATTGCAGAATGCAATGCGTGCACTTCGAAAAACCCTGCTAAATGCTTGTTTTTAAAGGATTTAACAGCGGTTAGACTATTGGCACGACGGCTGCTTTACCGATTCTTATACAAGAACAATCGGAGACTCGTCTCATGAACAGCGCCCTCGTGTTCGCAAACGCAATCGCACTGGCCGTCCTGGTGGGCTTTCACTTCGTCCCCGAGGACGACGAGAAAGTGGCCGGGCGCATGCCGCATTACCTGCAAGTGCACAAGGCGCCGCAATGGGCGGTGTTGAGCGATCAGAGCTTCGCCCCGCAAGCGGTCAGCGAATCTGAACAGGCGTTGCCGGCGCATTCGACTGAACGTCTGGTTTTTTGAAATATCCTCAGGAGTACAGCATGTCCAAGTCAGCTGCAGGATTTCTGATCCTCGCCTTATTGAGTGGCCTCGGGCATTTTTCGCTGTTCGAGCAAACCGAAATATCCCTGCCCCTGATCGGTTGCGGCGTCTTTTCGGCGCTGTTCGTATTGGCGCTGGTGGCCGGGCGCAAGATCAAGTTTGATCCGGTATTGCGCTGAACCTGACCAGCTCCAGCAAATGATTGACGGCATCGGCCAGGTCGCCCGAGTTGTCGATCAGGTGCACAGGGCTGTCGGTTGAACGCCTGTCCTTGAACAGCGTGTTACGGGCCAGCCTCGCATCGATCTGCTCAAGCGTCTCCCGGCCACGCTGGTGCAGGCGCTCACGCAGGACATCATCCCGAACCGTGAGCAACACCGGCACTAGCGTCGGGTAGTGTTCCAGCGCTTGCCGAAGGTTCGCCCGAGAGCCGTTCACTAGGACGTGCTTACCGTTTTTCAACCACTGATCCATCTCCGCAGGAATCCCGTAGGAAAGGCCGTTGGCCTCCCACCACAGCGTGAACTTGCCTGCACGCTGACGTTGCTGGAACTCCTGGGGCGTCACGCCGATCGCATCCTCGCCCATGGATTCGGCCGAACGGGTGATCACGCGCCTGATGATTTCGCAGTCCAACGCCCGTAAAGGTTCACGCGCAGCCTCGATCAGACTGTCCTTGCCAGAGCCGGAAGGTCCCATGAGGTAAATCAGCCTGCCATCCATCCTGAAAACGCCCTCCGGCGGGCATTTGCCCCTAGTAAATCGGCCATTTGCCACTATCCTGTACAAGGTAAGGAACAACGATTCAACCCGCATAGCATGCACGTTCTGACGCCTTCGGGCATCAGTCGACATGTTTCAGGACGCGGTCAGCGATACGGGCCGATGCTTTCTTTTCAAACCAGTCCGCATTTCTGATAATTGGTGCTGGCATTACGCCTTTACCCGGATCAATATTTGTCACAGAATTGACGCCAATGATCTGGCAATTTTGAGGCATGATGCGCGCCTCTTAACAATTCAGGTTGAACCATTTGGCGCGGATGCTTGTCCTACCACTCATCCTGCGGCCAATCCCGAGAACCGCTCCCCTGAACTAACCGGTTAAATATATGCGCCCATTGAAACAGGCAATTTATTCCAGCCGTACGGCTGACAAGTTCGTCGTACGTCTGCCAGACGGAATGCGTGAACGCATTGCCGAGGTGGCTCGCAATCATCATCGCAGCATGAACTCCGAGATCATTGCGCGCCTTGAGCAGAGTCTTATTCAGGAAGGTGCACTGGGCGAAGAGCTGAGCATGCGCCTGGACAGCCCGGAGCTGTCACTGCACGAACGCGAGTTGCTGCAACGCTTCCGCCAACTCTCCCATCGCCAGCAGAACGCGCTGGTTTCTCTGATCGCCCACGACGCCGAAATGGCCGCAGACGCATCCTGAGTCAAACCGAACATCTCAAGCCAGCATGAATGCTGGCTTTTTTTTGCCTGCGATTCGGGCTACTTACAGGCGAAAAAAAGCCCGCCAATTGGCGGGCTGTTTTTTATGCAGTCGGTCAGAGCAGGAAAATCGTCGCCAGCCCCAGGAAGATGAAGAAGCCACCACTGTCGGTCATGGCCGTGATCATCACACTGGCGCCCATCGCCGGATCGCGCCCCATCTTCGCCAGAGTCATCGGGATCAACACCCCCATCAATGCTGCCAGCAACAGGTTCAACGTCATGGCAGCCGTCATCACCACGCCCAACGACCAGCTGCCGTAGAGCAAGTAAGCGACCACACCGATCACACCGCCCCAGACCAGGCCGTTAATCAACGCCACGGCCAACTCTTTGCGCATCAGGCGCGAGGTGTTGCCGGTGCTGACCTGATCGAGCGCCATGGCGCGAACGATCATGGTAATCGTCTGGTTGCCGGAGTTGCCGCCAATGCCCGCCACGATCGGCATCAGCGCCGCCAGGGCCACCAGCTTCTCGATCGAACCTTCGAACAGGCCGATCACCCGCGATGCGACGAATGCGGTGATCAGGTTGATCGCCAGCCACGCCCAACGGTTGCGCAGGGACTTCCAGACGGAGGCGAAAATATCTTCCTCTTCACGCAGACCCGCCATGTTGAGGACTTCGCTTTCGCTCTCCTCACGAATCAGGTCGACCATCTCGTCGATGGTCAGACGGCCGATCAGCTTGCCGTTCTTGTCGACCACGGGGGCCGAGATCAAGTCGTAACGTTCGAACGCCTGAGCGGCGTCATAGGCGTCCTCGTCCGGGTGAAAACTCACCGGGTCACTGGCCATGACCTCGGAAACCTGTTTCTCCGGGTCATTCACCAGCAAACGCTTGATCGGCAGCACGCCCTTGAGCACGCCGTCGTAGTCGACCACGAACAGTTTGTCGGTATGGCCCGGCAATTCTTTGAGGCGACGCAGGTAACGCAGAACCACTTCGAGACTGACATCCTCACGGATGGTCACCATCTCGAAGTCCATCAGCGCGCCGACCTGCTCCTCGTCGTAGGAGAGGGCCGAACGCACACGCTCGCGTTGCTGCTGGTCCAGAGTCTCCATCAGCTCATGGACGACGTCTCGCGGCAGCTCGGAGGCCAGGTCAGCAAGTTCGTCGGCATCCATGTCCTTGGCCGCAGCCAGGAGCTCATGATCGTCCATGTCGGCGATCAGGGTTTCACGGACGGAATCGGATACTTCGAGAAGAATGTCGCCGTCGCGATCGGCCTTGACCAGTTGCCAGAGCGTCAGACGATCGTCCAGCGGCAGGGCTTCAAGAATGTAGGCGACGTCGGCGGAGTGCAGATCGTCGAGCTTGCGTTGCAATTCGACGAGGTTTTGCCGGTGGACCAGGTTCTCGACCCGGTCATGATGCGGGCCTTCCTGGCGATGAGTCAGGTCTTCGACGACCCGCTGGCGCTGCAGCAGCTCGACGACCTGAGCCAGGCGATCCTGCAGGCTTTCCTGTGTTTTCTTTACTTCGATTTCGGACATAGGCGAACTCCACTCCCAGCAGCGGGGCACGCCGGAAGGATCAATCAGTCAATTCATGATTGGTGAAACGGGTTACTGAATAACTACTGGGTAAGTCCATGGAGGTTTTCCATAAGCCCCGGCGGGGCTGACGGGCGCAATGATACACCGCCTGACGGTTTTAAACGTTAAAAAATAGTGGCTGAAACAAGCGCTTGCGAGACAAAGCTGAGCACTGTCCTGATCCTTCACACTGCGACGACGCATCCTGAAAAGAAAACACACCGGCGGTGAAAAAACTGCCGGCTACGCTTGAGAACAATCGTCATGGAGGACGCCGAATGCCATCGAAAACATCCCGATTCATGCTGACCACCCTGCTCTGCCTGCCCGCCATCGGGAGCGCAACGATACTTCATCGTTGCGAAGCTTCAGATGGTCACGTCACGTTCACCACGCTGAGCTGCGCGAACGATGAGCACCTTTCATTGCAGGAAGTTCACCCCTACTCGCCTGGCTCCACAGTCACCTTGATACCCGAAGCCCGGCACGAAGAAATATCCGGTATGAATATCAGAAAGCGAGAAATGGCCGTCGTCGGGCGCACCCAGGACAAATGTGGAGATCTGATCGACGCGCGACAGAAACGTGAAGCAATCATCAATCAACGAATCATCGCCGGCATGAGCCAACAGGATGTTGAAATCGCCTTGGGCAAACCCGACAAGGTGAGCATCCGAAATTCGGCAACGAGTTATCGTTACGACCTCAAGCGAGGCCGCAGTGCTCAAATCGATTTTGATGAGAAAGGATGCGTGACGGGAAAAGCCAAATCCCGGACAGCAAAAAGCCCGCGTTAAACGCGGGCTTTTCGGTATATGGTGCACTCGACAGGATTCGAACCTGTGACCGCTCGGTTCGTAGCCGAGTACTCTATCCAGCTGAGCTACGAGTGCAATTTGTGTTTTTAGACCAGACCACAACTGGCTGTAACCAAGTCATCCGCATTGCTGCAATTGACTCTTAAATGGTGCACTCGACAGGATTCGAACCTGTGACCGCTCGGTTCGTA